>VAWR01000060.1 GCA_005885245.1 Actinomycetota bacterium | reverse complement strand
AGGGCGAAGAAGGCGATGAGGAGTTGATTTGCCACGTCGATCGCGCTCCTACGTATCCGGAGGATCGAGTCGGCGAGCGGCTCTCGCGGTGTAGATCAAGCAGGCGACGAACAGGAGAACGCCGATCACCAGACCGGACCCGGGCACGACAGCGGCGGTCAGCATCGCGATGACGACTGCTGCAGCGAGGCCGATCGGAAACCGCGGCTGTTGGGACGGCGGGCGCATCCACTCATCATCGGCAAGCGAGTGGAACCCCTGGAGGGTTAGCGCAGGCCGCGAGACTTGATGCCGAGGACTCTCGACGCTTGGGCCGAGGTCGTCCACTCGACGCTGAAACTCACCACTTCACGACCTCAGTTCGGCCAGGTGCTCTCAGTTTGGTAGCACGGTTGGTAGAACGCTGAACAACGTCGCGGACTGCCCCAACTGTTCACTGGCGTCCTGGCGCGACGCGCGTCTTTTTGCACGCGACAGTCGTCTGCGTGTCACCCGTTCGAACGGTTCCGTCCGCCGGCTGGCCTTCCCATCACACCGGCGTCTTGCTCGTCGAGCTAGCGGGCGAGCGGTGCTTTTTACGACGACGCACCGTTCGGAATTCGTGCACCGTTCCTCGCGGATCGCGCACCTGCGCTCGAATCGCGAAGTCTCGAGGGACGGTCCAAAGGCAGATCGCGTTCGTCAGCTCTGAGCGCCCGGGACAGGACAGACGCGCGTAAAGGCGAGGTATCCGCACGGGTCGACTGAGACTTTCGCGGAGGTGACGGCGTCGAGCTGCACCGTCGTCGAGGTCCCGAGGATGTCGAACGCCACAGTCGCGCCGGGACGAGTGACTGCGTCGGTGGGGTCGTAGCCGGCCGCCACGATTCGCCCCCGGCTGTCCAGAACGACACCGTAGACCGTTGCGCCTTCGGGTAGGGGCTTCTTGTACGGGTTGGCAAACGACCCAATGACGCCTCCGGAACTCGTCACCGATACATGCTTAACTGGCGGCAGTCTTCGACGTCGGGGCGCGGTTTGTCCGACGTGTACCTCGGTCTCGATGCCGGCGAGTTCAGGCGAGCCTCTCCAGATCAGCGCGCCGCTGATGACGAAGTCCTCCCCGGCGGGTATCAGGGTGACGGCCGTATAACTGTCCGTGAGCGACCGGCCACGACCGTCGACTGCCTCCACCTCGACAGTGACGTCGATCGCGTCCCTGGTCAACGACCGATTCCGGAGTACCAGCCCGTAATCCGCGTAGCCGTAGTCCCCGCTGCCGAGCCCCTCTCCTTCCGGCACAACCCCGCTCGTGATCACGACGACCTTCGCTGTCCGGTCGGTCGCTGCACGGCCGCCCCCGCCAGAGGAGACCAGCGCGAGCAGGGCGAGCGAGAACGCGATCGGGAGAACACGCCGTCGCACCATCTGCATGAACCGATTGTCGGGCCGGCGCCCAAGGAACTCAAGAAACCCCACGCACACTTTCGTCCGTCGGGCTCGGCCTGAATTGCGGCCGGCTGAGATCAGGATCCGACACTGTGCTTCCTCCTGTTGTCTATACAGAAAGCACACGGCCTGATCCACCTCGCAAGGTCACGGTTAAACGGGTTCGACGGAATCGCCGATGCGGTTTGACAAAACGAGCGGCCGGCGCGAGCCAGGGATGGCATCGGCAGGAGAACCCGGTAGCACCGCGTGAACGTTCGGGTGTGCTGGGCCGAAAAAAGCGGAGCAGCGGATTAGGTGGGCCGAACCGGGTATTGTGCGAACCGCTCGGACGGCGAGGTGATCGCGCCGCTGCTCGCGCTCTGACTGCGCTGTCAGCCACGGCCCGTAGGGTTTCGGCGTGCCGCGGATCAGTTTCTTCTACGGGATCGCGATCTGGATGTACTGGAACGAAGGCGCGCATGCTCGCCCGCACTTCCACGCTCGCTACGCGGGCCAAGTCGCGTCGGTCGATCTCGACGGTGAGCTGATCGCCGGATCGCTGCCGCCCCGCGCGCGTGCGCTCGTGGCCGAATGGGCGCTCCTCCACCGCGACGAGTTGCAGGCCAACTGGGAGCGTGCTCGCCGCGAAGAGCCCCTCCAGCCCATCGAGCCGCTTCCGTAACATGCCCGGTATGGAACAGTTGGTTGACGTTTCCGCCGTCGAGGTCATCGGCGACTATCGCCTGCGCCTGGCCTTCCAGGACGGAACTGTTGGCGACGTCGACTTTTCCGGGCGTGAGTGGCGCGGTGTGTTCGAGCCGCTCCGCGACCCGTCGTACTTCGCACGCGTGGAGCTCGACCCCGAGGCAGGCACGATCGCCTGGCCCGATGGCCTCGACATGGCCCCCGAGCCGCTGTACGCCGAAGCCCGACGCCACCCCGTCCGCACAGCGCGCGCCGCCAACTAAGACCTCCCAGCCACCCGCCGCCACGGTTCGCGCAATGCCTTGGACGCCTCGGGTGCACAAAATCGCTGTAAGTTCGGGGAACAGAGATGGAGCTAGCCGGACTCGAACCGGCGACTCTCCTGGGTGCGATCTAGGCGCGGGTGGGACCTCAGGGGGGACCGGAGGAGACAGTTAGGCGTTTTCGTGCTCTCAAAGATGGCCTGTTTCCCCTGCGTTCCCGTCCTCTACTCACCACAACTCACCACACTCCACGCGCGCCTCAGTCTTCTCGTCGGAGCCGACAAGCACCTCGGTGAAAACAACTCGGCGAGCCTCTGGCCCTGTGCGGCGTTGTCCGGCTTTGCCGCGTGGGCCAGAGGCTCCCACATGTGCCTATGGAGTCAGCGGGTGCGTCCCCCAGTCCCCGTTGAACTCGCTGATGTCGGGTGTGTGCGTGACCTGGAACAGCCCGCTTCCGTCGGCGTTGACGGTGTAGAGGTCGCGCTGCCCGTCATCTTGGTTGCGGCCGAAGGCGATCTTCTGCCCGTCCGGCGACCAGACCGGGTTGAAACACCCGAACGTCGTCGGGTCGGAGGACAGGCCGCCACAAGGACCCGCGATCGGAAGCTGCCGCAGGCCCGCGCCGTTGAAGTGAACGACCCAGACCGAGCTGTGGTAATCGCCGTTGGGAACGTGGGCTGAGAACACGATCTCGTTTCCCTGCGGTGACCAGTTTCCATTACAGAAGTTGAACTGCATCCCGTCCGGCGTGATCTGCTTCAGGCCGCTGCCGTCCAGCTTGACCGTGTAGAGCGCGTAGGTCGTCTCGTTTGCGCGCGTGATGACGAGTCGCTGGCCGTCGGGTGAGTAGTCGCTCGGACAGTCGTCGCCGGTCGGATCCGAGGTGACCCGTTGCAGGTCGCCCCCGTCCGATGACCGCAGCGTGTACACGCCGGTTAGGCTCGGATCTGTGTGCCCTTGGCCCTCGCAGGCAAGCCGAGCGCCGTCCGGCGACCACACCGTGCAGAAGAGCGCCAGGTCCGGGTAAAGGTTATCCGGTAGGCCGAAATCCACGGTGCTCCCGTTGTCCGGGTTGAACAAGAGCACCTCGGGGGGGCCGAGCTGGGTGACGAGCGCGATCCTCGTGCCGTCGGGCGACCACTGGCCCACCTCGCTGTTATTGAAGACGAGCTGTTGATCGGTGCCGTCAGGGTCGACGGTGTAAACCTGCTCCTCGCCCGTCCCTAGGTTGTCGCTGTTCGTGACAATCTTTCCATTGGTGCCGCGCGGCTTCGCCGCCGCAGGCGTCGCCACAACCGCTGCAACTGTGGCGGCGAGAACCGCTAATACGACCAGCTTGCGCATGGTTTCTTCCTTTCGCTCGCTGACCTGGTCACCCAGGCTGCGATGATCGGATCGGCCACTGACGAGGCGCTATCGAACGGGTACCGTCCCCCCGGAGGGTTCAGAAGGGCCGTCCCAGAAAGGGCCGCTTCCTTCGGGACGAGAGATAACGAGGGAACCCTGACACCAAATCGTCGGTCGAGATACCACACGTCGCTCCGGCATCTTGAGCCTCTCTCCCCTTCGCCGCCCGCCCGGTCAGTGTCCTATCTCCACCGAGGGGCGTCAAGCACTTGCTCACTGGGTGGGCCGCGACAATCAGAATCGGCGTGGCATTTCGACATCCGCCGCCGATGCCGGCTCTGCCTGCGTCGGCCGCTAAGGCTTGGATCGAAACGTAAGGCCGATCGAAATCATCATGGCCTGCAAAGCAGGCCGGATTTCGATCGGCGAAGTGGCACCTCTGTGCTTCGCTTCCCGTCGAGTCCGAACCTCGAAAGGACCGGCGTTAACCCAGCGGCCGTCCAAACCCACAGCCGGTCAGCACGACCCGCGTCACAGGTCGCGTGGCGGAGCCGGCTCGCCTCAGACGCCATGAGACAGTCCAGTGCGGCAATGCACCCGCGCCGAGGCGTAGTCCTCGGCCAATTGGGGGTCAGATGCGCCCGGGCCGCCCGCACTCCCGCCGGGTCGCCGTCTGTTGAAATAGACCTTGCTCAAGTGAAGATCGTCGTTGCCACCGACCGGTCCGAAACCGCCCAGCGCGCAGTTGCCTGGGCGGCGCAGCTCGCCCAGCATTTCGGCGGCGAGCTCGTCCTCCTCAACGTGCGCCCCGAACTTGAGGAAGGAGCTGAAGATTTGCTGCGTGCGGACGCCGAGGCATTCTCGAATGCGCGCGCTATCTTCCGCGTAGACCACGACGTTCCCGGCGGCATCGTGCGCGCCGCCGAGGAGGAGAAAGCCGACGTGCTCGTCGTGGGCAACGTCGGCATGGGTGGACGCCGCGAGTTTCTACTCGGGAACGTGCCAAACCGAATCTCGCACACTGCACGCTGTACGGTCATCATCGTCAACACGTCCGACGGCGTGGCGCCGGAGCCGCCGACCGCGCCGGTGGTCGAGGGGCGGCTGCTCGGACGAGCCGCGCAGATCGCGCGGATCGTCAGTCGGCTCGGGCTCGACATTCGCGGCACCATCTCCTCGGTCGAACGTGCACAGCGCGTACGCGCAGCGCTGGAGGAGCTCGGGCCAACATTTGCGAAGCTCGGTCAGATCCTTTCGACCCGGCCCGATCTGCTGTCCGAGGAGTTCGTCGCCGAGCTCGAGAAACTCCAGGACAGCGTCAAGCCTCTGACGGAAGCGGAGGTCGTGCGCGTCATGGAGCAGGAGCTTCGCGTTCCCTGGGAGGACGTCTTCGCCTCGATAGATTCCGAGCCCCTCGCCGCAGGAACGATCGGCCAAGTGCACCGCGCAACGCTGGATGACGGCGCGCACGTCGTCGTCAAGGTGCAGCGGCCGCGTGCGGAAGAGGAGATCCTGCGTGACCTCGGCTTGTTCGAGCTCTTCGCGGAAAAGGCGCTCAAGCGTGAACAGCTCCGCGACACGGTCGACATTCCGGCGCTCGTCGAGCACCTGTCGGACTCGCTGCGCCGAGAGCTCGACTTCCGCGAGGAAGCGTCGAACATCGAGCGGATGAGGGAGGCGCTCGCGCCCTATGACCGACTGGACGTGCCGCGTCTTTATCCGGAGCTGTCGACGTCGCGCCTGCTCGTGCTCGAGTTCATCGACGGCGTCCCGATCCTGGAAGCACCGGAGAGCGCTGAGCGCCGCGATGCCGCGCACCAACTGCTTGAAGCGTTCACCCGGCAGATCCTTGTCGACGGGTTCTTCCACGCCGATCCGCACCCGGGAAACCTCATCTGGTCCGGCGAGAAGATCTACCTTCTCGACCTCGGGATGGTGGGCGAGCTCGGGCCCGAGGTGCGCGAGATCCTGATCCTGCTTTTGCTCGCGTTCGCGCGCGACGACCCGAAGTTCCTCGCCGAGGCTGTCCTCATGCTCGCGGGCGACGAGAGCCGGGCGGAGCTCGATATGGAAGCAATCGAGAGCGATCTCGCGGATTTCATCGAGCGTTTCCGGATCGGTTCGCTCCGCGACATCCAGATCGGACCGATGCTCGACGGGATGCTGCAGATCGCCAGCCGCCACGGCGTTCGCCTCCCTGCGTCGCTCGCGCTTAGCGGCAAGGCGTTCGGCCAGATGCAGCTGGCCGTGACGAAGCTGGACCCCACGCTCGACCCGTTCCGGGTCATCGGGCGCTTTCTCCTTCGCAACGTCGGACAGCGGCTCCGACGGCAAGTCGACCCGCAGCAGCTCTACTACGAGGCGGAGAAGATCAAGCTACGCGTCGTCAAGTTCGTCGAGGCGGTCGAGCGTGCGACAGGCGCGCGACCAGGCCAGAAGCTGCAAGTGGACTTCCTCGGCGCCGCTTCGATCGAGGACGCGATTCGCAGTGCCGGCCGCCGTCTGGCGTTGGCGGCGGGTGCCGCATCCGGCCTTGTCGGCGCAGCGGCGACCGCGGCCGCCG
>VAWR01000106.1 GCA_005885245.1 Actinomycetota bacterium | reverse complement strand
CAGTTTCCGGATACGGCTCCTGGGAGCCGGGCCGGGCCTACGGTCCTGGGCCGTTCACGAGGCGCACGAGCGGCACGCCGTCGAGCCAGTCCACGACGTTGACGGCAGCGGGACGTTGGTCGATTCGGAAGATCGCGTCGTCCGCGATTCCGAGCCACGCCGAGAGGGCGGCACGAATCGACCCGGCGTGCGTGACAACTGCCACCGCCTGCTCTCGGTGCGCCGCGACGATGTCGGCGAGCGCACGACACACCCGCTCACGCAACTCGCCATAGGTCTCGCCGCCGGGGAAGCGCACCGTCAGGGGCCGCGTGAGGAGCTCCGTCTGCAGTTGCGCCGGGAACTGATCGAAGGCGAGGCCAGCGACTTCGCCGAATTCGATCTCCCGAAGCTCGGCGACCTCGATCGGGACGAGGCCGCGCTCTCTCGCGATTGCTTCCGCGGTGGCCGCAGCGCGTGTGAGAGGGCTCGTGTAGACGGCCTCGAGCGGCACCGAAGCGAGCGCGGCGGCGAGCTCGCGCGCCTGGGCCGCGTTTCCCTCCTCCACATGGCGACAGAGGACAAGCCTTGTCATGCGAGCCCTACGGCAACGATCAATACCGTCGTCTCGCACAGCTCGGTGACCGCTCCGAGACAGTCTCCGGTGGCGCCGCCGAGCCAGCGTCGATAGAGGAGCCCCAGGCCGAGCGCGACGCAGCCCGCGGCGAGAACGAGCCAGAGCGCATCACCTCCGACCGCGAGCACCGCAATCGCGGTTCCGAGTACGACCGCCGCTGCGGCCTGAAGGCCAGACGCACCGGTGAGGACGCTGCCCGGGCCGGCGGCCGCGCGTGGATACGGGAGGAGCGCGGCCAGCGGCGGCGATGCCGCACGCGAGAGCGCACCCGCAGCGATCAACGCCGGCACCGCCCCGCCCCTGACGAGGAGCGCCGCGATCGCGCCGACCTTGAGCAACAGGTCGAGCGCGAGCGCACTGACGCCGAAGCTTCCGAGCCGGGAGTCGCGCATGACCTCGAGAGCGCGCTCGCGACTGCCGCCGCCGGCGGCGTCGAACGTGTCCGCCAGCGCGTCGACGTGCAACGCGCCGGTCAAGAGCACCACGGCCGCAAGCGCGACACCTGCCGCGCTGAAGGCCGGCAGCCATGGATGCAGCGTGACCGCGATCCCACCGGTGAGCGCACCCAACCCGGCGCCCACGACGGGAAAGAGCACCACGCCGCGCGCGACATCACCCGCGTCCAGAGCGACAACGCGTCCGATCGGCACGAGCGTCAGGAAGGACAGCGCGCCGGCGACGGCCCGAAGGCTAGCGCCCGGCATCGGTGACCCCTGCCGCATCGAAGGTCGCCATCTCGCCGAGGATTGCGAGCGACGCGTCGAGCAAGGGCAGCACGAGCGCCGCGCCGCTGCCCTCGCCGAGACGGAGCCCGAGATCGAGCAGCGGCTCGAGACCGAGAGCGTCGAGGGTCAGTCGATGGCCGGGTTCGGGCGACAGATGAGCCGCGATCATCGCATCGACCGCCTGTGGCGCCAGTCGCACCGCGACGAGGGCAGCGGCTGTCGCGATGAAGCCGTCCAGGACGACGACCTGGCGGTTGGCGGCGCCTCCCAGGGCGACGCCGCAGAGGAGCGCGAGCTCGAAGCCTCCGAGCGCAGCCATGACTCCAAGCGGATCGTCCCTCCGCCACTCGTTCACGCCCAGCGCCCGTGCGACGACTTCCACCTTGCGCGCCAGCCCGAGCTCGTCGATCCCTGTTCCGCGACCGCACACCCGCTCGGGCCGCACGTCGAGGAAGGCGGCACAGAGCGCCGCCGCGGCCGTGCTGTTCCCGATCCCCATCTCGCCCAGCGCAACGACGCCGATCTCCTCGCGCGCGAGCTCGTCGGCGAGGGCTATCCCTTCCTCGACCCGGTCGAGAGCCCGATCCCGGCTCATCGCAGGGCCGACGGCGATGTTCTTGGTGGGCGCACCCACTCCCGCGTCGATCACACGCAGCCTCGCTCCCGCAGTCCTCGCCAGCACGCAGACCGCCGCTCCGCCGGAATCGAAGTTCTCGAGCATCTGTCGCGTCACCACCTGCGGGTAGGCGCTCACGTCCTCGCAGGCGACGCCGTGATCGCCGGCGGCCACGACGACGGCGGCTCGGAGCCGCCCAGGTGCCGGGGTGTGTCTGATCCCGGCGATGCGCTGCGCAACTTCCTCCAGCCGGCCGAGGCTCCCGCGCGGCTTCGTCTTCGCGTCCAGGGCCCGGGCCGCCTCCTCGTAGGCCTGTGGATCCGCCGGACCGATGCGCGAAAGCGCCAGTTCCAGGCCGGTGCTCACGAGAGCGGCAGGGCCCGGCCGGCGACGACGAGGGCCGCACGCTCGGCGTCGGCCGCCCAGCGGGCGTTGACCCGGCCGAGGACGTCGCGATAGCGGCGCCCGAGCTCGGTGGCCGGGACGACGCCGAGCCCGACCTCGTTGCTGACGACGACCGTGAGAGAGCGCCGCGCCGCTGCAAGCGTCGAAAGCGCGGCGTTCTCCACCGCGATCTCGCGTGGGCCGTCGCCGCGCGCCAGGAGGTTCGCCACCCAGAGCGAGAGGCAGTCCAGCACGACCGCGGCGTCCTCCGGCACTCCCTCGAAGGCGGACCGAACGTCGAGCGGCGCCTCGACTGTCCCCCACGCGGCCGGACGCTCGTCCCGGTGGAGGCGAATCCGTTCGGCCATCTCGTCGTCCCCGGCCTCGCCCGTGGCGATGAAGATCACCGGCCCTCCCCACTTCCCCGCGAGCTCGACGGCCAGCGAGGACTTGCCGCTCCGTGCGCCGCCGAGCAGAAAGGTCAGGCTCACGACGTCCTGCGCACGGGCACGACGACGAACCCCGAGCCCGGTGCGTCGACCACCTCCACCTCGGCGCCGTAGTGCTCGGTGATCAGCGCACGCGTCAGCACGTCGTCCGGAGGACCCGCCGCGACGAGCCGGCCGCCGTCCACCAGGAGCAGCCGGTCGGCGTACTGCCCGGCCAGGGTGAGATCGTGCATCGTCGAAACGACCGTCAGGCCGCGACTCGTGCGGAGCTCGTCGACGATCTCCAGCACCTGCTGCTGACGTCCCATGTCGAGAGCCGCCGTGGGCTCGTCCAACAGCAGGACCGGGGCGTCCTGTGCAAGCGCGCGTGCGAGCGTCGCGCGCTGCCGTTCACCTCCCGAGAGTGTGTCGAGCCGGCGCCCCGCGAACGCGACGAGATCCAGTTGGGCGAGAGCGGCGTCGACCGCGTGATGATCCTTGCGTCGCTCCGTTCCGAAATAACCGAGATGCGGAGTCCGCCCGAGGAGGACGTACGCGCGGACGGTGATATCGCCGGGAATGAGCGGCACTTGCGGCACGAGCGCGACGCGGCGAGCAAGGTGCTTGCGCGCAAGCGCATGTGCGTCGTCCTCGAGGACGCGTACTCGTCCCTCGTAGGGAACGAGTCCCGCGACCGCACGCAGGGCGGTCGTCTTTCCGGCGCCGTTCGGCCCGATCACCGCGACCCACTCCCCACCCTCGACCTCTGCGGACAACCCGCTCAGTACTCGCGCGCCGCCGAGCGTGACCGACACCCGCTCGAGGGTCAGGGCCTTCATGCAGCTCTCCGGCTCGTGCGAAGCACGACGGCGAAGAAGGGAGCGCCGAAGAAGGCGGTGACGACACCGATCGGCAGCTCTGCAGGGGACATGATCGTGCGCGCAATGACGTCGGCGAAGACGAGAAAGCCCGCGCCGACGATCACGGACAGCGGCAGGAGCAGCCTGTAGCTCCCACCGACGAGCAGCCTGATCGTGTGCGGGACGATGATCCCGACGAAGCCGATCAGCCCGCTCACCGCCACCGCGGCGGCGGTGGCAATCGTGGCCGCAGCCACCACGAGCAGCCGGACACGCGCGACGTTCACTCCGAGCGCCGCGGCCTCCTCGTCACCCACCGAGAGGACGTCGAGCAGACGCCGGTGCGCAATGATCACCGCCCACGCGACGACGGCATACGGGAGGACGATGCCAACGTCGCGCCAGCCGGACGTTGCCAGCCGGCCGAGCAACCAGGAGTAGACCTCCTGCACCGTGTCCACGTGCTGCTGCTGCACGAACGTCTGCAGAGCCGTCAGGAACGACGCGATCGTGACACCGGCCAGCACGAGCGCTGCCGGCCCCGCGGCCACACCCGCCGAGCGACCCAGCACGTAGGCGGCGACGACGGCCACGGCGGCACCCACGAATGCTCCGAACGGCAGGAGATCACCCGTCAGGGAGCTCGCAGGCGCATATGCGACGACCACCGTCGCGCCGAGCCCGGCGCCAGCAGCGGCGCCCAGCAGGTACGGATCTGCCAATGGATTGCGGAACACGCCCTGATATGCAGCGCCCGCCGCCGCAAGCGTGCCGCCGACGAGCGCCGCCAGAATGACCCGCGGCAGACGGAGCTCCCAGAGGATCGCATCGTCCGCGCCAGAGAGCGGCGAATGGAGTCCGAAGACGTGAGCGAACGTCGCCCGGACCACGTTCACGGCGCCCAGGTGCACGGGTCCGACGAGAACGCCCGCGAGCATGGCCGCAGCCAGGAACAGCACGGAGGCCGGGAGCCAGAGCCGCGCCGCAATCGAACGCATCAGCCGCCGTGCCTCCTCAGCGCCTTGCCGACCGCACGAACGAACTGCACGATGCGGGGGCCCCAGCGGGATGCGACGGAGTCGTCGATGCCGATCACGTTTCCTCGTCGCACGGCGGCCAGGCCGGCCCAGCCCGGACGATTCCCGACGGCTTTTGCGGACTGGGCGCAGCAGCGCGTATCGGCCAGGACGATCAGACTCGGGTCGGCCGAGATGATGTATTCGGCGGAAAGCTGCGGAAAGCCGGTGCCGGACGAGTCAGCCGCGTCGGCGATGTTGCGCAGCCCGAAGAGCTTGTAGATCCGTCCGATGAAGGTCTTGGACGTGGCGCTGTAGTAGTCCGGCGTCAGCTCGTGATAGACCGAGAGGCCGTGCTCTGGCGTCGACTTCAGGACGCTCGCGATCGCGCTCTTCATCCTCGTCACGACTGCGGCAGCTCCACGTCGGTGGCCCGTGACCGCCCCGAGTTGCCGGATCTCCGCGTAGGCCTCGGCGAGATTCTTCGCGGCCGGCTGGAGCAGTACGCGGATCCCGAGCTTGCGGAGGCCGGCGACCACGTCGTTTGCGTCGCCGGAGAGCACCACGAGATCCGGCCGATAGCCTGCAATCGCCTCGAGGTTCGGCGTATACCCGGAGAGGCTCGTGTGGGGGGCGCGCTTCGGGTAGTCGGACTGATCGTCGACAGCCACTACCTGTGCCCCGGCGCCGATCGCGAACAGCGATTCGGTCGCCGTCGGGGAGAGCGAGACGATTCGGTGCGACGTTCGTGCAAGCGCAGGCTGAACGCCGAGCAGCGTTACGACGGTCGCCACAGCGACCATGAGAACTCGGTGGAACACGAATCCTCCTTCCGCGAGGGGTTCGGGTTGCCGGCGGCGGAGGTCTTCTGACTCGGGGCTCCCTCCCTCGCCGCCTTCCCGGCCGTGTGGCCAGTGGCATGTGGCGTGGGAGCGTCTCCCCTCACAGCGGCGGGACCGTTCCGGATTTGCACCGGATTCCCTTGCCGCTCGCCGGTTTGTGGCCGGAGACTACCATCGGGCCGCGATGGCCCGGTCGCGCGTCCTGACGGTGTGGCTCCCCGTCGTCGCGTGGGCGGCGGTGATCTTCGCGTTCTCCTCGGTGCCCCATCTCGGAACCGGACTGGGGACGTGGGACACCGTGCTGCGGAAAGGCGCACATGTGACCGAGTACGCAATACTCGGCGCGCTCCTCTACCGGGCCGTGGGACGTGAGGCGACGGCACTCGCAGCCGGGATCGCGTATGCGGCGACGGACGAGCTGCATCAGTTCTTCGTTCGCGGCCGACACGCTTCGCCGGTCGACGTCGCCATCGACGCCGTCGGCCTCGCGTTCGGGATGCTCGTCTGGCTGCGCGTGCGCGAACGATGAAGACGCTGGCGGTCGACCTGGCCGCACTCGGCAACGCCGAACCGCTCTGGCTCGACTGGCTGGAGGACGCCCGCCGCCGGCTTCGGGTCGATGTCGATGCTCTCGACGAAGAGCTGCCGAACTGGGGCCGGCTCCTCGAACGCTTCGCAGAGGAACGCGCGCCGGTCTACTTCAGACGCGATGCGGACGTCAGCAGCGCGCTGAGGCGGCTGCAGGCCGGAGGCACGCGGATCGTCGTCTTCACGGACGCACCCGTGGAGCTCGCGCGCGTCGCCCTCTCCCACCTCGGCGCGACGCGGCGCGTCGACGCGCTCGAGGCCGGCCCGGGCGCACGAGCGCGGGTGATCGAGCGCCTCGGCGAGGGCACGACGCTGGTCAGCACGCGGGAGGAGCTGCTCGCCGTAACATGACCTCTGTGGAACGAAAGGACGTCGCCGACCGACAGCTCGACGCGCTGCTCGAGCGCCTTGACCGCCTCTGCGACGAAGTGCACACGCTCAACCGCAGGCTCGACTCCGGCGACCATCTCCTGCGCATCTCCCACGAGCTGTCGACGCTCAACGAGTCGCTTCAGGCCCTGGCCTTCGCCGCCCTCGGGCAGCAGGGACCAAGCGTGAGGCGCCGCGGAACCGGCTAACCAGCGAGCTTGTAGATCCTGCCGGCGCCGGTCCCGAGGTAGAGCTCGCCGGCTACGTCCACGCCGAACGTCGTGAGCGAGCCGACTCGGAACGGCTCCTGGCGTACGTCCACGGCGCGCCCGCCGACGATCCGCAGGCTCCAGACGTCGCCGCTGCAGTAGTCGCCGAAGAAGTAACGCCCGACCGCCGCCGGCACCGCCGTTCCGCGGTACACATACCCGCCCGTCACCGAACAATTGCCTCCGGCGTGGCTGTAGACGTACACGGGCGCGACGAGCCGACCGGGCCCGAGCGCGGTGTTGGCATAGCGGACTCGACCCTCGTAGACGTGCCAGCCGTAATTCGCGAGCCTGGAGATCAGCGCGCGCGGTAGATAGTCGATCTCTTCCCAGTTCGCCTGTCCGACGTCGCCGATGTAGAGGTCACCGTTGGCGCGGTCGAACGAGAAACGCCACGGGTTGCGCAGGCCGAGCGCGACGATCTTCCACTTCGCACCGCGGCGAAGCGGATTGATGCGGAGCAGCTTGCCGAGCCGTTCGCTCAGTCGCTGCGCACGATTGCCAGGGTCCCCTTCCGAACCGCCGTCACCCATGCCGACGTATAGAAGCCCTTTACGATCGAACTGGAGCTCGCCGCCGTTGTGATTTGCATACGGCTGGCGCACGAACAGCAGCTGTCGTGCCGACGACCTCACTGCCTGCCCGTTCCGCGAACGGAACTCCACGACTCTCGTGTTGCCGCTCTTGTCCGTGTAGTTCACGTAGAAGCGGTGATTCCGGGCATAGCCCGGGGAGAACGCCACGGACAGGAGTCCCTGCTCGCCTCCGCTCACCACGCGGTCTCGGATGTCGAGGAACGTCCCGGCAAGACGTCCGTCGACGAAGTACACGATCCTGCCCACCTGCTCCACTGCGTAGAGTCGTCGCGGCTCGGCCGGCGTCGAGGCGATCGCGGTCAGGGCAGGGAGCCCGCTCGCGTACGGCTGGACGGACAGCTGCGGCCTCGCGGTCGCGTTCGGCACGGCCAGCGCGACCGCGGCGGCGAGGACGTGCGCGAACATCTGACCAACCTACCCGCGTGACGATCATCGGTTCGAGTCTTAACCGAGGTCTTACGGAGTTCTTAACCTGCGCCCGGCTACTTCTTCAAGAGGATGCGACGGAGCTCGTCCTCCTTGCCCGGCTGCAGGATCGCGAGCACCTGGTCGCCGGGTTGGAGCTCGGTCGAGCCGACCGCGATCTCCGCCTTGCCGTCACGCATGATCGAGATCAGCCGCGAGCCTTCCGGCAGCCGCAGCTTCTCGACCGTCTGTCCGGCGGAGGGAGAGCTCTTGTCGATCTGCACCTCGACGATCTCCAGGTTCTCCTTGCGCAGCTCGAGCAGGTGGATGAGATCGTGCTCCGGGACCTCGTGCTCGACGAGGCCGAGGATGCTCGACGTCGCGCAGACCGTCGGCGAGATGCCGAGCAGGTCGAAGTGCGGCTGGTTGCGCGGGTCGTTGACGCGCGCGATCACCTTGCCCACGCCGTACTTCTCCTTCGCGATCTGAGCGATCACCATGTTGTCCTCGTCGTCGCCCGTGAGCGCGAGCACGAGGTCCGGCGGGCGCTTGATGCCGGCCTTCTCGAGGACGAAGAGCTCGGTCGCGTCGCCATGCATCGCCTGATGCTCGAACTCGGCCTCCAGTCGTTCGAAGCGGTCTCGCCTCTGCTCGATGATCGTCGCCTCGTGGCCGTTGCGGAGCAGCGTGCGCATGACGTTCGCGCCCGCCTTCCCGCCGCCTGCAATCAGTACGTACATCGACTTAGACCGGAGCCTCCTCGAGGGGGCGTTGTGGGATGTCGCAGGAGCGAACGGCATCGGTGAGGGCGTCGATCGCGGTCGAGGTCGGGCAGATCGTGCGGAGGCCGCGCTCGCGGAAGAAGTCGGCGCGGGCAGGGTCGAGGATGCGAACAACCGTGCAGTCGACTCCGAACCGCTTCTGGGCGACCTGCCCGATGATGAGGTTCGTGTTGTCGCCGTCCGTGGCGACGACGACGGCGTCGGCGTCCTCGATGCCGGCCTCGCGGAGGACGCTCGCGTCCATACCGTGGCCGACGATGAATCCGCCGGTCCAGTTCTCTCCAAGGCGGCTGAGGGCTGACTCGTTCTCGTCCACCGCGGTCACGCTCCAGCCATCGGAGGCGAACCGCTTCGCGATCGTCGAGCCCACCCGGCCGCAGCCGATAACGATGAGCTTCACAGTCTCAGCCTAGCTCGGTAGTCAACCTCATTGCGGGGCGCCGTCCTCCTCGAGGACGCCCTGGGGGAAGGCGACGATCAGGACCTCGCTCGGTGCCTTCTTGAGGACGTAGTCCACCGTCGGGGAGAAGAAGCGCGACTGGCGGCGCCAGCGCGGCGCGGAGCCGAGAACGATCAGGTCGGCTCCCCGCTCTTGCGCCTCCTGGACGATTGCCTGCCCGATGGAGCGAGCGCGCACGGTCCGGCCCTCGACGGTGACCCCGTGGTCGGCACCGAGAAGCTTCGCTTCGGCCAGCGACGCTTCGGCCCGCTCCTCTTCATCGATCAGCTCCGCGTCGAGTGGAAGCTCGAGCGGCACGCGGATGACGTGCAATGCCTCTACGGATGCGCCCCGCTCCTCGGCGAGCTTGACAGCGGTCGCGATCATCTCCTCGCCGATGTCCCCGAGCTTCATGGGGACGAGGATCCGGGAGAACTCCGCCTCGGCCAGGCCGCGGTGCTCGTCCGCGGAGACGACTCGCTCGAGTAGACCCTCTCCGCGGGACTTCCGCACGACGATGTAGATGACGAGCCCGACGCCGAGCCATACCGGGCCCGCGTAGCGGGCACCCGGGTGCGTCGCGAGCGCGATGATCCAGACAGCGAACGTCAAGAGCGCGCCGACCACGGAGGGCACGGGAATGCCCCGCACCGTGAAGGGGACGCGGTACGGGCGCCGTCGCGTCGGCTCGCTGAACCGCAGCTTGATCACGGCAAGCTGTGCGGCTGTGAAGGCAAGGAGAACGCCGAAGCTGAAGAGGCTCGCCAGGAACAGGACCGGATGCGCCAGTGGCGCCGTGCCGACGAGGAGTCCGATCGAGATCAACGCGGCCGCCACGATCGACTGCGGCGCCACCACTGTTCGCGCCCGGAGCATTCCGAACTTGCGCGGTAGCTGGCCGTGCTCGCCGAGCGAATAGGCGAGGCGTCCGAAACCGGAGATCGACGTCGTCGCTGCGGTGAGCAGGATCAGCGCCCCCGACAGCCCGACGAACACCTGCAGGGGATCGCCGACGTAGTTCGGCACGTGCTCCCGGATCTGGGTCACGATCCCGACGAGAGGCGCACGAATCCAGTTGCTGCCGAGCAGCGTGCCGTGCTCGGCCGGAAAGGCGGACAGGCCGACGACCGCAATCGCGACGTAGAGGACGACGACGAGGCCGACGGCGCTGAAGACGCTACGGGGCAGGTCCCGGCCGGGACGACGTGTCTCCTCCGCGAGGTTCGCGACAGTCTCGAGACCGGTGTAGGCCAGCATCGCCAACGGCACAGCGAAGGCGATCGAATGCCAGGTCGGCGTCTCGCCGAGCGACGTCCCGGCCGTCAACGCGTGGGGCGAGAAGAGCAGGGCCATCCCGACCGCGACGATCAGGAGCTGAGTGGCGAGGTCGACGAGCGCGACGATGAGCGCCCAGCGATGGAGGCGCGTGCGATGGACCAGACGGACGACCGCGACACCGGCGATCACGCCGCAGCCGGCAACCACGTCCCAGGGCCGGTGGAGCTTCGTGAAGAACGCACCCGCGACGTAGTGCGGCAAGAACAGAGCGGAGAGTGCGATGACGATCAGGTAGTCGAGGAAGAGCACCCAGCCCGTGACGAAGCCCCAGAAATCGTTGAACGCGATCCGGACGAACGTCGCGGCGCCCCCGGTCTCCCGGATCGCCGCCGTCCCCTCCGCGTACGAGAGCGAGACGATGAGGAAGAGGACGCCTGTCGCCAGCAGGAGCGCGGGTGTGAACCCGAGCGCGTGCAGCGTGATGATCCCGAGCGCGAAGTAGATCGAGGAGGCGATCTCTCCGTAGGCGATCGAGAAAAGTGCGGGGGCGTCGAGAACCCGCTGGAGCCGGGGCAGCTTGCGCGCCACTAGCTGAGGTTAACGCCGGCTCCGGAGCAGATAGAGGCGGCCGGCGCCGAGCGCGAGGAAGAGGCCCCCGATCAGGTATCCGAAAGCGCCGCCGTTCCGGGCCGCCGTCACCACCAGGAGTGCGACGCCGATCCCGATGAACACGACGGCGAAGACCACGATGCCGTAGCGGTAGGCTCTCACGCCGCTTTCTGCCCGGCGACGACCATCACGCGGCACGGAGCGTGCTTGAGGACGAAGTCGACCGTGTCGCTGAAGACGGCGCGGCCACGCCCCGCCCGCGGTGCGCCCATCACGATGATCTCGCTGTGGCGGCGCACGGCCTCGTCGACGATCGCGCGGCCCGCATGTCGCGCGCGAAGCAGACGTTCCGTGGCCGCGACGCCGTACAACTCGGCGATCGCGGCCGCCGCGTCGAGGGCCTCGTAGGCGCGCTGCTCCTCCTCCTCGAGCCGGTCTTCGAGTGAGAGCTCGAGCGGTACCACGACCACGCTGACGGCCCCGATCGCGGCGCCCCGGTCGGCCGCCAGCCGACAGGCGAGGTCGATCGCCTCTTCGGACGCGCGTCCGGGCTTGACCGGAACGAGGATGTTCCTGTACTCGAGCGCGATCGCCGGGCCGATGATCATCGGTGCGCGCAGGGTTGCGGTCAGGGGCGCCTTGAGGACGAAACGGCGGTAGCACACGTAGCCCGCGAGCCCGACCGCCAGCCAGCCCAGTCCGGCCCACCTCGGACCCGCCCTCTGCACGACGACGACGAGCCAGGCAATGCCCGTGCCGAGTGCCCCGAAGATGGCGAAGAGCGGCCAGTCGACGCCACGAATGCGGAGATTCGGACGCACCTTGAACATCTCGACGTCACCACGCGTCCGCACGCGGAGCGCAATCACCGCGAGGTGCGCAATCGTGAACGAGAGCATGGCGCCGAACGCGTACATAGCGCCGAGGAAGTCCGTCCGGCCGGGCAGCAGGACGATGATCGAGATCAGTCCGGCGAAGACGACCAGCGAGAGCCAGGGCGTCTTGAACTTCGGATGCAACCTGCGGAAGACCTCCGGCAGCTGCCGGTAGGTCGCCATCGCGTAGGTGATCCGGGACGCGCCGATCACCCCGGCGTTGGTCGCGATGAAGAGGATCGTCGCGGCGAGTATCCCGACGTAGATCTTGGCGGCGTGCAGCACCTGCCCGTGCAGACCGAGGTGCTCGACCAGCCCCAGCACCGGATCGTTCTTGAAGCCTCCCTGGTCGGGTCGAAGGCCGAGCAGCGTCTGGTATCCGCTCTTCGTCTTCTCGACCGGCAGCGCCGACAGGGCGATCAGCGGGAGCGTGAAGTAGATCGCGAACACCGCGCCCGCAACCCACGAGATCGACCGGGGAATGTCGCGAGGCGGATCGCGCGCCTCCTCGGCGAGGTTCGAGACCGTCTCGATCCCGGTGTACGCGATCATCGCGATCGGGATCGCGAGAAAGAACTCGCTCCACGTCGGCGCGAGCCCCCAGTGCAGGTTCGTCGAGAAGACGATGTGCGGGTCGAAGACGAGCGCGAAGCCGATGATGACGAGCAGCAGCTGTGTGGCGAAGTCGATGACGGCCAGGAAGATGTTCAGGCGGGCCGCCTCCCTGATCCCCACGATGTTGAGGAGGACGAGGGAGACGACGACCACGACGCCGCCGACGATGTCCCAGGGGTTCTCGCGCAGCGGGCCCCAGAAGATGGACAGGTAGTGCGGCACGAAGAACGCCGAGATGGCGATCGTGATGATGTAATTGAGCATCTGCGCCCACGCGGCCGCGAACGAGACGAGCTCGTTAAAGGCATGGCGTGCGAAGCTCGAAGAGCCGCCCGCTTCCGGGAACCGGACTGTTCCCTCCGCGTACGTCGCCGCTGTGGCGGCGAAGATCAGGCCGCTGATGACGAAGACGAGCGGTGTCAGTCCGAGCGCGATTCCCGCCACGAGCCCGAGCTCGTAGTAGATCGAGGAGCCGACGTTGCCGTACGCGGTGGCGAAGAGGGCCGGCGTGCCGAGCACCCGCTCGAGAGTCTGCTGCCGTCGTCGTCTGCTGCGCCGAGGCTGCGGTGCCGCGGTGCTCACGTGGGGAGGCTAGTGGACGAGAAAGCGCAGCGTCTTGTCACGCTTTCGTACCGGTGCCTGGCACCGGTACGAACCCGAGGCGTTGCCTCGTATGCGGCGATGTTGCATTCCTCGTGCGAATCTCGTGACGGTGTCGTCACCGTGCCTGGCACGGGGACGACCGCGGAGCCTAGCCGTGGATGGAGACGATCAGGGGGATGATCAGGATCGCCACGATGTTGGCGATCTTGATCATCGGGTTGATTGCCGGACCGGCCGTGTCTTTGTAGGGATCGCCGACCGTGTCGCCCGTCACGGAGGCGGCGTGGGCCTCGGACCCCTTGCCGCCGTAGGCGCCGTCCTCGATCAGCTTCTTGGCGTTGTCCCACGCATCGCGATGGCCAGGAAGAGCCCCGTGACGATCGTGCCGATCAGCAGCCCGCCGAGCATGCGCGCGTTGATGATCCCGACGATGATCGGAAAGAGGATCGGGATCAGCGCCGGCAGGAGCATCTCCCGGATTGCGGAGCTCGTGACGATGTCGATCGCGCGGCCGTACTCGGGCCGGCTCGTCCCCTCCATGATCCCCGGGTTCTCCCGGAACTGGCGCCGGACCTCGGTCACCACCTGGCCCCCCACCTTCCCGACCGCCTGCATCGCGAGCGACGCGAACAGGAAGGGCATCAACCCGCCGATGAACAGGCCGGCGATCACCCACGCATCGCTGAGACTGAAGGCCGAGGGCAACCCTTGATCGGCAAGGCCCGTGGTGTAGGAGTCGAAAAGGACGAGGGCGGCAAGCGCCGCGGAGCCGATCGCGTAACCCTTGGTCACCGCCTTCGTGGTGTTGCCCACCGCGTCGAGCGGATCGGTGATCGCCCGCACCGATTCGTCCAGATCGGCCATCTCCGCAATGCCTCCGGCGTTGTCCGTCACGGGACCGTAGGCGTCCAGCGCCACGATCAACCCGGTCATNCACCGCCACGCCGATGCCGTAGAGACCGGCGAAATGGTGGGCGATCAGGATGCCCGCCGCGATCACGATCACCGGGAGCGCGGTCGCCTGCATCCCCACGGCGAGACCGGAGATGATGTTGGTCGCGTGGCCTGTCTGTGATGCCGAAGAGATCGACTTCACCGGCCCCCAGCGGGTCCCGGTGTAGTACTCGGTGATCGCGACGAGCAAGAAGGTGACGACGAGACCGACGAGCGAGGCCGCGTAGAGGTCGGTGAAGCTGAACTTGCCGCCGTCATACGCCAGAGTGACGGGGATGAACCCGATCGCGGACAGGAAGGTCGCGACGAGGACAGCCTTGTACAGCGCGTTCATGATCGAGCCGCTGCGTCCGACGCGGGCGAAGAAGGTCCCGATCACGGAGGCGAGGATCGACATCCCGCCGAGCGCGAGCGGATAGAGCGCCAACCTGCTCGAGGGGAACTGCGTGCCCAGCAGCATCACTGCGACAGCAGTGACGGCATACGTTTCGAAGAGATCGGCGGCCATACCCGCGCAGTCGCCGACGTTGTCGCCGACGTTGTCGGCGATCACCGCAGGATTCCGCGGGTCGTCCTCCGGGATTCCGGCCTCGATCTTCCCGACGAGATCGGCGCCCACGTCGGCAGCCTTGGTGTAGATGCCGCCGCCGAGCCGGGCGAAGACCGAGATCAGCGACCCACCGAAGGCGAGGCCGATCAGATCGTTGATCGCCGAGTCTTGCGAGTTGCCGACCCAGCCGGTGAGGATCCAGTAGTAGCCTGCGACTCCCAGCAGGCCGAGCCCGACGACGAGCAAGCCCGTCACGGAGCCAGCACGGAACGCGACGTTGAGGGCCGGCTTCAACCCTTGCCGGGCGGCCTCCGCTGTGCGCACGTTCGAACGCACTGCGACGTTCATGCCGATGAAGCCGGCGGCCGCCGAGAGCGTTGCGCCGACGAGGAACCCGAGGGCCGTACCCCAGCCGAGCTTGTTGTAGAAGCCGAGCAGCAGGAACGGCACGATCGAGACCGCGGCGACCGTCGTGTACTGCCTGCGCAGATAGGCGGCGGCCCCTTCCTGGACGGCGCGAGCGATCTCGCGCATCCGCTCGTTGCCGTCGGGCCGCCCGAGCAGCCAGACGGTCAACCCGACCCCGTAGGCGATCGCCACGCCCGCACAAACGAGCGCGAACAGCACCGGATGGTCGTTGAAGAAGCTCCCGACGATCAGCGTTCGTACCCCCTCACAAAGTCCGCGCCGAGTGACCTCGGCGCGGGCAGGTTTTTATCATATGAGGCGCCGCGAGCGCCGCTGGACGGCTCAGGAAGCCGCTTCGTCCTCGTGCGGAGGACGCGCGAGCTCGAGCGGGGAGAGCGTCCCGATGAGCTCCGGGTGGATGCTGCGGACGTGCTCGTCGGCGTCCCGGAGCATCTCTTCCTCCTCGTCACCCAGGAGGACGTAGCCGCAACCGCACTGGATCACGTCGGCGATCTGCATCACGAACACAAGACGTGCCGGCCGGGGCGTTCCTTCCCAGCCGCTCTCAGTCCGCCTGATCGCCGACCTTCGACGCGTCGGCGTACGCGAGCTGAAGGTTGGCCGTGACCTGCTTGAAGTCGCGCACCAGCTCCTCGCCCACCGAGCCTTCGAGGACCGGCAGAAGCGCACGGAGCGCCTCGATCGCCAGCCGTGCCTGCTCGAGGTCTCGATGCTCGTCGGACAGGCGGCGATAACCGAGCGACGAGACCGTGTAGAGCGTCTGGACGAGGAGGTCGGAGACCTTGAGCTTCTGCAGCTCGGCCTCGAGCTGCTGGACGAGTTCCTCGTCCGAGGGCTGCGGCGGATCAGCCAACTACTCGCTCCCGTGGGCGGCGCACGAGCTCCGCGAACACGTCGCGGTGAGACCCGAGGTTGCCCAGCCGCGCGTACTGGCCCTCGGCGGCATTCGATTCGGGCACGGCGAGGTAAGGCGCCGCGCCGATCTCCCCGGCAACTGGCAGCACCCAATCGATCAGCGCCTCGATCCGCGCTCGCGCCGGCACGACTTCTCCTCGTTCGAAGTCGATCAGCTCTCCGCCCAGACCGTGCCTGATCGCGCGCCACATGTTCTCCTCGATCAGACGATGCGGCAGGTTCGGCAGCGGCTCGCCGTCGTCGAGGGCGTGCGCGAACCGAACACCCAGCGAGTGTATGAGCGCGGCGAGCGCCTGAGCCTGACCAAGGTCGGGCTGCGCGTCGCAGATCCGGACCTCCACGGTCGGGAACGCCAGATGCGGGCGTACGCTCCACCAGATCTGGGTGTGCTCGTCGATCGAGCGGGTGTCGTAGAGGAAGCGGACGTACTCCTCGTAGGCAGCCCACCCTTCATACGCGTCGGGGACACCGCACCGCGGGAACAGCTTCGTGAAGATCTCCGTCCGCGCCGAATGGAGGCCTGTCACGCAATCCTCGAGGAACGGCGAGCTGGCGGAGAGCGCGAGCAGCTCCGGCAAGACGTTGCGAAATGCGTTGCAGACCGCGATGGCCCGGTCGGCGCCGCGAATGCCGATGTGCGCGTGGATCCCGAAGCTGTTGTTGCGCCAGACGACGTACTGCAGAACCTCGTTGTTACGGCGGTAGTGAGGCGTGTCGATGATCCGCTGGTCCTGCCAGCGGCTCCAGGGATGCGTCCCGGTCGACGAGAGCGCCACGCCGAACTGGTCCGCCAGGTCGGCAAGCTGCGCTCGCCGCTGCGCCATGCGCTCGGCCGCCTCGCCGAAGTCGGGGCAGCGGCCGGTCTTCACCTCGATCTCGGACGCGATCAGCTCGCCGACGAGGTGCTCGTCGAGCTCGGTCCCGGCTGCGCCCGCCTTGAGCTCCTCGAAGCGACTCGTCAGCTCGAGCGTGTCGGGATCGAGCAGCGCGAACTCCTCCTCGACCGCGATCGTGAAGTCCTGCCCCGACTCGAAGGCGTCGCGCGCCGCGCGAATCTGCTCGCCCGGGCTCAGTCGCTGCTCGTCCCCCACCTCGCTAGCGTAAATGAAGCAATCTCGACTACCCGCGCTGGAAGGGCTCCAGCAAGCGAGTGGCGACGCTCGTCCAGCTCCAACGTTCGAGGGCCGCGCGCCGGGCTGCGACGCCGAGCGCGGCTCGCACCTCGGCAGGAAGCCCGAGCAGCTCCCGGAGCTTGGCGGCGAGATCGTGCGGGTTGCCCGTCTCGAAGCTCGCCAGGTGCCGCTGCTCCGCTGGGTAGTGCTCCTCGAGGCCGGCGGCGACCTCGGCGAGGCCGGAGTGTCGGGCAACGAGCGGCGGCGACCCCGCGGCCGCCGCTTCGGCAGCGACCATCCCGAAGGCCTCGGGGAAGATCGAGGGGACGACGGTGACGTCCGCGAGCGGGAGCAGATGCACGAGGTGCCGGTGGTCGAGCGGCCCGGTGAACAACGTTCGGCGGGGGGCCAGACGCTCGAGCTGCCCGCGGTAGTCGCCGAAGCCGACGATGACCGTACGCGCATCCAGCGAGCCAAGCGCCTCGAGCAGCACGTGGACGCCCTTGTTGTAGAGCAGCTTGCCGAAGTACAGGATCGTCGGCTCGTCTGTCGCGAAGAAGCGTTCGAACCGCTCCGCATTGTTCTCGTCGGGAAGACGGTCGGCCGCGTTGCCCGGGTTCGTTGGGTCCGCCCGCGCCTCGGCGAGGAGGCGCGCCAGCGCCTGCCGGCGCTCTTCCGGCCGGAACTCCTCGACGTCGACGCCCGGCGGGACCTCGTGCACCCGCTCGAGATGTCCCACGACGTCCTCCAGCACCTCGCGAATGTGCTTCGAGCCGACGTAGACCGCCTCAGCCTGCAGGAGGCTCTTGCGGCCCCACGCAGCGAGGTCCTCGTTGCCGCGCATCGAGTATTCGAGTTCGGAGCCGTGCGCCTTCACCACGAACGGAAGACCGGTGGTGACCGCGACGGGCCCCCCGAGCAGGACGTGGTTCGCAAACACGAGATCGGCCGGCGATTGAGCACACAGAGCCGTCGCGTTCAGGGCAACGTAGCGGTCGCGCTCCGCATGGGTGAAGTCCTGCAGCAGCTTCGCCTCGAGACCTTCGTAGCGGTCGAGCACGAAGACAGGCAGCAGACCGCCGACGTTCGGTCGGAAGATCCGGGCGTTGCCCACGTCATAGCGCTCAGGATGGGGCTCCTGGCAGATCACGACGACGTCGTGCCCGGCCTTGCTCCATTCCCGCGCGAGGGCCCGCGTGTACACGTTGGATCCGGTCCCGCCGAGCAGATAGCCATGCCAGAGCAGGATCCGCATGGGCTCATCATCCCCGCTGGGGGAACCTCCCGGCTACGCGGCCGCTACGTCAGATAGAAGTAGAGCGCGTAGAGCAGCTCGACCGCGGGATTCGAGGTGTGCACCGCAACGTCTTGCGGCACGTCGAGCAGAGCCTCGGAGTAGTTGAAGATGATCCTCACGCCCGACGAGACGAGGTCGTTGGCCACGCGCTGGGCATTGTCAGCCGGCACGGCGACGACTCCGACGATGATGTTCTTTTCCCTGATCGCATCGGCAAGCCGAGCGTAGTCGCTGACCGGCACGTTGCCGACCGGGCGGCCGACCTTGTCGGGATCTGTGTCGAACACCGCAGCAATGTTGATGCCGTGCTCGGCAAAGATCGGCGAGCTCGCGATTGCCTGCCCAAGGCGTCCAGCGCCGATCAGGGCGATGTTGTGCTGTCCCTGCGTGCGGAGGATCTTCCTGATCTCTCCGAGCAGCGAGTCGATGTTGTAGCCCACCCCGCGCTTGCCGAACTTCCCGAAGGCGGAGAGGTCGCGCCTGATCTGGGTGGCGTTGATGTTGGTGTAGTCCGAGATCTCCTGGGAGGAGATGCGGTCCTTGCCCATCTTCTTGGCCTGCGTCAGCACCTGGAGATATCGGGAGAGCCGCGCCGCCACCCCGACGGTCAGGCGATCGGATCCCGACGCCGAGCTCCTCGTCTCGAGAGTTTGTGACATCGCGCAGCCGTTCTATCACGCACCGCTGAGCCGGCGCGTAGATCAACTTTGTGCGGCGACCTTGCGACGGAACGCTCCCGGATCGACGTAGTAGACGAATGCGCGCTCGCCGTCGATCTCCACTACCGGCAGCCATTCGCGATACCGCGACTCCAGTTCCGGGTCGCCGCCGATGTCGATCTCCTCGAAGTCGAACGGCACGTCGCTGCGGACCTCTTCGAGGATCCCCCGGGCGCGCTCGCAGAGGTGACAGCCCTCCGCGTGGTACAGCGTTACGCGCCTTACGGGTAGATGCCTCGAGTGGTGGTCGCCTCGGCCACGCGCTGCACGGCGAGCCCGTAGGAGGCCATCCGCATCGACACGCCGCGACTCTCCATCGTGCTCCAGGTCTCGTTGAACGCCCGGGTGATGATGTCGTTCAGCTTTGCGTTCACTTCGGCTTCTTTCCAGAAGTACTCCTGGAGGCCCTGGACCCACTCGAAGTAGGAGACGATCACGCCCCCGGCGTTCGCCAGGATGTCCGGCAGAACGAGCACGCCCTTCTCTTCGAGGATCTCGTCAGCGGCTGGAGTCACGGGACCGTTCGCGCCTTCGACAATGATCTTTGTCTTCACCTTGTCGGCGTTCTCGGTGGTGATCACCTGCTCGAGCGCGCAGGGCGCGAGCACATCGCAGTCCAGTAAGAGCAACTCGTCGTTCGAGATCGGATCCGCGCCTCTGAACCCTCCGAGCGCGCCAGTCTCGCGCTTGTGCGCGAGCGCCGCCTGAACGTCGATGCCGTTCGGGTTGTGCAGACCAGAGGTCGAGTCCGAGACCGCGATGACGGTCGCACCGTCCTCGGCAAGGAACTTGGCGAGGAACGAGCCGACGTTGCCGAACCCCTGCACGGCGACGGTCGTACCCTCAAGCGACAACTGCCGCTTCCGAACCGCTTCGCGGACACAGTAGAGCGCGCCTCGGGCGGTCGCCTCTTCTCGTCCGAGCGAGCCGCCGATCGTGAGCGGCTTGCCCGTCACCACCCCGAGCACCGAGTGGCCCTTGTTCATCGAGTAGGTGTCGAAGATCCAGGCCATCACCCGGCCATCCGTGCCGACATCCGGTGCGGGGATGTCCTTCTCCGGCCCGATCTCGTTGATGATCTCGGAAGTGAAGCGCCGCGTCATGCGCTGCAACTCGCCCTCGGACATCGTCTTGGGGTTGCAGACGACACCGCCCTTCGCGCCTCCGAATGGAATGCCGGAGAGGGCGCACTTCCACGTCATCCACATCGCGAGCGCCTTGACCTCGTCGAGCGTCACGTCGGGGTGGTAGCGGATTCCGCCCTTCGACGGACCACGCGCGACGTTGTGCGTGACCCGGTAGCCCTCGAATACCCGCGTCGTGCCGTCGTCCATGGCGACGGGAATGGAAACCGCGAGCGACTTCTTGCACTGTTGCAGAACGTTGATCAGGTTCGGGTCGATCGCGAACGTCTGTGCAACCTTGCGTAGCTGGGACTTGGCGATCTCGTAGGGGTTCTCGCGAAGATGCGAGACGGGCACGTCAACGGTCGTCACTTCAGCTCCTTTTCCCGCGCAAATTCAGGCATTTTCGGGCCGAGCCGAGCCTACTTGATGGTGAAGGTGACCGTCCGGATGGTCGGCGGTCCATCATCGGTGCCGAAAGCGACCAGCCTGAGTTGGTATTCACCTCTCGGAAGCACTGCGCCCGTCGGGTCCCGCCCCGTCACTCCGAACGAATAACGGCCGGGCAGCACGTCGCGCAGTCGCGCGAGGAGCCCGATCCGTCCGCCGGTCGGACTCCAGAGCTCGAGGTCGAGGCGCGTCAGCGGCAGAACGTCCGGCAAGCCGCCCGACCGGCGCACGGACCCGGCGACGAAGCTGAGCAAAGCTGGTGCAGCATCGGACGGAGCGAACGCGCGCGTCGAGAGGCGGACCGAGGCGAGCCCCGGCAGCCCCCGCTCTCCGAAGAGGATGGTCCAGGGCACGCGTATCTCGCGGCCCGCCACCGGAGTAACGAGGACGACGCCTTCGGTCGGTGCGTCGCCCTCGAGCCCGCTGCTCACGCGCGCGCGCACGTGCACGCGAATTGCGCGTCCCGCCGCGAGCGTGAGGCGCTGCGGTCGCACGTCGAGCCGCACGGAGGCGGCACCTTCGTTCGCGACGCGCACGTCCAGCCCGAGAGTGAGGGGACGGAACGAGAGATTGCGCAGGAGGAACTCCTGCTCGCCGCGCCACTTACGACCGGCCGCCCGGCCGAACGCAAGCGTCGTGGGACTCGCGCCGACCTCCGTTGCGGTCGCCCCGCCGACGTCGATGAGTCCGACGCCTTGTGCCGTAACGCGATCGTCAGGTAGCGGGCGCGCGGAGCCGACGAGCAGACTCTTCAACCCCTCTGCGTCGAGGTACGGACGCGCTTGCGCGAGCAACGCCGCGGAGGCGGCGACGAGCGCGGCCGACGCGCTGGTGCCGTTCACGGTTCCGTAGCGGGCAGATCCGTCGGGATTGGCACCGGCCTCCGCAGTCTCGAGCGCAACGCCGGGTGCAACGAGCTCCGGCTTCACGCGCCCGTCGAAGGCGAGTCCCGTCGAAGAGAAGCGCGCGACACGATCCGCGCCGCTGTTCGAGGCGGTCCGCGTCGCACCGAGCGAGACGCTCGTGGCGATGCCGTTGTGGATCCTCGACAGCAGGGTCTCCGCAACGTCGACGGGCACCGAAACGGCGGGGATCGGAGCGCTCTCGTCCAGGGCGATCCCTCCTGCAGGAAGGTCGACACCGTAGAACACCGCAGCCACGGCCCCCGCTCGCGCCGCGTTCTCGACGGAACCGTTCGGGTCCGGGCCGGCGGGCAGCAGCGCAGCGCGGCCGGCAACAAGGCTCACGCCGCGCCGGTCGAAGAAGTCGAGCAGCGGCACCGCTCCGTGATAGCCGACCGGCGCGGTGCTTTGCGCGCGAGGGGCACCGATCCCGGCGTCGATCGCCCGTGCCGGCGCAACTGCACCGGCAAGCGGACGCGTCCCGTCGAGCTCCACGCGAAGTCCGGCGCGCAGCACGACTCGCACCTGACCGAAGCGCGCACGGACGTCGAGAGCGCCAACCGTCAGGGCGGCCGGCGCGCCACCCGGTCCCGAAACGCTCCCGTACCCGGGTCCGGCAGGGCCGTCGTTGCCGGACGGGGTGACGACGAGAGTGTCGAGGCGGGTTGCACCTGCGGCAGCGAGCGCGAGCGGCCCGTCGGTGAACGCTGCGAACGGCTCGGCTACGCCGATCAGTGCCACGCGTGCAGCATCATGCGCGTCGCCGTCTCCGTTCGGATCGACGGCGCGCTCGAGGCCCGCCAGAATCTGGTCGGTCCGTCCGTACACGGCCCAGCGCGCAGACGCGTCGCGCTGCCAGCCGGCAACCCGGATCGGCAGAACCGTCGCGCCGGGAGCAACGCCGGCGAGCGCTCCGGGTCCACCCGAGCCGACCAGGAGTCCGGCCATCTCGGTGCCGTGGCGCTCGAGCTCCGCCGGCTCGTCCGGTTGCGGGGCGGCGAGCGCACCGGCATCTCCGCCGACGATGTCGATCCCACTCGCGACACGGCCCCGGAGGAACGGGTGCGCACGGTCGACACCGGTGTCGAGGAGGGCGATCGTGACACCGCGCCCGTCCTTGTCGGAGAGACTGATGTTCGGACGCTCACCGAACTCCGAGCCGGCCACCAGGCGCGAGCTCAACGACGCGGGATACGCGGCGCGGACGGGATAGACGCCCGCAACGTCCGCTGCTCGCTCGAGCAACGCGATCCCGCGCGCGTCGAAGGCGGCCGAGAAGCCGTTGATCGTGCGCGTGTAGCTGAACTCCGGCTGGACGAGGAGGCCCTCGAGGCGGAGCCGCGCAATCAGGAGCTTCTGCGACGAGAGCGCGGTCCGCTCCCACCGCCGTTCGTCCTCGCTCGTCGCAAGACCGCCGGCGTCGCCGACTCGATCCGCCACGGCCGGCGTCTTGAGCACGACGATCACGCGCTGCCCGACGGCAACCCGTGGCCGTTGCGCACCGGCAAGCCCCTGCCAGCTGGCGTCACCCTCTGTCGAGGTTCCTCTGCCGCGTCCACCGCCCGCCGCGATCAGGACGCCTGTGACGGCGACCGCGAGAGCCGCCAGCACGAGTGCGTTGAACGGCTCACGCGGTGGACGCGTAGGCATCGAGCCCAAGATAGCCGGGATACGAGATGGCCTCCGTGAAGCGCGCAGCGGAGGCGATCATCGCCGCGTTGTCGGTACAGAGCTCGAGCGGAGCGAGCGCCGCGTCCGGCAGGGCGCGACGAAGCTCGGAGTTGGCGGCGACACCTCCGACGACCGCGAGCTTCCGGGCTCCCGTCGCAGCCGCAGCCTCGCGGGTCCTTTCTGCCAGGGCCCGAACGATCGCCCGCTGGTAGCTCGCGGCGAGATCGGCGCGCCGCAGCTCCAGCTCGGCGGCCTCGAGCTCGCGGACCGCATAGAGAAGCGCCGTCTTGAGGCCCGAGAAGGAGAAGTCGAACCCGGATACGCGAGCAACGGGAAAGTCGTAGGCCTCGGGATCGCCGTCCCGCGCGAGGCGATCGATCGCAGCGCCGCCCGGATATCCCAGGCCGAGCAGCCTCGCGCCTTTGTCGAACGCCTCTCCGGCTGCGTCGTCGAGCGTCGTGCCGAGGAGCCTTGGTTTCGCTCCACGATCTGCGACGTCGAGCAAGAGCGTGTGGCCGCCGCTCGCCAACAGGCAGAGGAAAGGGGGCTCGAGCGGGGCCGGTTCAAGATAGAGCGAAGCGACGTGACCGTCCAGATGGTCGACCGCCGCGAGGGGCAGCCTGCGCGCCCAGGCGATCGCCTTGGCCGCCGAGAGACCGACGAGCAGGGCGCCGATCAGGCCGGGGCCTGTGGTGACCCCGACGAGCTCGACGTCGTCGAGCGTCGCCCCCGCCATCCCGAGCGCCTCGCGCACGACCGGCGTGACGAGCTCGAGATGCCGCCGCGACGCAACCTCCGGCACGACTCCGCCGTAGCGTGCATGCAGATCGGCCTGAGAGGAGACGATGTTGGCGAAAATCCGGCCGCCCTCCGAAATGAGCGCGGCCGCGGTCTCGTCGCACGACGTCTCGATGCCAAGGATCACGCCCGGTGCGGCTCGGGGTCCCGCCACATGATCAGTGCGTCCTCACGGTTGTCCGTGTAATACCCGCGACGAATCCCGCGCGCCTTGAATCCCGCCTGCTCGTACAGCCGGATCGCGACGTCGTTGGAGATGCGGACCTCGAGCGTGTAACCGCGGCGGCCTTCGCCCGCGGTGAGCTCGAAGAGCCGCTCGAGCAGGCTCGTCGCGATGCGCTTGCGGCGGTGTTCGGGAGCGACCGCGAGATTCATCACGTGCCACGCGTCGACGTACCGGGAGATGATCAGGAAGCCGAGCAGCTCGCGGCTGTCCGGCTCGAACGCGCCCAGGGAGATCGAGGACGGCTTGGCGAGCTCACCCGCGAACATCGAGCGCGACCAGGGGGTCGAATAGGACGCACGCTCGATCGTCTCGATCGCGGTGAGGTCCCGCAGCTCGAGACGCCTGAAGTCGACCTTGTTCGCAGTGGCGCTCATTGGGCAACCTCTGCCCAACGAGCGGGGGAGGGGGCGGGCCGGCCGGGGGAACCGGGAGGTTCCACCGGCCGTACATCAAAGAAGGGGGCTCGTGGGGGAAACATGGTTTCCCCCGCGGGAGCCAGCTGAAAGCGAGCGACGCTCATGCCCGTGTTCGGGTTCTATCAGCGTCGGGGATCCGTAGGTACAGCGGCGTGAGCGCCTCCGCCGGTCCGAAGTTTCGCGCGAGCGCCGCATGAAAACGGGCCCGCGGCAGGTGCCGCTCGTCACGGTCGGGCGGTATCTCGGCCCCGGCCGCTTCGAGCACGGACCGGTACCGGACGGCCCCGCTGCCGACGCAGAGCGTCCCCGGTGCCGGCCGGAACGCGCCTGGCACGAGCACGCGCGGTTCCTCCTGCAGGACGAAGACCTCTCCGCGCCGCGCATCGATGACGGGAACGGCGCGCGGAGCCCCGGCGGCGAGCGCCGCAAGCGTGGAGACGCCGGCAGCGGGCGTCCCGAGCGCGAGTGCGAGCCCACGCGCCGTCGCCAGCCCGATGCGGATCCCCGTGAAGCTGCCCGGCCCGATCCCGACCGCGAGCCCTTCCACCTGCCGCGTCTGGGTCCCTGCCTGTCGAAGCAGCGCATCGAGGTCCTCGAGCAAGGTGACGGCGGTCGAAACCCGCTCGCCGAGCACCTCGCCGTCGGAGACGAGCGCGCTCGTCGCGACGTCAGTGGCCGTGTCGAAGGCCAGGATCAACATCGCCCCGAATCGTGACAACTCGACTGCCCGGTTCGCCGTGCTCGAGCAATACCTCGACGCGCGGCAGCGGTAGGACCCCTGTACCAGCCTCGGGCCATTCGACGAACACGACCGCGTCGTCGAAGTAGGGCTCCAGGTCGCCCCACTCCGCCGCTGACACGTCGCGAAAGCGGAACAGGTCGAGATGGGAGACGTCGACGCGACCTCGATAGCGATGGCCGATCGTGAACGTGGGGCTGGTGACGGGACCCTCGACGCCGAGCGCGCGGCAGGCTCCACGAACGAACGTCGTCTTTCCGGAGCCGAGCTCGCCGGACACGGTCACCACGTCGCCCGGCTGCAGATCGGCGGCAAGGCGCGCCGCGATCTGCTCCGTCTCCTCGGGAGAGTGAGACTGGATCAGAAAAGGCCGAGCTGCACGGCCGGCTCCGCAACCGCGGGCGGGACGTAGAGCGGCTCCGGCGGTGCGACCACACGGCCGAGCAGCTCGGGCAGGCGGGCGAAGTCGGACTGCAAGACCTCGAGCATGCGCGGCGTGTAGAGCGCGGCGGCCGGATGGTAGATCGGGTAGAGCAGCAGGCGTCGTCCGCCCAGCGTCGTCTCCTGCTCCTGGCCGTGCACGCGCGTGATCCCGGTCGGCCTGCCGGAGAGCAGCTTGGTCGCGAAGTTGCCCAGCGTCGCGACCACGCGGGGCTCGATCAGCTCGATTTGCCGCCACAGGTGGCTCTCGCAGGCCTCGATCTCGTCGGGCAGGGGATCCCGATTGCCAGGCGGTCTGCACATGATGACATTGGCGATGTACACCTGGTCGCGCGCGAGGCCGATACCCGCGAGCAGTTGCTCCAGCAGCTTCCCCGCGGCTCCGACGAAAGGGACGCCCTGCTTGTCCTCGTGGAACCCCGGCGCCTCGCCGACGAACATCAGATCCGCGTTCGGATCCCCGGAGCCGAAGACGACCTGCGTCCGGCCGCCGGCAAGCGCGCACTTCGTGCAGCCGGCAACGACCTCACCGAAGGCGCGAAGCTCGTCGGCGCGCGTCAGCTCAGTGACCGCAGCCACACGATCCGCCGCAACAACCGCCGCCACCACCGAATGCGCCGGTCTGCCCGGCGGTGCCGATCATCGAGAACGTGGAAAGCTGCCGGGCGACCTTCGTCCCGCCGCAGTGCGGGCAGGCGATCTCTTCATCGCCCCGAACGAGCTCCTCGAAGTGCGCCTCGCACTTCATGCAGACGTACTCGTACATCGGCATCGCCCCGGCAGTTTAGGGGCGTCACCGGACGGGCGCCAAACTACCTAGTAGGAGGCCTTGACGGGCCGGCCGCCGAGCCTGCCGGAGACCGACTTCTTCGAGAGCTTGAGCGTGCCGGCTACCGCTCGCGGGCCGAACACCTTCACCGTTCCCTTGAAGGTCGCCGGGGGGCCGATGTCGGCGAAAGCAACCTTGCCCGTGACGAAGACGCCGGGAGCGAGGGCGTACCTCGCCAACGTGAAACCGTCGCCCTTCTTCAACTGCACGAGCTTGCCGCCGAAGAGACCGCGCAGGCTCGTCGCGGGCGGGTTCAGCTGCCACCAGGAGGCTTCGGCCTCGCGCAGGGTCTTGGCTGCGAGGGCGAGGGTCGACTGCACCGAGGGTCTTCTGGGTGCTCGAGGAAACGCCACGAGCACCTTGGCCACCGGCGCAACTCGCGGACACGACGCGAGTCTGGGTGCGTTGAGAGTCCCGAGAATCCACTCTCTGAGAGCGCGCTGCGAGCAGAAGGAGGCGTCCGCCCCGGTCACGCTGTGTCCGACGCCCGGCACCTCGATCAACCTCCCCTGCTGGAATTGCGAAACGACGGCGAGAGCGTTCGTGGTCGGCGTCCGTAGATCGAAACCGCCGTTGATCGCGAGCATCGGGACATTCGGCAGCGGCCCGGGCCCGAGCGGCGTGTTTCCCGCGGGGGACGGCCACTCCTCGCAGAAGAACGCGTTGCCGGTCCGACCGGCCCAGTTGCCGAACGGGCCGAACGCTCCGCTCGGCAAGCCCGCGACAGTCGACTGCAGGATGGCGGCGCGGGCCGACGGAGGCGTCTCAGGCGTCCACGGGAACTGGCCGTCGGCGCAATTCGTGGCGGCGTAGAGCCCGAAGCTGAGATCCTCGGCCTTGAGCTCGTTGGAGCGCAGATCGAGGTCCCGAAGGCGGAGCAGCGGCCGCGCGTTGCCCGAAAGCGCCGCATGGACCGCGGCCGGAGCCTCGGCGGCCAGGCCCGGCGAGAGGTCCGCGTCGATGATCAACGAGATGACGTCCTCGCCGTTCATCCGCACCGACCTGAGCCTTCCGTTCGGAGCGATGATCTTTCCCCGGATCGGACGCGCCTCGAGGCGGTTCGCGAGCTTCGCGACATCTCCCCCGTAGTCAGAGGTCGCACCCCGGCAGAACCCGCCGCTGCAGAACCTGCGCAGGGTCGCGGGCATCTGCGTCAAGACGTTCCGATCGAAGGGATCGGGATACGTCGGGACGACGACCGAATCGAGGATGACGCGCTCGACGTTGGCCGGGTGTGCGAGCGCGTAGGCGACCGCGAGCTTGGTGCCGTAGGAGACGCCGTAGAGACCGATCCGGGCGACGCCGAGCGCCGCGCGCACGGCGTCCATGTCCTCCGCGTGGTCGCGGGTCGCGTAGAACACTCGCTGCGGGCCGATGATGGCAGCGCAATCACGTGCGAGGGCAGCGTCCTCCTCGACGCTCGGATTCACCGCGGTCTGCAGGGCCGGGCAGCGGATGACCCCCGACTGACCCGTCCCGCGGTTGTCGAAGGCGACGAGCGTGTAGCCGGGGAAGAGGAACCGCATGAGATCCCGGTTGAATCCCGGTGCGAGGTTGAAGGAGCCCGCAGATCCCTGGCCCGGGCCGCCGGCGATCAGGAACATCGTGCCGCGCGGCACCCCCGACGCCGGCAACACCTCGACGTGCAGACCGATCGTTCCCGGCACCGCGCCGGTGCGGTCGACCGGAACTTCGACCGTGCCGCACTCGACGCCGCTCTTGTCCGCACACGGGGTCAGGGAGATGGCCGCATGCGCCTTGCCCGGCAGGAACAGCGCGACGGCGACCAAGAGCCCCGGAAGGAGGCGGCGACCCAAGAGGTACGCCAGGGTACCAGTGCCGATGTACCCTTCCTAGGCCCGGTATCCGCTACGGAACTGGAGCTAGGAGTGTTCGAGAGTGTCAGAGTCATCGGTTCCGGCCGCGTCGGCTCGGCCGTCTCTGCTCGCCTGAGCGAGCGGGGCGTCGCCGCCGGTGAACCTGCCGGCCTCGTCCTGCTGTGTGTGCCCGACCAGGCGATCGCCGAGGTCGCCGCCGAGGTCGAGCCCGGGCCCTGGGTTGCGCACGTCTCGGGCGCCACGCCGCTGGCTGCACTGGAGCCGCACCGGCGGCGCTTCGGCGTCCATCCACTGCAGACGTTCACGCGCGCGCGGGGACCAGAGCAGCTCGACGGCGCCTGGGCAGCCGTCACGAGCGAGTCCGAAGAAGCGCGGCGCGCCGGGTTCTGGCTCGCGGAGACGCTCGGACTCCGACCATTCGAGTTGGCGGACGAAGTCCGGCCGCTCTACCACGCGGGCGCTGCGATCGCGTCGAACTACCTCGTCACGCTTCACCAGGTCGCCGCTGAGCTGTTCCGCGCCGCCGGCGCTCCCTCCGAAGCGCTCGTTCCGCTCATGCGGCGGACGATCGACAACGGCTTCGAGCTGACGGGGCCGATCGAGCGCGGTGACTGGTCGACCGTCGAGGCTCACCGGCAGGCGATTCGCGCTGCCAGACCTGAGCTCGAGCCCCTGTACGACATGCTGGCGCGCGCGACAGCGCAGCTCCGCGCGCATGTGGAAGGGGAAGGGGGAAACCGGGAGGTTTCCCCCGAGGGACTCCTCGCCCGCCGCGGCGATCACAGCGAGGCGACGGCACGGTGAAGACGCTGCGCACGATCGGCGAGGTTCGCGAAGCGATCGATCCCGCCAAGCGGATTGGGCTCGTCCCGACGATGGGCGCGTTGCATGACGGACATCTGTCCTTGCTTCGTGCAGCGCGGGCCGACTGCGAGGTCGTCGTTCTGTCCTTGTTCGTCAACCCGGCGCAGTTCGACCTGAACGAGGACCTCGCCCGATACCCACGGACCGAGGAACAGGATGCGCGGCTTGCCGAGCGCGAGGGCGTCGATTTCCTCTTCGCGCCGGAGCCGGGCGAGCTCTATCCGGAGGGCTTCGCAACCTGGGTCGACGTCGAGGAGACAGGCGCCGAAGGCAAGGCGCGGCCGGGACACTTTCGCGGCGTGGCGACGGTGTGCCTCAAGCTCTTCAACATCGTCCGTCCCCACGTGGCCTACTTCGGACAGAAGGACGCCCAGCAGGCCGCCGTGCTGCGTCGTCTCGTGCGCGACCTCGACCTTCCACTCGAGCTACGCGTCCTGCCGACCGTACGCGACGTCGACGGGCTCGCGCTGTCGTCGCGCAATGCCTATCTCTCGTCGGAGGAACGAGCGCGGGCGCTCGCGCTACCCCGAGCCCTCGAGGCAGGCAAGGCCGCTCACGCCCGCGGGGACGACCCCGTCGCCGTAGCGCAGGCGGCGCTGAACGGTCTGCAGCCCGACTACGTCGAGCTCGTCGATGTCGGCGGCGCGACCCTCCTCGCGTCGGCCGCGCGAATCGGCGCTACTCGTTTGATCGACAACGTCGTCCTGGAAGGAGAACTGAGGTGAAACCGGGCAAGCTCACGCTCACCGATCTCGCGGCCATGAAGGAACGCGGCGACAAGATCGTCATGGTCACCGCCTACGACGCGCCGGGGGCGCGTCTGGCCGAGGAGGCCGGAATCGACGTCTTGCTGGTGGGCGACACGGCGGCGATGGTGGTGCTCGGCCACGACAGCACCGTGCCGGTGACGATGGACGAGATGCTGTTCCTCACGCGCACCGTCGCACGCACGGTCGAACGTCCACTCGTTGTCGGCGACATGCCGTTCGGCAGCTACAACGTCTCGGACGACGAGGCGGTGCGTAACGCGGTCCGCTTCGTCAAGGAAGGCGGCGCGGACGTGGTCAAGCTCGAGGGTGCCGGTCCGTCGCTCTCACGCGCGGCGGCGATCGTCGCTGCGGGCATTCCGGTGATGGGGCACGTGGGCCTCACGCCGCAGACCGAGACGATGCTCGGCGGGTTCAAGACGCAGGGCCGCACCGCTGCCCGTGCGCGGAGGCTGTTGTCGGATGCGCTTGCACTGGAGGCGGCAGGCTGCTTCTCCGTCGTGCTCGAGGCGGTGCCGACCGTGGTGGCGGCCCGCATCACCGAGGCGCTGACGGTTCCCACGATCGGGATCGGCGCCGGCGGCGAGTGCGACGGGCAGGTCCTCGTCTACCACGATCTGCTCGGCCTGACCGAGGGCCGGGCTCCGCGCTTCGTCAAGCGCTACGCGCAGCTGGCGGAATCGATCCGCGGGGCGCTCGAGACCTACGCGGAGGAGGTCCGGAACGGCTCGTATCCGGCTCCAGAGCACACCTATGCGATGCCGGAGGAAGAGCTCGAGCTGTTCTCGTCAGCCGCCGAGCGCGTAGAGCACGCTCACGGTGACGGCTAGCGCCGCCGCAATCGACGCCGCGAACGCGACGCCGGCCAGCGAGCGGCTCCAGCTCCAGCCGTGCACGGTTCGAACGCCGACGACGAGAAGGGCGAGTGCCCAGAGCACGAAGCCGTAGAACACCCATGACAGGGCCGTCCCCGCGGTGCCACCGTCCGCGCCGCCTGTGCGGAAAGCGTCCTCGCCGTAGAGCGCAATCCGGACCGGCCAGTAGATGAAGAGCGCGAGCGCGATCGGCGCGGCTGCGAACGCGAGCACGTGGCGCGCGCCCCGGAAGCTACCGCGGCCACCGAGCCGCCGCAGCGCGACGTGGAAGACCTTGCCCACGACCAGGTACAGGCCGAAGCCGTAGAGGCCGCCGGCGAAGAAGGCCCAGACCGCGACCAGCGAGGCGTCCATCTCGACGTCGTCGAGCAGCTTGCTCGCAACCGTGGTGGCCAGGACCGCGGCGATGCCGGCGAGCCAGACGATCGCGCCGGCGGCGTCCTGCCGGGTTTCCGCAACCTCGTCCGAGTCGTCACGCAGGGCGGCGAAGACCGGACGGGGGTCCTGCAGGACTAGCAGCGCCCGCAGAAACCACGCCTTCTCCTCGCTGCGCGTGCGCGCGTCGGCCCGCGCGGACACCTCAGGCCGCCGCGACTGCCAGCTTCGGCAGCACGCGCCGCAGGAACTCGCCGGTGAACGAGCCGTCCACCTCGGCCACCTCCTCCGGCGTCCCGGCGGCGACGATCTCGCCGCCCGCCTCTCCGCCCTCGGGACCGAGGTCGACGATCCAGTCGGCCTGCTTGATCACGTCGAGATTGTGCTCGATCACCAGCACGGTGTTGCCGGCCTCGACCAGACGCTGCAGGACGTCGAGGAGCTTCTCGATGTCGGCAAAGTGCAGACCCGTGGTCGGCTCATCGAGGATGTACAGGGTCTTACCGGTCGCGACCTTCGACAGCTCGGACGAGAGCTTGACCCGCTGCGCCTCGCCGCCGGAGAGCGTCGTAGCCGGCTGGCCGAGCTTGACGTAGTCCAGGCCGACGTCGTGCAGCGTCTGCAGGCGGCGTCGGAGCTTCGGAATCTTGGCGAAGAACTGCAGCGCCTCCTCCACCGACATCTCGAGGACGTCTGCGATCGACTTTCCCTTGAACCGCACCTCGAGCGTCTCGCGGTTGTAGCGCGCACCCTTGCAGGTCTCGCACGGCACATACACGTCAGGCAGGAAGTGCATCTCGATCTTGATCTGGCCGTCGCCCTTGCACGTCTCACACCTGCCGCCGCGTACGTTGAACGAGAACCTTCCCGGTTTGTAGCCGCGTACCTTCGCCTCGGGCGTCATCGAGTACAACTCGCGGATGTGGTCGAAGAGCTTCGTGTACGTCGCCGGGTTCGAGCGCGGCGTCCGCCCGATCGGCGACTGGTCGATGTCGATCACCTTGTCGTAGACGTCGATGCCCTCGACCGCATCGTGCTCGCCCGGCTTCGTGCGCGTCCGGTGCAGCTTGTTGGCGAGCGCCTTGTGCACGATCTCGTTCACCAGCGTCGACTTGCCGGACCCGGAGACGCCGGTCACGACGACGAACTTGCCCACCGGAAACTCGACGTCGATGTTCTTCAGGTTGTGCTGGGAGGCCCCGCGCACCCAGAACGAACCGAGATCGTCGCCTCTCCGCTCGGGCACCGGAATCTCCCGCCGGTGTGAGAGGAACTGGCCGGTGACTGACTCCTTGTTTCGCTCGACCTTCGTGGCAGGCCCTTCCGCGATCACGTGTCCGCCGTGCTCGCCCGCGCCCGGCCCCATGTCCACGAGCCAGTCCGCGGACCGCATCATCTGCTCGTCGTGCTCGACCACGAGCACGGTGTTCCCGAGGTCGCGGAGCCGCTCGAGGGTCCCGATCAGCTTGTCGTTGTCCCGCTGGTGGAGACCGATGGAGGGCTCGTCCAGGATGTAGAGCACGCCGACGAGCTGCGAGCCGATCTGCGTCGCCAGTCGGAGACGCTGAGCCTCCCCGCCCGAGAGCGTCGCGGACGCACGATCGAGCTGCAGGTACCCGACGCCCACGTTGTCGAGAAATGTCAGTCGCTCACGGATCTCCTTCACGACCCGCGCGCCGATGAGCTGCTCGGTCTCCGTCAGCTCGAGTTGGTCGAGGAACTCGAGCGCGCGGGTGACCGACATCTGGGTGAACCCGTGGATGTTCCTGTCGCCGACCGTGACTGCGAGCACCTCCGGCTTGAGCCGCGCCCCCTTGCAGACCGGACAGGGTCGGAACGACATGTACTCCTCGATCCGCTCGCGCTGCGTCGACGAGTCCGTCTCCCGGTAGCGCCGCTCGAGGCTCGGGATGATGCCCTCGAAGGCGAGCATGTACGACCTTCGCCGGCCCATTCGGTTGCGATAGCTGACGTACACGCGCTCGCCCTCGGTGCCGTACAGGAAGAGATCCTGCTCTTCTTGCGTGAGGTTCTCCCACGGCTCGTCGAGCGGAATCTCGTACCGGTCCGCGATCGCCTGGATCACGGATTCGTAGAACCCTGAGTTGCCCACCGACCACGGTACGAGCGCTCCCTCGGCGATGGAGAGACTCGGATCGGGCACGAGCAGGTCGGGATCGATTTCCTGCTGCGCGCCGAGACCGGTGCACCGCGGGCACGCGCCGTGCGGCGAGTTGAAGGAGAAGATGCGCGGCTGCAGCTCCGGTAGCGAGACGCCGTGGTCGGGGCAGGCGAACTTCTCGCTGAAGAGCAGGGACCGCTCCTCGCCCACGATGTCGATGCCGACAAGGCCGTCGGCGAGCTGGGCGGCTGTCTCGACGGACTGGGCCAGCCGCGTCCGGAGTTCCGGCTTCATCGTCAGCCGGTCGACGACCACCTCGATCGTGTGCTTGAACTTCTTGTCGAGTGCGATCTCGTCCTCGAGCAGCTTCTGCTCGCCGTCGACCTTGACCCGGGTGAAACCCTCGCCGCGAAGCTCTTCGAAGACGTCCTTGTACTCGCCCTTGCGGTCCCGGACGACCGGCGCGTTGACCGTGAACTTCGTACGCTCCGGCAGCTGCAGGATCTGGTCGACGATCGACTCCTGGCTCTGCCCGGAGATCGGCTTGCCGCAGATCGGGCAGTGCGGCCGGCCCACGCGCGCATAGAGCAGGCGAAGGTAGTCGTAGATCTCGGTCACGGTGCCCACCGTCGACCGCGGGTTGCGTGAGGTGGTCTTCTGGTCGATCGAGATCGCCGGCGACAGCCCCTCGATCGAGTCGACGTCCGGCTTCTCCATCATCTGGAGGAACTGCCGGGCGTAGGCCGAGAGGCTCTCGACATAGCGGCGCTGACCCTCCGCATAGATCGTGTCGAACGCCAACGAGGACTTGCCGGAGCCCGACAGCCCGGTGATGCAGATCAGCTTGTTCCGGGGGAGCCGGACGGTGATGTCCTTGAGGTTGTGCTCCCGGGCACCGTGGATGACGAGCTCTTCCGAGGCCATAACTTGTCCAGTTTAGCCGGGCGGATCGGATCGAACAAGCGTTCGTTTTGTCGTCCGCAAGCCCGCTTCCGATGCGGGATTCTAGACATCGCGGCGGAGGAAGACCAGCAGCCCGAAGGAGACGAACGCGACGGCCCAGACCACGGATGCCAAGCCGCCCGCGCTCATGCCGAGGAGCACGTGGCCGGAGCGCTCGCCGGAGGCAAGCGCCGCGAACGCCCTCCCCGGCGAGTACTTCGAGGCCGACTCGCTGATCAGCAGGACGATGTGCTCGCCGATCAGGAGCCACACGAGGCTGACCGCGATGCCGGACCCCTGGCTCTTGACCACTCCGCCGAGGCCGACTCCGAGCACGGCGGCCAGCGGGGCGGCGATCAGGATGCCGAGGAACACGAGCCTGGCGTTGTGGAAATCGAGGGATGCACCGGGCACCGTGATCGCAAGGACGAGCAGCTCGGCCACGAGCGCAAACCCGATCGCGATGAGCGCAGCCACGACCGCCTTTGCGAGCACGATGCGCTCGCGAACAGGCGTTGCGAGCAGAGTTTGGGTGACCGTTCCGTGTGTGACCTCACCCGCCATCACGATGATCCCGCCGATCAGGGAAAAGATCAGCGCGATCGCGGCGATTTGCGCGACGGAGCGGTCATCCGAAGCCGATCCGATCGCACCGGTCGAGGCCGATACCGAGATCGAGGCGATGACGACGAGGGCGACGCTCGCCAGAGCGAGCCAGAGAAACGTTCTGACCGTCCGTACCTTCAGCAGCTCGGAGCGGAGGAGAGCGCTCATTCGATTCCCCCGCCGGCCGTCAACTCGAGGAACGCCTCTTCGAGCGAAGCCGTGTCGGCTGCGAGCTCGTGCAGGACGATGCCGTTCGCAGCCGCGACCTCGCCGACGCGTTCCGACGGCGCCGCCGTGACGAGGCGGTCGCCCTCGCCCCGAGCATCGATCCCCTCCCGCTCCAGCGCCTCGCGGAGACGGGCCGCCTGCGGTGAGCGCAATCGCGTACCGCCCGCGGCACGCGCCGTCAGCTCCCCGACCGTCTCGTGGGCGACGAGCCGTCCGTGATGGATGATCACGACCTCGTCGACGAGCTGCTGCATCTCACCCAGCACGTGGCTCGAGATGAACACAGTCTTTCCCTCGCCGGCGAACCCGCGTAGGAAATCACGCAGCCAGCGGATTCCTTCGGGGTCGAGTCCGTTTGCCGGCTCGTCCAGCAGGAGGATCTGGGGATCGCCGAGCAACGCGCCTGCGACGCTCAGCCGCTGGCGCATCCCGAGTGAGTAGCCGCCGACCGCGCGCCGACCGGCCCTCCCCAGTCCGACGAAGTCGAGCAACTCGTCAATGCGAGCGGGCTGGATCTCGCCGGCCGCAGCCAATGCGCGCAGATGATTTCGGCCGGATCGCTTCGGATGATAGTTGGACGCTTCCAGAACCGCGCCGACACGTCCGAGCGGACGCTCGAGCGCACGGTAGCGGTGCCCGTCGATCGTGGCTCTGCCCGAGGTCGGATGCACGAGACCGAGCAGGATCCGCAGGGTGGTCGTCTTGCCTGCTCCATTCGGACCGAGGAAGCCGGAGATGCAGCCGTCGCGAACCATGAACGTCAGTCCGTCGACGGCCGTCGCTTTGCGATAGCGCTTCCGCAGATCGACGACCTCGATCACGTCGTGATCCTACGGCGGCCGTCAGCGGTCGAGACGCTCGACGAGGCCGTAGACGCGGCGAGGCTCCGGCACGTAGGTGATCTCCAGATCGCCGGCGACGATCGTCCCGTACCCGAGGAGGCGCCCTGCGAGCCCTTGCTCGATCTCGACCGCGCCGAGGCGCGATAGCCTGACTGCGGCGGCCCGTCGACGCAACGTTCCGTGCACGACGAACAGCTTCTCGGTCGTCAGGACGACACGCGTCCGCTCCCAGGTCCACACGGCGCGCAGGGCGATCGCAGCCGCGAGCGTTTGCAGGATCACACCTGCGATCGAGGCCGGCCAGCCGACGGCCATGCACCCGATTCCCACGACCGCGAGCCCGGACGCACGCAGCAATGGACCCGCGAGCACGACGACATGTCGCCGCTGATCGAGGCAGATTCGTTCCCAGCCGGCAGTCACCATCGCGTTTGCCGCTTTCGCCGAGCGGCGAAAGATCCCTGGTCATGGCGGAATCTGCGAAGCGTGTGGCGCTCTCGACGCTGGTCGTGATCGCGATCGTCGCGACCGTCCTGGCGCTCTGGAAGCTGAAGCTCGTGCTGGCGCTCGTCTTCCTCGGCTTCATCCTCGCTGCCGCCATGCGCCCGGGCATCGACCGGCTCAATCGGGCCGGCTTGCCGCGAGGAGTCGGGCTGTTGGTCCACTACCTCGCCCTTGCAGCTCTGTTAACGCTCTTCCTCTGGATCGTCGTACCGCGCGCGATCGACCAGATCCAGAACGCCCTGGGTACCGATACCAAGGCGCAGATCCATCGCGAGGCGAAGACATCGACGGGGATCAAGCACGAGGTCCTCACGGCGATCGACAAGCGCCTGCGCGAGGTGCCGAAGGCTGGTGCGCTGTTGCATCCGGCCGTGGAGGTGACCGTCAAGGTCTTCGAGGCGATCCTCGGCCTGTTCTTCGTGCTCTCGACGGCCGCGTACTGGATCTTCGAGCGGGAACGCGCGGTCGCCTTCGTCACCTCTCTGTTACCTCGCCCCAGACGGAAGAAGGTGCGCGACACGTGGGACCTGATCGACCTGAAGCTCGGCGCCTTCGTGCGCGGCCAGGCGCTGCTGATCGTTCTGGTCGGAACGTTGCTGACCCTCGCTTTCTGGGCGGTGGGCGAGCCCTACTTCATCCTGGTCGGCGCGTTCGCCGGCCTCGTCGAGATCGTGCCGGTGATCGGACCGATCGCGGCCGGCGCGCTGGCGGTGGGCGTCGGGTTCACGTCCTCCTGGCACGTCGCGCTCGCGGCCGGGATCTGCGTCTTCGTCGTGCGGCTGCTCGAGGACTATCTGATCGTTCCGCGCGTGCTCGGGGATGCGGTCGGACTGTCGCCGCTGCTCGTCCTGATCTCGGTGACCGCGGTCGGAATCCTGTTCGGTGGATTTGCGGTGGTGCTCGCGGTGCCGCTGGTCGCCGTCCTCGTCACGCTGGTGGACGTCGTCGTTCGCGACAAGGATCCGGCCGACGAGGACATACCGGCGGTCCTGTTCCCCGCCAAGGAGGCGGAGAATTAGCCGCGCGAAAGCTGCGCTTTCGCGCGGGATTTGGGTACGGCGCTTCGCGCGGAACGCGCGGTCCACGGGCAGCGGCGCCGGAGGCGTCGCCGCCCGAGTGAGTCCGGCCTCCTCGTAGCCCGGCTGCGCCTGGTCTACGCTCCGGCCCGCTCTGGCGTCGGTGGACGCGCGCTTCCAGCAGAACCACAAAGGCCGGAGGGTAAGACCAGGCGAAGCCGGGCTTAGCCGCAGGCGAACCGATGCGGGCGCGGACGCCTCCGGCGCCCGTGCCCGCACGGAAGCGAACAAGCTGCAGGCACCAACACCAATGAAAGTGCGCGGGCTTCGCCCGCGCACGTTACGCGCGAAGCGCCGTACCTCAATCGCGGCGAAAGCGCAGCTTTCGCCGCGCGGCTACGCGGCTACGCCGCGAGCGCCGAGGCGATCGCTGTCTCGAGCTCGACGACCCGAAACGGCTTCAGCAGATACGCCACCGGCCCGAGGGCGCGTGTGTGCTCGCTCGGCGGCAGGATGCTCGTGCAGATGATCGGAAGATCCTCGAGCCGGCGCCGAAGCCCGGCTGCCGCTGCCAGGTCGGCCGCAGAGGCCGGCTCGAGGATCATCACCGCGGGCGCTTCGTCCAAGGCCAGCTCGCCGTGGCCCACCGGTTCGTGACCGGCTCTCCTGACGATCGCCTCGAGCAGGACCCTGAGGTCGGGATGGGGCTCGCTGATCAGGATCCGTGCCATGGCTTGACTGTCGGCCTGACTGGTAGGGAAGCCGCTTTCGGTCCAGTATGAGAACGGTATGAACGCCGCCCGAGTCCTCGTCATCGATGACGATGCCGACATCCGTGGGCTCGTCGCCGAGCTGCTCGGCCGAGCCGGCCTGCAGGTCGAGGGGGCTCCCGACGGCCGTGTCGGCCTGCGGTCGTTCCACAAATCGCCTCCCGATCTCGTCGTGCTCGACGTGTCGATGCCCGAGTTCGATGGGTGGCAGACGCTCGAGCGGATCCGGGATCTCAGCGACGTGCCTGTGCTCATGCTGACAGCACGAGGAGAGGAGCTCGAGCGCGTCCGAGGTCTCAAGGCGGGCGCGGACGACTACGTCGTGAAGCCGTTCGGACGCCAGGAGCTGATTGCGCGCGTCGAGGCGCTGCTTCGCCGCAGTTCCGCCGAGACTGGCGACCGGCAGGACACCTACTCCGACGCGCGGCTGACGATCGACTTCGCACAGCGATCCGTCGCGTTCGACGGCCGCAACGTCTCCCTGACGCCCTTGGAGTTCAAGCTCCTCTCGGCGTTCGTCCGGAATCCGCGCCAGGTGCTTTCGCGAGACCAGCTGCTCGAGCTGGTCTGGGGCAGTGCGTACGGCGTCTCCGGCGACCAGGTGAAACTCTACGTGGGCTACCTTCGTAAGAAGCTGGACCCGACGGATCCGGGCAATGTCCCGATCGAGACCGTGCGCGGCTTCGGCTACCGGTACAAGAAGGACTAATCGGAGCTGCCGAGCAGGTCGTTGACGCGTTGCGCCAGCTCGCGAGGGCTGAACGGCTTCTTCACGTAGGCGCTGGCGCCCGTCTCGAATCCGCGCGCGACATCGGCCTCCTGGGCCTGAGCGCTCAGCAGGACGACGGGCAATTCGCTCGTCTCTGCGTCCGCACGGAGCCGGCGAAGCACCTCGAGGCCGTCCACCTCCGGCATGGAGATGTCGATGACCGCGAGGTCCGGCTTGCGGTCGCGGACCGCCGCGAGCGCCTCCGCCCCGTCGCGAACGGGTACGACCTGGTGGCCGGCGTTCTGGAGCACCGTCGTTACGAGGGTGAGGATGTCCTCCTCGTCGTCGGCGACGAGCACCAGCCGACCGCCGCTCACTGGGCAGCCTCGGCCCGATGAGCGAGGGAAGGGGCGTCGGGCGAAACCGTGAGGTTTCCCCCTTCCTGCTCCTCCGCACACGCGGCGATCTCGGCGGCGCGTGGGCGGAAGCGACACCTGAAGAAGGGAGCTCGTGAGGGAAACATGGTTTCCCTCACGGGAGCGAGCCGAAGGCGAGCGACGCTCACGCCGTCACCGCCTCCGAGGACAGGGGTAGGTCGATCAGGAACGAGGTTCCCCGGCCCAGCTCGCTGTCGACCGAGATCGAGCCGCCGTGCGCTTCGACGATCGCCCGGGCGATGTAGAGGCCCAGTCCGGTCCCGGGGATCTGGCGCTGCGCAGCAGTCGAGGCGCGGAAGAACCGTTCGAACAGCTGCAGTTGTTCCGTCGAGTCGATGCCGATGCCGGTATCCGCGACCTCGAGCTGCACGGCGCCGTTCACCCGCGCGACCGAGACCTGGATGTCGCCGCCTTCGGGGGTGAACTTGATCGCGTTCGAGACGAGGTTGTCGAGGAGCTGGAAGATACGGCCCTTGTCGGCCCGCACCACAGGCAGCTCGGCGGCGTTGCAGGTCAGAGCGATCCGCTTCGCAGCAGCCCTCGGCTCTGCCTCGCTCACGGACTGCCGGACGATCGCGGCGAGATCGAGCTCGCTCGGATGGAGGTCGAGCTGGCCGGCTTCGAGGCGGGCGACGAACAGGAGGTCGTTGACGAGCCTGAGCAGACGGTCCGCATTCCGGTCGACGACATCGAGATAGCCACGCTGGTCGTCGGTCAGGTTCCCGTCCCCGAGCGTGAGCTCGAGATAGCCCATGATCGAAGTCAAGGGAGTACGGAGATCGTGCGAGATGAGCGCGACGAACTCGTCCTTGAGGCGATCGGCCTCGAGTAGCTGCTCGTTCCGTAGGGCAAGCTGATGGTGCGCCGACTCGGCCTCCGCCCGCGCGACGCGTTCGCGCTCGCGCAGCCGATCGAGCGATCGGACCATGCCGGCGAGGCGCGCAAGCACCAGGGCCGACAGGACCGTCGCTCCGATCGCGACGGCGTCCGCATCGACTCCTCTGCCGAGCGCGCGCTCAGCGACGATCACGGCCGGGGCAGTGCCGAGCGCCGCACCGAGAACGAGGAGTCTCGATCTGGTCAGCCCAGGCGTTCTCGGGCGCGGCCGTTCGGACAGCGAGCGCATCGACGGGCTGAGCGCTGCGACCGCCCAGAACAGGTAGGACAGCAGCCAGGCCGCGTCGAGCCAGGACGCCCCGGCATATGAGTTCGGGGACACTCCGTAGACCTCGTCCCCGAAAAGCATCAGCGCGAGGCTGAGGCCGAGATACCGGTAGGCGGCCGTACGCCAGGCCGGGGTCATTGCAAAGAAGACCAGCGCGGCGAGCAAGACGATGTCCATGACCGGGTACGACAGAGCCACGGCTCGATCGGTCCCGGAGGCCGAACCCTTGGCGACGCCCCTCATCACGAACACCCACTGGCAGAGCGCGAAGGCCACGGTCAGAAGCGCGGCATCGAGAAGACCGAACCGCCGGTCCTGCCGCCGCATCCGCAACACGAGTGCCACCAGACCGGCGGCCAGGAACGGATAGCCGGCGAGATAGAAGAGGTCCGCGACGGACGGCACCGGCGGATCGCGGTGCCAGACCTGCGCGTAGAGGTTGAAGACGACGTCGCCGAGGCTGAAAGCGAGCAGGCCTGCGCCGAAGAGATACCAGGGCAGCATCTGCCGCGGCCGGTTGATGCGTGCCCCGAGCACCACGACCACCGCGGAGCAAGCACCGATTGCGTCGTAGAGAAGCTCCTGCGAAAACGAGTTCCACGGCAGGACGAAGTACAGCCCAGTGGCCATGAGGCCCGCGACGAGGTACACGCGCGCGAGCGGCAGCGTGCGAAGTCCGGCGGCGTTCACGTCTCTCTGGGCTGCCTATCGGCAGGAAACGAGGCTGGACTTAGCCGTCTACTTCGTGTCGTTGTAGTTGAGCGTGGCAGCCCCGCTCGTGTTTCCTGCGGCATCCGTAGCCGTAATGGTGTACGTCACGGCGGTCGGAGGGTTCGGCTTCCCGGCCACGGCGGCAACCAGGACGCTGTACGCTCCCGCCCCCGACGCGGTCGTCGAATACGTCGCCGTCGGTGCCGGCGCCGTCTTCGTCACCGCGATCGAGGCATTCGCCTCGGCCGTGCCGGAGACCTGGTCTGCATTGGCGTTGTTGTTGTCCGTGTAGTTCGCCGTCGGCACGCCGGGTGCGACCGTGTCCTTCGTCACCGTCGCAGTGCCCGCGGTCGAGACGTTGCCGGCCAGATCGGTCGAGATCGCGCTGATCGTGACGCCGCCTTCGTTGAGACCCGAGAGGTTCAGCCCCGTGAAGGTGATCGTGCCGGCCCCGGCCAACCCGGCGTGACTCGCGGTCACGCTCGCCCCGTGCGAAACCGTGAGCTGGACGGTGTCGGTCGTGAGCGAGTTCGCCGGCAGGTTCACAGAAATGGAGATGCTGCCTGCATTCGCAGCGTTGATGTAAGCGCCGCCCCCACCGCCGCCGTTTGCCAGCACGATCCCGCTCGGCTGGCCTGGCGGCGTGGCGTCGGCCGTCGCGTTCACGGTGGTGCTGTCCACGCTCGTCAGCACCGGGATCCCGCTCGAGACGGCCAGCACCTTGTACGTGTACGCCGTGCCGTCGACCGTCGCCGTGTCGCTGTACGCGAGCGTGGTGAGCAACGTGCCGTTGATCTTCGTGTATGCGCCACCGCTCGAGCGGTAGACGTCGTAGCCGGCGAGGTTGGTGGTCGTGGACGACGCGGGCCAGGACAGGTCGATCCGGCCGGCCGGCTTCTGTGCGGCGGTCGGAGCTCCGGGAGCCTGAGGGGCTTCGTCGAGCCTGAACGTGTAGTCCCGGTAGAGCCAGCTCGAACCGGAGAGTCCGAGGCGAAGCGTGCCCACACCGCGTCCTGCAACCGTTGCCGAGGTCGTGACGGACAGCGTGGTCGAGGCGCCGGCTGCGAGCGTCACCGAGCCGCTGCCGCTCGAAGCAAAGACTGCGGACGAGACCTGCGAGACGGAAGAGAGCGTCAGCGTCGCAGTTCGCGTCGCGCCGCTCACGTTCGTGATTCGAAAGACGTTGGAGAAGGTCCGTGCAGACGGAACGGTGCCGAGGTCGATCGACAGGCTGTCGACGTCTCCGCCGGCAACCGCGTTCGAGGTGCCCGGCTGCACGTCCGAGCCAGGCGTGACCGAGAAATAGTTCCTGAGGGCGTCGGCCGTGATCCCGTTTGCAGGCACCGAGGTCGAGCGCGTGAAAGCAGCAGCGCTGAAACCTGCACCGAGCCCCGATGCCGCGAGGCAGAGACAACCGACAACGACGAGCTTCCGCATGGGACTACGCGCCGACCGGCGCGATCGTCTCCTTTCGCCAGATCCGACGGAGCAGGCCGAGGAGCATCAGTACCGCGGCAAGGCAGATCAGGACTCCACGGACCTCGCGCGTGTGGGCGTACACGAGCACGTAGCCCGCGACCGGAACGCTGAAGGCGACGCGACCCACCTGTCCCTTCAGCCGGATCGTCCAGGGATCGCGGCTCGGGTTCGCGTCACCTTTCGTGCGGTAGGCGAGTCCGTGCGCCGTCGGGATGACGGCGACGACCCGGTGCGTGACCATGCGACCCTTCACGTAGGGGTCGGTGAACGTGATCACGTCGCCGACCCGGACGTCCTTCGCCGGAATCGCGCGGTCTACGGCAAGCCCACCGACGGCGATCGTCGGCGTCATCGAGCCCGAATAGACCGCGACAGGCCTGTAGCCGCCGGCGATCAGAGCCGCGTAGAAGACGGCGAAGGCGACGGCCGACCCCGCAAAGAGGCCAACCGTCACCTTGCTCACCGTCCGGAGGGACCGCCGCATCGTTCCCCCTACGCCTGCGTCGCCGACCAGGTGAACGTCGTGCTGGCAGACAGGCCCTGGAGGGCGTTGTCACCGGCGTCCGTCCCCGTCGTCGGGAAGCTGACGTGGAAGTAGAAGGTGTGCGAGTCGCCGCTGGCCGCAAACGTGCCGAGCGCGACCGAGCTGAAGCCGCCGAGGGAACCGTCGTAGATCGCGGTGCCGCCGTCGACGTCCTTGTACAACTTCAGGTTGAGCTGGCTCGACAGAGCCGAGCTGCCGGAGCTCGAGCCGGCCAGCGAGTAGGCGCCGGAAAGGCTGCCGGTGTTCGTGATCGTGACCGAGCCGGTGGCCGTGTCGCCGATCTTCATCGCCGAGGCGCTGAAGATGGCTCCGGAGCCGGAGCGGCTCATCGTCAGCGAGCCCGAGGCGAAGGCGTTGGATGCGATCGTGGTCGGGGTCGCGGTGAAGTTGGCGAAGGTACCCCCCACCGCCGCAACCGTGACTACCGAAACGGCCGCGAGGCTGAGGAGGATCTTCGAGAGTGGGAGCTTCTTGAGCATTGTGCGTGTCAGTCCTTTCACTGGTTGACACGCAGAACATCGGAACCCCCGGAATGCGGACGGTGCCCCCCTTGGCATGAATTCCGTATGACCGCGCGAAAGCTTCGCTTTCGCGCGGTTTGGGTACGGCGCTTCGCGCGGAACGCGCACGGGCGAAGCCCGTGCGCTCCCTTTCGGGTTTGTTCTTGCCGCTTGAAGTGGTCCGCGGGCGGCGGCGCCGGCGGCGTCCCCGCCCGTGTGAGGTCGGCCTCCTCGTAGCCCGGCTGCGCCTGGTCTACGCTCCGGCCCTCGGTGCTGCTGGTGAACGCGCGTTCACCAGCAAGATCAGGGCCGGAGGCTAAGACCAGGCGAAGCCGGGCTTAGCCGCAGGCGGACTGATGCGGGCGCGGACGCCTCCGGCGCCCGTGCCCGCACGGTTCGAGAACAACCGCCCAGCACCAACACCAGAGAAGTGCGCGGGCTCCGCCCGCGCACGTTCCCCGCGAATGCGGCGTACCTTAGATCGCGGCGAAAGCGCAGCTTTCGCCGCGAGGCCGCTAGGCCTTCCGCCAGCGACCGAAGATCAGGCCGCCCAGGGTGAACCCGAGGCCGAAAGTGCCGAATGCGAAGCCGCCCACTGCGAGGGCCTTTCGCCACGTCGACAGCCGCTGCCAGCGGCCGAGCGCCTCCCGTTCCTCGGTGGTGAGCGGCTCGCCCCGGCGCTGCTTGCGGATTGCTCCGCCCGCCCGGAGACCGAGATAGAGGTCGTCGAAGATCTCGCCTGAATCTTCCGTCACACAAGTCAGTCTATAGCCTGCTCCGGCCGTGCTCACACGCGTTCTACACCTGTCGGACCTCCATTTCGGAGCGGGCGACGACCAGGCGATCGAGCGCGGTGCGGCGGTGCTGATCGAGCTTTTCGAGCCCGAGCTCGTCATCGCAAGCGGAGACCTGAGCCACCGCGGGCGTGAGGACCAGCTGGCGAACGCGTCCCGCTTTCTGCGCAGCTTCGGCCTGCCGGTGCTTGCCATTCCCGGAAATCACGACATCCCCCACAGCTTCCCGGGACGCTTCACCAGGTCCTTCGTGGAGTTCGAGCGGCAGTGGGACACGACCGAGCCGACGTACTCGTCCCCCACGCTCCACGTGATCGGCCTCAACTCGGTTCGCCCCTGGCGCCACCAGTCGGGTGGGATTCGCGGCTCGCAGCTTGCTCGCGCGGACGAGAGGCTGCGCGAGGCCCCACCCGGTGCGTTTCAGATCGTGGTCCTGCACCACCACCTGGTCGGTGCGCCCTGGCGCTCGCGGAAGAAGCCGGTCGCACGGCGCAATCACGTCCTCGCCGGACTCGTCGCCGCGGGGGCCGACCTGATCCTCGCCGGTCACATCCACCAGGCTGCCGTCAGCGAACGCCGTGAGTTCGAGATCTCGAGAGGCGACGAGCCCAGCGTGGTCGTCTCGGTCGCGCCCGGCCTTGGACAGCCACGCCCGAAGCGGCAAGGCGAGGCTCGTGGCGTTCACGTTTACGAGATCGAGCACGCGTGCCTGCGAGTCCGAACGTTCGTCTGGCGCGACACGGATTGGGGGCTAACGGCCGAGCGGGAGTTCCCTCGCGGCCGTGAGCCCCTGGAATCCGAGCCTGTCTAGACGCCGCGTGCGAGCGTACGCCGGCCGCCGTAGAAGCGTCCGACGAGTGCGACCAGAATCACCGCGACGATGATCCCGACGATGAACTCGAGCACGCCGTTGCTGAAGATCAGCCCGGCGACGACGAGCGACGCGATGCCGATCAGGATCGTGAGCACCCACCCCATCGGATCAACCCCCGGATGGAACAGGCGACCCAGCGCTCCCACGACCGCGCCTACGATGATCAACCAGATCCAGTGCATGGGCCTTGAATTCCCGGGCCGGTCAGCTCGAAACCACTCGGAGGGTTGATGTGAAATTCGGCCGACGTCGGGGGCGCTCCAGACCAAGCCGGGCAGTGCGGTCGTTCGCGGTGCGTAGCGGCGCTACGTGCCGCGCGCGAACGTGCTGATCCGGCGCCGTGTCTGGAGCGTCATCCGGCCCGGCGGAATTTCACATCGGGCCTCTCTACTACGCCCGGCCCTGGAGCTGCGCCTTCTTCGTTTCGAACTCCTCGTCGGTCAGAACGCCGGCATCGTGCAGGTCGCTCAGCTTCCGAAGGTTCGCGTCGGCGTCAGAGGCGTCCGGCGTCCCCTGGGTGTGTCGCAGTAGGTCCTCCATCTTTCGACGCCGATCCTGGAAACGATCGATCCCGATCCCGCGCTCCGGAAACTTCATCGCGTCCGGCCCGGTCAGCGGCCGCTTCTGGACGAGGCGTCTGTATGCGACGACGAGGAGGATCGCGCCCAGGAACGAGAAGAGACCGACCGCCTGCGTCCCTCTACCCCAGATCGCCAGGGCGACCGCACCGCCGCCTGCCGAGCCGGCGAGACCGATCGCGACCGTCAGCCAGATGGGCATCGGGTCCGGACCGGGGACGGCCAGCCGCGCCAGGCTGCCGGTGATGAACCCGAAGATCATGATCAGGATGATCGAGCCGAGCACGAGCGCCGATTCTAGGCTGACGCCGGGGTGCTCGCCGTCGCGACGAGCTCGCGCCGCAGCTCTTTGATCTCGTCCCGCAGCTTCGCCGCGTACTCGAACCTCAGCTCCTCGGCGGCCGCGAACATCTCCTCTTCGAGCTCGATGATGAGCCGCTCGAGCTCGCCCGGCGCCATGCCTTCGACGTCCTTTCGTCCGCGGCGGCGCTTCGACTTCGGCACGTTCGGCGACTCGAGCGCGAGGAACTCTGCAATGTCGGAGACGCCCTTCACGATCGTCTCCGGCGTGATTCCCTGTTCCTCGTTGTAGGCGAGCTGGATCGAGCGGCGCCGGTCCGTCTCGTCCATCGCATCCTTGATCGCCTGCGTGACCTTGTCGGCGTACAGCAGCACCTTGCCGTTCACGTTTCGCGCCGCCCGGCCGATCGTCTGGATCAGCGACGTACGGCCGCGCAGGAATCCTTCCTTGTCCGCATCGAGCACCGCGACGAGCGAGACCTCGGGGAGGTCGAGGCCCTCGCGCAGCAGGTTCACGCCGACGAGAACGTCGTAGTCTCCGAGGCGGAGCTCGCGGATGATCTGGATCCGCTCGAGCGTGTCGATCTCGGAGTGGAGGTACCGGGCCTTGACGCCGGACTCGAGCAGGTAGTCGGTCAAGTCCTCGGCCATCTTCTTCGTCAGCGTCGTGACGAGCACCCGCTCGCCCACCTCTTCACGACGGCGGACCTCGTTCAGCAGGTCGTCGATCTGGTTCTTCGTGGCGCGCAACTCGACGTCGGGGTCGACGACGCCGGTCGGCCGGATCAGCTGCTCGGCCGTTCGCGTCGAATGGCGCTGCTCGAACGGCCCAGGCGTGGCGGACACGAACACGAGCTGCGGCACCTTGTCCAGGAACTCGTCGAAGCGCAGTGGCCGGTTGTCCAGGGCCGAGGGCAACCGGAAGCCGTAGTCCACGAGCGTCTGCTTCCGCGAGCGGTCGCCTTCGTACATGCCGCCGATCTGCGGCACGGTCTGGTGCGACTCGTCGACGAAGACGACGAAGTCGTTGGAGAAGTAGTCGAGGAGCGTGAACGGGTGCGTGCCGGGCGCGCGACCCTCCAGGACGCGTGAATAGTTCTCGATCCCGTTGCAGAAGCCGAGCTCCTGCATCATCTCGAGGTCGTACTCGGTGCGCTGTCGCAGGCGATGCGCCTCGAGCATCTTCCCCTCGCTGTCCAGCTCCTTGACACGTTGCTCGAGCTCGTGCCGGATGTCGCTGACGGCGCGCTCGATCGTCGGCCGGGACGTCACGTACTCGGTCGCGGGCCAGATGGCGATGTTGTCGAGCCTCGTGAAGATCTCGCCGGTGAGCGGGTCGAAATGGCTGATTTGCTCGACCTCGTCGCCGAAGAAGGAGATCCGATACGCAGTCTCCTGGTTCGCAGGCTGGACCTCCACGACGTCGCCCTTCACGCGAAATCGTCCACGTCCGAGCATCGTGTCGTTGCGGACGTATTGCGAGTCGATCAGCTTGCGCAACATGAGATCCCGGTCGTGCTCTCCGCCCACTTCGAGGATGATCACCCGCTCCCGCCACTCCTCCGGCGAGCCGAGCCCGTAGATGCAGGAGACCGACGCGACCACGACGACGTCGCGACGGGTGAAGAGAGCGGAGGTGGCCGCGAGCCTCAGCCGTGCGATGTCGTCGTTCTGTGACGAGTCCTTCTCGATGTAGAGGTCTGCCTGAGGAACGTAAGCCTCGGGCTGGTAGTAGTCGTAGTAGGAAACGAAGTACTCCACAGCGTTCTGCGGAAAGAACTCCCGGAACTCGTTGCAGAGCTGCGCGGCCAGGGTCTTGTTGTGGGCGATCACCAGTGCCGGGCGTCCCACCTGCTCGATCGTCCAGGCCATCGTCGCCGTCTTGCCGGTGCCGGTCGCCCCGACCAGAGTCTGGTAGCGCTCGCCGGCCCCGAGGCCCTCGGCCAGCGCGGCGATCGCGGTCGGCTGGTCTCCGGTCGGGCGATAGGCCGCGGATGTTTTGAACTCGGGCATTGCGTCCAAGCGTAGCCTCGATGGCAGTCGTGACCGAACGATCCAGCACGCGTCCTCCCTACCAGGCGTACGCCACCATCGTGGGCGTCTTCGCGGGCGGACTGGCGCTGGCCGGGGGACTCGCGCGTGCGCTCGGACGGGACCCTCGTGACCACTCCTGGCTCGACCTCGCGACGCTCTCGATCGCCAGCTTCAAGGCGGCCAGGACAATCGTCCGTGACGACGTGACGAGCTTCATCCGTGAGCCGTTCGTCGAGGGAGAGCCGCTGCACGCCGAGGACGAACGGCCGGTTCAGACAGGTGGCATGGAGCAGGCGATCGGCGAGCTGGTGACGTGCAGCCGGTGCGTGGGAACCTGGGCGGCAGCCGGCCTGGCAACCGCGCAGCTCCTGGCGCCCCGCTTCGGGCGCACGCTCACCTGGACGCTCGCCGGTGCCGGCCTCAACGACTTCCTGCAGGCCGGGTTCGCCGCGCTCAGGAACAGGGCCAACGAACTCGAAGAGCGCGCCGAGGCGTAACTCGCTACGGCTTGACGCGCACGATCTCGTGGAGACGCGCGCGCGCAATCGCCGTCAATTGCCTGGTGGTGCCGCAGAGGCGGCAGTCGAACGTTCGGACCGAGCCATCACGACTGCCCATGGCCAGGCGCCAGCCGTGCGGCGAGAACGCGACGTCGTTGATCGGCCGTACCGGGCCGCGCACGAGGTAGACCGGAAGTGTGGGCCAGCGCCTGTCCTGCCTCGTCTCCCAGATCCCCGCGGCGAGAGGACCTGCCGTGGCAATCCAGCGCCCATCTGCGCTGAAGGTGACGTCGTTCACGGGTCCTGAATGAACTCGAAGCAGCGCCACCTGATTGCCGGACTTCACATTCCACACGCGCGCGTCCCGGTCGGTGCTCGCGGTCGCGAGCGTCGAGCCCTCCGGACTGAAGGCAATCGCCGTCAGGTCGTCCGTGTGCCCGCTGAGCGTGTGCTCGCTTCGCCCGGAGGCGACATTCCAGACCCGGGCGGTGTTATCTGCGGAAGCCGTCGCCACGCGGCGCCCGTCCGGAGAGAAGATCGCGGCGACGACGTTGTCGGTGTGTCCGCTCAACGTCACGAGGCGCCTCCCGTCGGAGACTCGCCAGAGCGCCGCAGTTCGGTCGTCGCTCGCGGTGACGACGAGCTTGCCGTTTGGACTGAACCGGGCGTCGTTGACCGGACCGTCGTGATCGAGTCGACGCAGCAGCGCACCGCTGACCGCATTCCAGAGACGAGCCGTTCCGTCAGCGCCCGCTGTCACTGCGAGACGCCCATCGGGACTGAGCTGGGCGGCGTTCACGGCGGCACCGTGCGGAAGGGTGACGACGAGCGCGCCGGTTCTGGCATTCCAGATTCTGGCGCTGCGGTCTGCGCTTGCAGTGATCAAGCGCTGTCCACCAGTGCCGAACGTGGCGGCCGTGACCGCACCGACGTGCCTCAGCGTGAGCGCGGTGCCATCTTGACGCCAGATTCGCGCTGTTCCGTCCGAGCCCGCGCTCAGCAGCGACTTCCCATCGGGGCTGTAGGCGACGGCGTTGACTTCAGCTCCGTGGTCGCCGACCAGCCGCGGGACGCCCGGAGGCCCCGGGCCGGACGGATCGATTCTTCCATCCCACACTCTGGCCGAGCCGTCGTCGCTTCCGGTGAAGATCGTCTGGCCGTCCGGACTGAAGGCCGCGGCCGGCACGGATGCTCGGTGACCAAACAGGGTTGCCTGCATGAATCCACCCACAGCCCGCGAGACCAGGACCTTCCCATCACGGCCGGTCGTCAGGACGGAGCGGCTGTCAGGGCTGAAGGTGACCGTTTCGACGCCGCTGCGATGACCGCTGACAATGCCGACCAGGTCGCCTTCAGGGAGAGACCAGATCCGCGCGGTCGTATCGATGCTTCCGGCCGCCGCCAGCAGCGTGTCGTCCGGGCTGAACGCGAGATCGGTCGTATTGCCTGTGGTCGGCATCGACCCTCTTGCCTGGCCGGTGCCGGCGTCCCAGAGTCGCACGAAGAGATCCGATCCGCCCGTGGCCACGAACTTGCCGTCGTGGCTGAACCGCGCGCTATTGACAAGCACGACGTTGTTGAGCTTCCGGACCTCGCCGCGCCCGTCGACGGTGAAGATCCGCGCGTACTTGTCACCTCCGACCGTCAGTAAGCGAGAGCCGTCCGGACTGAAAGCAACCATCCGGACGTCGTCGCCGCGCGCCCCGCGATCATGTGGGAGCAGCGGCGACAGCAGCAGTCCGCCGGCGACGTTCCAGACGCGTGCGTTGCCGTCCGCGCACCCGGTGGCGATCAAGCGGCCGCTCGGCGAGAAGTCGAGTGACAGCACGTTGGCCGGATGCTGAAGCGTCGTCAGCGGCAGGCCGGACTGCGCGTCCCAGATATGCACCGAATGGTCGCTGCCGGTCCCGCCCCCTGCCACCAGCCGCCCATCCGGGCTGAAGGCAGCGGTCGAGAGAGCGGAAGAAGGCTGGAGGCGCCGCACGCGGAAGCCGTGGGCGAGGTCGTACAGCCGCGCACCGCCTCTCCCGTAGACGAGCAAGAGCGAGCCGTCCGGGCTGACCTGAAGACCGCTGACGGGGCCGCCGGCCCGCAGCTCCGCCTTCAGGCGCAGAGCGAGCAGTCCATCCCGAAGCGTGCGTTCGAGTGACCTCCCGGGCGCGACTCTCGCGCGCCGGAAGGCTGTGACGGCAGCAAGCGAGGTGCGAACGCTCGCTTCAGGATCGTTGCCGAGCAATGCTCCAGCGGAAGCGACCAGTTCTCTCGCCAGGCCGATCCGCCTCTGACGCTTCTCGATCTCTCGGGCGCGAACTGCCTTGTTTCGCTCGCTCTTCGCAATCGCTGCCTGATGCTGGGCTCGGCCTCGCGCGGCATCCGCAGCAGCAGCGAACGCCAGGGCCTGTTTCCGGTTGCCCTCTGCAGCAGCCTTTTGCGAGAGAGCTTCGAGCCTGGCGGCGTTCGCGAGCTTCGCATTCGACTGTGCTTCCTGTTGCGCCCTCTGCGCTTCACTCTTTGCCGTCTGCGCCTCTCTGGTCCTTTGCGTTGCCAACGCTGCCTGGTGCTGCGCCCGCCGGCGTTGGTCGACCGCGATGTTCCGTTGCTGTTCCGCCTTCGTCCTCTCGGCCTGCGCGACAGCCGTCTGATGGTTGGCATTACTTCGCTGCGCAAACGCGTAGACCGCAATCGCAGCCATGACGGCCAGACCGACGAGCGTCGCGACGCCGAAGAAGAGCAGCCGTCGATGACGCTTCTCGTGAGCGA
>VAWR01000105.1:52058-63014 GCA_005885245.1 Actinomycetota bacterium | reverse complement strand
GGATCCTCGATGGCCTGAAGGAGAACGGCGCGGAAGACGTCCTCGTCGTCGTCGGCGGGACGATTCCGAAGGAGGACTCGGAGGAGTTGAGGCACCAGGGCGTGGCGGAGATCTTCACGCCGGGCGCGCCGACGTCCGAGATCGTCGACTTCCTGCGAGACAAGGTCCCGGCATGAAGCATTCGTGTCGGCGCGCACGGCGTGTGGGGAAGGGGCGAGGGGGAAACCGGATCGTCGACTTCCTCAGGGGCAACGTTCCCGTTTGATTCGAGTCGAGCTCGAAGAGGCGGTCGCCCTCGTCACGATCGATCGCCAGGAAGCGATGAACGCGCTCGACGTCGGCACGCTCACCGACTTGCGCGGCCGGTTGAGCGAGCTCGCCGCTGACGAGTCGGTGCGCGTCGTGATCCTCACCGGCGCGGGTGAGAAGGCGTTCGTCGCCGGAGCCGACATCAAGTACATGAGTAACCTCGACGTCGAGGCAGCCAAGGCGTGGGGCGCACTCGGGCACGAGGCGGGCCGGTTGCTCGAGACCATGCCCAAGCCGACGATTGCGGCGATCAACGGCTTCGCTCTGGGCGGTGGTTGCGAGCTCGCGCTGGCGTGCGACATTCGTTACGCGGCGAGCACGGCGAAGCTCGGTCAGCCCGAGGTGAATCTGGGGATCATTCCGGGCTGGGGCGGCACTCAACGTCTCGCACGCGTGTGCGGCCTGGGCATCGCCAGGGAGCTGATCTTCACCGGGCGCATCGTCGGTGCGGACGAGGCCCTGCGGATCGGGCTCGTCAACGCGGTCCACGATCCGGTGCTCGACAAGGCGCACGAGACCGCGACTCTGCTGGCCGCGAAGAGCACGGTCGCGCTTCGCACGATGAAGGAACTGGCGAACCGCGCGCTCGGTGGCGACCACGAAGAGAACCTGGCGGCGGAAGGCAAAACGTTCGGCGAGCTCTTCTCGACAAAGGACGCGAAGGAGGGCCTCGCGGCGTTCGTCGAGAAGCGCGAACCGAAGTTCGTCGGCCACTGAGCCATTCCAGGAGGGAGTCCCCTCGCCATGGCTCGGCTCAGGGACCCCCGGGAGCGGGGTCAGCGTGTGGAGACGTACAGACTCACAACTGACGGCACTCCGAGTCCTTCATCGACACCTTCCGGGAGCGGGTTGAGGCCACGGGCCTCGCGGCGACATCCGGCGCGAGCAGCCCCGGAGCCCCGGCACGAAGGCGCGCTCCGGGCAGAACTTCGCCGCAAATTCCGAGCTTTTTCGTTGCCGAGAGCCTCTGGCTGCGTTATGTCCGTTTGAAGTTGGAAAGAGAAACGGCGAGGTCTGCGGCAATGCGAAACGTGCTCGAGCGAATGCTGGTGCTTGGTGGGGTCATAGCCTCCGCTGCGGCGTTCGCTGACGCGGCGCATGCAGGCCTTCCCGCCATCCCGGCAGCGTCGGCCACCACGCCGCCCGCCTCGGCTCCAGCCTTGCCGACTACTCCTGCACCGGTTGTGTCGACTCCTGCGCCCGTCGTCTCGTCGACGCCTGCGCCCGTTGTCTCGTCAACTCCTGCGGTTTCGGCACCTGCTGCGCCCGCCTCGAGCCCCGCGGTCACTCCCACGGCGGTCACAGCGGCCGCTACGCAGCCGGCCGCTACCGCCGCGAGCGCGGCGGCGGATGTGCGCGCTGCGTCCTCCTCGGCTGCGAAGACCGCTTCCGATCTAGCGGGGTCCGCGGCAGCTACGGCCCACTCGGCGGCGAGCGACGTGACCACGAAGGTCACGCCTCTTGTCGAGGCTGCGCACGAGGCCGTCAACTCGACTGCGGCGCCGCTTCTTCGCTCGACTACGGAGCCGCTCGTTCGCCTGTCCGGTCAGGTTGTGGCGCCGACAGCCACTCGGATTTCGAACGCGATCCGTACCTCGGTGGTGCCGTCTCCGGTCCGGAGCTCTTCGAGCCCGCCGACGGCCATGTCAGCGCGGAACGTGACGGAGACGCCGCGCTCGGAGGCGATCGTCACGACGGCTCGTAACACCGTGCAGCGGGCGCCCCCGCAGCCGAGGGTGTGGCTGAAAGATCTCGCTTTGATTCCGTGGGGCGACTCCTCCTTCGTCGGCGGCACGATGCCCGCGGGCGCAGTCGTCTCGGGGTCGCGCGACGACTCCCCGGGAGGCCGAGTCCCCCAGCGGCCGCCGCCCCTGCCACCCCCTGGCTCGAGCATCCTCGCCGGCACGAGTACATCGGGTGGCGGCGGCCTCCTGCTCTTCGGTCTTCTTGCTTTCGCTTTCCTCCTGGCGATCCCGACTGCGGTCCGATGGCTCCGGCCCGCCTTGGCTCTCGGGCTCTCGCCGGCGTACGTCGCCCCGGGCGACCGCCCCGGCTAGTTCGAGTCCTGGACCCGTGCCCATGGGTCGGCGCGGGCGATCCGTAGGTCACTCGAACGCAAAAGGAGACGTACAACCATGAGACGTTTGTTGATCGTGCTGGTCTCGAGCCTCGTGCTCGGGCTGGTGGGAGGGGTGGGCACCGCGATGGCGGGCGACCTCCTGACTCCCCCGTCCGGGACGCCGGTCTCGCAGACGGCAACTCAGTCAAACGACGGTTCCAACACGGCGAACCAGAGCGGAACGTCGGAGCCGATCGTCGCAAGCGGTCCCAACATCGCTGTCGCCAATGGCGCTTCGTGCAACCCCTGCGGCGGCGGCGGCACGACGAACCAGAACAGCGGCAACATCGTCGATGCGTCGAACACCAACTCGGCGACACAGTCGAACAACCAGTCCAACGGCGCGGGTCAGACCCAGACCGCGAGCCAGGGCGCTTCGGATCCGAGTCAGTCGGCGGACCAGTCCAACAAGGCCGACAACACCGCGAATCAATCGGGCACCTCTAAGCCGATCGTGGTCAGCGGCCCGAACGTGGCGGCGCTGAACGGCGGGGACGTGAACCAGAACAGCGGCAACTACGTCGACGCCTCGAACCACAACAGCGCAAACCAGAGCAACACTCAGTCAAACGGCGCCGGTCAGAGCCAGACCGTCGCAGGGAACGGCTGCTGCTCCTCGGATGGAGCGTCGCAGTCCGCCTCGCAGTCGAACGAGGGCTCGAACAACGCCGACCAACGCGGCTATTCGGCTCCGATCGTGGTCAGCGGCGGCAACTACGCCATCGCGAACAAGGGCGACGTCAACCAGAACAGCGGGAACTGGGTCGACGCGTCAAACCACAACACTGCGAACCAGAGCAACACTCAGTCAAACGGCGCCGGTCAGAGCCAGACCGTCGCAGGAAACGGCTGCTGCCACTCGGGTGACGTCTCGCAGTCGGCCGACCAGTCGAACTCGGCCAGCAACGAGGCCAACCAGAGCGGTTACTCCGCTCCGCTCGTCGTGAGTGGGCCGAACGTCGCGGTCGGTAACGGCTGGGTGCACGACGCCTGCAATTCGTGTGCTCCGGCAGGCGGGGATGTCAACCAGAACAGCGGCAATTGGGTTGACGCCTCGAACCACAACACCGCGACGCAGTCGAACAACCAGTGGAACGGGCTCGGACAGACCCAGACGGTCACGGGCTCGGGTTGCTGCGGTTCGGGTAAAGGTGACGTATCCCAGTCCGCGAGCCAATCCAACCGGGCAGAGAACACGGCGAACCAGTGCGGATCGTCGGCTCCGGTGGTGGTCAGCGGCAAGAACGTCGCGTTCCTGAACGGCGGTGACGTCAACCAGAACAGCGGCAATTGGGTTGATGCCTCGAACCACAACACGGCCACGCAGTCGAACACGCAGTCCAACAACCTCGGCCAGACTCAAACCGTCAACGGGGAGGGCTGCTGCCCGAAGCCGTGTGAACGAAGGTGCGACGATTCGTGCGAGCCGAAGTGCGAGCCTCGGTGCGAGCCGAAGTGCGAGCCTCGGTGCGAGCCGAAGCCCTGCCAGAAAGAGACACTGACTCCGGCCCGCGGACGGGGGGTGATCTAACTCCGATAGGTGACTGCGGCCGGCCGACCTTTGCGTCGGCCGGCCGCACCCTTTCTTCCCGGCCGGAGCTCAGTCGAGCTGGATCAGCGCGGCGCTGAGGACGTCGTCGTCGCCGCGCTCGGCCTTGAGCGTCGCGGGCGCCGGCTGTGTCCAGACTACGACCCTGTCGCCCTTCTGGGCGAGCGTCAGGCTCGTCACGGTTCGCGGCGCGCCGGTCGGGCCGACGCTCTGCAGGAGAGCGGTCTCGGGGACGCCGAGCGCGATCGTCCGGTTGAGCTTGGTGAGCATCAGCGCGGAGGGCCAAGCCTGTGAGGTCGCCACGTTCATGACGAGGCGATCGATCGTGGCGCTGACGACCGTGCCCGTGAGCGCCAGTGCGAAGGGCGTGCCCGCCTTGGCAGTGAAGAGGAGCTTGTAGGCCTTCTGCAGGTACGGGTACGGACTCACGGCCTTGCCGCCGCCCGGGTGAACCTCGAAGTGCAGGTGCGCGCTTCGGCCGTCCGCGTCGCCCGAATCGCCGACGTATGCGATCTGCTGTCCGGCGGCGACCTTGGCGCCGTTCTTCACCGCGTACGCGGTGCCTTTGACGCACTTGCCGCGGTTGTCGTTCGTCATCGTGACGTCGTTGTTCAGATGGATGTAGTAGTAGTTCGTTCCGCTCTCGCCGTAGAGGTAGAGCATGCAGCCGGCAGAGCGGGACGTCGTCCAGTATTTGACCTTCCCGGCTTCTGCGGCGACGGCGGGAGATTTCTTCGCGGCGATGATGTCATTGCCCTGATGAGGACCGCCGGGACGGGGAGCGCCGAAGTCGTCGGTGTACTGCACGCGCCCGACGACAGGAAAGACGATGTGCTCCGGAACCTTGTTTGCAGCGAACGCGGCGGCTGCGCCGACGGCGACGCCGATCGTGGCGACGAGGAAGAGAACCCCTCGGGCTGTCGTCCGATGGCGTCTCATCAGGAGAACGGGCGCTCCGTTCGCGCTCGAAGGATCGGACAGTACCAAGCGTCTCGGCCTCCGTCACCCCTGAGTAGAGTCCTCCGCGCATGAAGATCGCCGTTTGCGTCAAGCAGATTCCCGAGGGAAGCAGCCGCATCGACCCGGAAAGCAAGCGGCTGGATCGTTCGGGCGAGGGTGCGCTCAATCCTTTCGATGCGAATGCAGTCGAAGAAGCCCTTCGACTGAGGGACGCCGCTGGCGAAAGCGAGGTCGTCCTCGTCTCGATGGGCCCGGCGAGGGCGCAGGACGCGTTGCGGAAAGCCCTGGCGATGGGTGCGGACAGCGCCGTCCTCGTCAGCGACGAGGCAGCAGCCGGGGCGGATCTCGTAGCGACCAGCTACGCGCTTTCCAAGGCGCTCGAACGCGAAGGCGCGGATCTCATCTTGTTCGGCCAGCAGGCCGGCGACTCGGACGGTGCAGTCCTCTGGGCTGCGGTGGCGGACCGGCTGCGCCTGCCCGTGGTCTCACAGGCCGCGGGGGTCACGCACGAGAACGGAAAGGTCACGGTCAAACGTCAGACCGAGTTCGGCTACGACGTGATCGAGGCGCCGCTGCCGGCGGTCGTCGCGGTGTCGGATGCAATCAACGAGCCCCGCTACCCATCGCTCAAGGGGATCATGGGCGCGAAGTCGAAACCACAGGCGACGGTCTCGCTGGGCGACCTGGGCGTCGAGCCGGAACGGGCGGGCGAACAGGGGTCGCGCACCGAGGTCTACGCACTCGGAGATCCGCCCGCTCGTGGCGAGTCGAAGAAGATCGAGGACGACGGCAGCGCGGCGCAGGTGATCCTCGACTTCCTGGCGGAGAAGCGCCTGGTATGACGGCCCCCACGCGCGCACCTCGCACTCGCTGCGCGGCTGCAAAGCTGCGCAGCGCCGCGTCCTCAGTCGCGCCCGTAGCCTCCGGCTACGCGCGCCTCACGGTTTCCCCCGACGCCCCTTCCCTCGCTCATTGGGCAGAGGCTGCCCGATGAGCACGCTTGTCTTTCTCGAGCATCACGGTGACGAGCTGCTGAAGGGCTCGCTCGGCGTGGTCACGAAGGCGGCGACCGTGGCCGGCGGCGACATCGCGGGTGTCGTTCTCGGCTCGGATGTTCGCGCGCTCGCAGAGGGAGCCGGGAATTTCGGCGCCGCCAAGGTGTACGTCGCCGACGACCCGCAGCTCGAAGCGCCCCTTTCCCAGCCTCGCGTAGATGTTCTGGCGCAACTCATAGGTGACCAGGGGATCGACACCGTGCTCTTCGCCAACTCGGTGCTCGCGGCAGACGTGGCGGCCGGGCTTGCGGCGCGGCTCGACGCCGGTCTCAACTGGGACCTCGTCGACCTGACGCAGGAGAACGGCAAGCTCGTCGGCAAGCGTCCCGCGCTGCAGGACTCGGTGTACGTCGACGTGGGCTGGACGTCCGAGCCGCGGCTCGCGCTCTTCAGATCGGGGTCGTTCGACCCCAGCGAGACGGGTGGGTCGGCGCAGATCGAAGATGTGGAGGTGGTTCTCGAAGAGTTCTCGACGGCCGCTCGAATGGTCGACCAGGCGCACGAGGAGAGCGAAGGCCCATCGATCGAAGACGCGCCAGTGATCGTCGCCGGCGGCCGTGGACTGGGCGGGCCGGAGAACTTCACGCTCGTGGAACAGCTCGCGAAGGCGCTCGGCGGTGCTGTCGGCGCAACGCGCGCGGTCGTCGACGCGGGCTGGTATCCATACGCTACGCAGGTCGGCCAGACGGGGAAGACCGTGTCGCCGAAGCTCTACATCGCCTGCGGCATCTCGGGCGCGATCCAGCACAAGGTGGGGATGCAGAGCTCGGGCGTGATCGTGGCGATCAACAAGGACGCAAACGCGCCGATCTTCGAATTCGCGGATCTCGGCGTTGTCGGCGACGTCCACGAGGTCGTGCCGAGGCTCACGGAGCTCGTCAAGCAGCGGAAGGGCGGATGACGAAGCCCGCAGACGTTCCACCGCCGTTTCGGATTGCGGAGTACATCGCCCCGCCGAGCGATCCGGAGGACGAGCGCATCGACGTGGGCGTCCTCGTCGTCGGCGCCGGCCCGGCCGGCCTCGCCTGCGCGATCCGGCTCGGCCAGCTGCTCGAGGACGCGCCTGAGATCAGGGAACGCCTCGGCGAGGTGCCGGTGGCCGTGCTCGACAAGGGGAAGCAGGCGGGATCGCATCTCCTCTCCGGAGCGGTCGTCAATCCCCGGGCCCTCCGCCGCCTGTTCAAAGGGCGAAAGCGGATCGACGAGATGCCGTTCTTCGGCCCAGTCGAGCACGAGTCCGTGTACTTCCTGACGGAGAAGAGCGCGCTCCGCATCCCGACGCCGCCGACGATGAAGAACGACGGCAACTACGTCGCGTCACTTTCACGGCTCGGTCGCTGGCTCGCGGAACAGGCGGAGGAGGGCGGCGCGATGATCCTGCCCGAGACCGCGGCGGAGAAGCTGCTGGTCGCGGACGGTCGCACACGCGGTGTGCGGACCGGCGACAAGGGACGCGGACGCGACGGCGAACCGCTCGGCAACTTCGAGCCGGGTGCCGACGTGGTGGCGCGAGTGACCGTGCTGGCCGAGGGGACGCAGGGGCACCTCACCGGGGTCGCTCTCCAGCGTTTCGGCCTCGCCGGCGAGAGCCCGCAGATCTGGGCGCTCGGCGTCAAGGAGGTCTGGCAGGTCGCGCGGCCCCTCGACCGGGTCATCCACACGATGGGCTGGCCGTTGCGCGGAGCCGCGAAGTACCGTGAGTTCGGCGGCTCGTTCGTCTACCCCATGGGCGGGGACATGCTCACGCTCGGCATGGTCGTCGGTCTCGACTATCGGGACGTCGAGCTGTCCGTCCACGACCTGCTCCAGGAGTTGAAGACTCATCCCTTCGTGCGTCGGCTGCTCGAAGGCGGAGAGCGCATCGAGTGGGGAGCGAAGACCATCCCCGAGGGCGGTTTCCTCGCTCTACCGAAGCACCTGCACGCGCCGGGACTCCTGATCTGCGGCGACGGCGCTGGACTCGTCAACGTGCCCGCGCTGAAGGGCATCCATTACGCGATCGAATCGGGCTCGCTCGCGGCCGAGGCGGCATTCGCCGCGCTGCAGCGAGGGCAGACACCGTGGACGCCCGGCGCCCTCTCCGCCTACGACGACGCCCTGGCCCAGAGCTTCGTCTGGAAGGACCTGCAGGAGGTGCGGAACATGCGTCAGGCGTTCGGGCGCGGTTTCTGGGTCGGCGGCGCGCTGGCCGGGATGATGACCGCGACGAAAGGGCGCTTGCCGCCGGGGAACATGCGCACCGAGCGCGACGCGGAGGTCGAGCCGATCCGCACCGACCGCGCCCGCGCCTATCCAGCAGCAGACGGCAAGCTGACCTTCGACAAGCTCTCGTCCGTCTTCGCCTCGGGCAACAAGACGCGAGACGACCAGCCCAACCACATCGTCATCCGGCGCGAGGTTCCGAGGGACATCGCCGAGCTCTGGACACGCATGTGTCCCGCGCAGGTGTACGAGCCGTCGGAGAGCGGTGTGGACATCACTCCTTCCAACTGCGTCCAGTGCGGCGCGATCACGGCGAAGGGCGGTCGCCTGACGCCGCCCGAGGGCGGGAGCGGACCGGAGTACACGCTGACCTAGTGGACGAGCGCAGCGCCGCCGTCGTCGCGCTTTCTGGCACGTGCCTGAAGCCGGCGGGTCCGAGGGACTGTCCCTGGGACGTGTCTGAAGTCGGCGGGTTCGAGGGACTGCCCGGGCGTGAGGAATCCGACTCGAGAGGGAAACCGCCTGACTCGTCAGGGAGTACTGACCACTATGCGCAGACGACTCACAGTGTTGATCGCGTTCGCCGCGCCCTTCGTGCTTGCAGGCTGCGGCAAAGGCAAGTACTAGCCGCCCCCGCTGTATCCTGAGGCGAGCGCGATGAGGCTCGCGCCTAACCGCCCTCGCGGGCTGATGGCCTCTACCGAACGTCCAACGACGATCAGTAGGAGGTCAAGTGGATTCGGTTCAGCTCGCAGCAGTCCTCGCCGCAGTCGTTCTGGTCGCCAGCATGCTCTCAGTCGAGCTCGGCGTCACGGTCGCGCTGCTGGAGCTCACGCTCGGCGTCTTCGCGGGAAACGTGTTTCACCTGCAATCGCAGGATTGGCTCGACTTCATCGCCAAGTTCGCGTCGATCGTCCTGACGTTCCTCGCCGGGATGGAGGTCGATTCCGCGTACATGCGGCGCCGGCTCGGAGCCTCCCTCGGGATCGGAATGGTGTCGTTCCTCGGTCCGTTCGTGTTCGCCTCGACCGTGGCGTACTTCCTGCTCGACTGGAGCGGCCGCGCGTCACTGATCACCGGAACCGCTCTCTCCACGACCTCCTTGGCCGTCGTCTACGCGGTCCTCGTCGAGCGAGGGCTCACCGACACGGGCGTCGGCAAGCTCCTGATGAGTGCGACCTTCGTGACGGATCTCTGCACGGCGCTTGCGCTCTCGGCGATCTTCATCAAGCCGAACGTCTGGTTCCCGGTCTTTCTCGCCGTCTCCGTCATCCTGATCCTCATCTTCCCGCGCATCGCGCCATGGTTCTTTGGCCGTTATGGGGATCGCGTGATCGAGCCGGAGATCAAGCTCGTCTTCCTCTGTCTCTTGGTCCTGATCGTGCTCGCCGACGCGTCGAACGGGCACGCGGTATTGCCGGCCTTCGTGCTCGGCCTCGTGATGAGCCGGCATTACCAGGAGCATCGTGAGGAGCAAAAGCGCATGCGCGTCGTCGCGTTCGCCTTTCTGACGCCGTTCTTCTTCATCAAGGGCGGTATGAACGTCTCGCTCGGAGCGGTGGCTGGAAATCTCGGACTGCTGGCGATGCTGCTCGCTGCCAAGATGGTCCCGAAGATCGGGTTCATCTACCCACTCGCACGACGCGCCGACCGCAGGCACGGCACGTTCATCACGTTGCTGATGAGCACGGGCCTGACCTTCGGGACGATCTCGTCGCTCTACGGGCTGAACGCGGGGATCATCGACAAGACCCAGTTCTCGCTGCTCGTCACCGTGGTCGTGCTGTCGGCCGTCGTGCCCACGGCGATCGCGGAGCGCTGGTTCCTGCCCCAAGCCGAACGCGAGCGGCGAATTGACCGGCGGCTCGCGTACGCCGAGAGCGAGGAATACGTCTAGTGCCGAAGTACGATGTTGGCATGGCTACGACGGGATCGCTCCTTTCCGTGGACGACGTCCGCCGAGCGCGAGAGCGAATCGGCGAGAGGCTGCACCGGACGCCGCTCGTTCGCTCCGCCACTCTGTCCGACCGGATCGGCGCGGACGTCCGCTTCAAAGGGGAGCTCTTCCAGCGCACGGGATCGTTCAAGCCGCGCGGTGTGCTCAGCAAGCTGGCGACGCTTTCCGAGGAAGAGAAGCGTCGCGGACTGATCTCCATCTCGGCCGGCAATCACGCACAGGCGCTTGCCTACGCGTCTGCCGTCGAGGGCCTCGATGCGCTCGTCGTGATGTGGGAGGACGCGAGCCCGATGAAGGTCGCAGCGGCGCGCGGCTACGGCGCAACCGTCGATACCGAGGCACCGGACAAGGTCGCCGCGTTCGAACGGCTCGAGCAGCTGATCGAGGAGACGGGTCGAACGCTCGTCCATCCCTACGACGACCCGATGGTGATGGCCGGGCAGGGCACGGTCGGCCTCGAGATCCTGGAGGACGCTCCCCGGACCGAGGTGGTTCTGGTGCAGGTCGGAGGCGGCGGGCTCGTCTCCGGGATTGCGACCGCGGTCAAAGGGCTCAACGCAGGAGCGCGCGTAATCGCAGTCGAGCCCGAGCGCTCGCCCGCACTCCACGAGGGTCTGAAGGCGGGGCACATCGTCCACGTCGAGGCGGAATCCGCCGCCGACGGGCTCAACGGCCCGTTCGCCGGCGAGAACTGCATCGCCGTCTGTACCGAGCTCGAGGTGGAGTCAATCCTCGTCACCGAGGAGGAGCTCGAGGCCGGCTTTCACTTCATGTACGGCCGAATGAAGTGGGCCTGCGAGCTCGC
>VAWR01000105.1:0-51979 GCA_005885245.1 Actinomycetota bacterium | reverse complement strand
GCCGCTGCTATCCTGAATTCAAATGAAGCCTGACATCCATCCCGACTACGTCCTCGCGACCGTCACCTGTTCCTGCGGGAACACGTTCCAGACCCGCTCCACGCAGCCCGAGCTGCACGTCGAGATCTGCTCCAACTGCCACCCGTTCTACACGGGCAAGCAGAAGCTGGTCGACACGGGCGGACGCGTCGAGCGCTTCCAGCGCCGGCTCGAGAAGGCCGGCGGCGCCCGCCGCGCCTAACCCTCTCCCATGACCACAGTCGGGGGACAGGCCGTCCTCGAGGGCGTGATGATGCACGGGCCCTCGGCACCGCTTGCGGTGCCGACTTCAGGACGCGCGAGCTTGCTCGCGCGTCCGTCTGCGGTCGGCGGCCGACGCGCTCTGCGTGAGCGAGTGAAACTTTGACTACCGTCGGCGGACAAGCGGTTCTCGAGGGCGTGATGATGCGCGGCCCGTCCAACTGGGCGGTCGCGGTGCGGAAGCCGGACGGCGACATCGCCGAGGTGCACCAGTCGATCTCCTCGCCGATGGCGCGTCACCGGATCTTCCGGCTGCCGGTCGTCCGCGGGGTGATCGCGCTCGGCGAGTCGCTGGCGATCGGCTTCCGCGCGCTCGCGATCTCCGCCAATTACCAGGCGCAGGCGGAGGGCAAGGAAGGCGAGGAGGGTGAGGAGGTCGTCACCGAGCTCACGCGCGGGCAGCTGATCTTCGCGTTTGCGATCGCGATCGGCTTCGCGGTCCTGCTCTTCAAGGTCTCGCCGGCGCTACTCACGAATTGGATCGGGATCAAGCGGACAGGATGGTTCGTGATCGTCGAGGGGGCGATCCGGGTGACCATTTTCGTCCTCTATCTGTCGCTGATCTCACTCATTCCGGATCTACGCCGCGTGTTCCAGTATCACGCGGCCGAGCACAAGGCGATCAACGCGTATGAGGCGGGCGAGGCGCTCGAGCCCGAGGTCGTGCAGCGCTATAGCCTCATCCATCCCCGCTGCGGCACGGCCTTCCTGCTCTGGGTGATGGTGATCGCGATCTTCGTGTTCGCATTCTTCGGGCGTCCCGCCTGGTACTGGCTGATCGCGACGCGCATATTGCTGCTGCCGGTGATCGCCGGGATCGCCTACGAGCTGATCCGCTTCGCCGGCAAGCATTCGGACAATCGCATCCTGATGACGCTGCTCGCGCCGGGGCTCTGGCTGCAGCGGCTGACGACGCGTCAGCCGTCGCTCGACCAGGTCGAGGTGTCGATCCGTGCCCTCAAGGAAGTGCTCGCGCTCGAAGGCCGCACCGAGGCGGAGGCCCGCAGGGTCGAGGTGATGGCCTAGTGGTCTGTCGGGCCCCACTCGGCGCCGGCTGGCCCGCAATCACGCGGCGTGCTCCCGCGTCCTTCCGTTAATGCCTCGCGTCCAGCGCGAGGCGCGCGTCGCCTGGGATGGGAATCTGCCGCGGGGGAGTGGCAGCATCACGGCCGCAACCGGTTCGTTCGCAGACCTGCCGTACTCCCTGGCCACGCGCGTCGAGCAGCCGGACGGGAAGACGAGCCCGGAGGAGCTGCTCGCCGCTGCGCACGCGGCCTGTTACGCGATGTCGCTTGCGGGCGAGCTGACGACTGCGGGCTCCGCTCCGGAGCACCTCGATGTTCGTGCAGTCGTCACGCTCGACGAGGTCGAGGGCGGCTCGCACCGGATCGTGTCCTCCGACGTGCTCGCGCGCGCGCGGGTGACAGGGATGGACGGGCCGGCGCTCCAGCGGGTTGCCGAGCTTGCGAGCGAGGGCTGCCCGTTTTCGGCGTTGATCGAGGCGAGCGGGGAAGTGACCGTGAAGGCGATACTCGAGGGAGGAACCGATGGCAACTGAGCGCAAGGCCCAGGTGATCTGGGAGGGAGATTTGATGAGCGGCAGCGGGCACATCGAGAGCGTGTCGAGCGGAACCTTCGGTGGGCTGGACGTGGACTGGCGTGCGCGCTCCGAAGAGCCCGGCGGCAAGACGAGCCCCGAGGAGCTGATTGCCGCCGCTCACGCGACCTGCCTGTCGATGGCGCTCTCGAACGGGTTGGCGCAGGCAGGCCATGCGCCGGAGAAGCTGGAGACATCCGCGACTGTGACGTTCCAGCCCGGCGAGGGGATCACGAAGATCGCACTCGAGGTCGTGGGCCGCGTCCCGGGAATGGGCGAGGGCGAGTTCGAGCAGGCCGCCGAGCAGGCGAAGGAGAACTGTCCCGTTTCGAAGGCGCTGGCCGGTGTTCCCGAGCTGGACCTCAACGCGCGCCTCGAGGGTTAGTGGCCTGCCCGGCCCCGCTTGGTGCTCGCGACCCAGGCATCCATCAGCAGAACCGCACAGACCACTAACCTAACCCGGCGATGGCCGGAAACATCGAACCGCTGCTCGAGGAGGTCGAGCGCTCGTATCGGGAGGCGCAGGACCGTCTCTCCGACCCTGCCGTGTACAACGACCACCGCGAGGCTGCAGGAGCGGGCCGCAGGCTCAAGGAGCTCGAGGGCCCATACCGGCTCGCGCAACGCTGGCGTGAGGCGCGGGCCGATCTCGACGATGCGCGCGAGGATGGTGATCTCCGCGAGCTCGTGCCGGAGCTGGAGGAACGGCTGGCGTCGCTCGAGGAGGAGCTGAAGCTCGCGCTGGTCGAGGCCGATCCGGCCGACAGCAAGGACGTGATCGTCGAGATCCGGCAGGGTGTCGGCGGGGATGAGGCAGCCCTCTGGGCTGCCGATCTGTATCGCGCCCTCGCCCGCTACGCGGAACGCCGGCGCTTCAACGTCGAGCAGCTGGGCTCGAGCCCGAACGAGGCCGGCGGCTACAAGGAGGTCACGTTCGGCATCAAGGGAGACGGCGCGTACTCCGTCTTCAAGTGGGAGGGCGGCACTCATCGCGTCCAGCGCGTGCCCGAGACCGAGTCGCAGGGCCGCATCCACACGTCGACCGCGACGGTGGCCGTGATGCCCGAGGCAGAGGAGGTCGAGGTCGAGATCGATCCCAACGATCTCAAGATCGACGTCTACCGCTCGACCGGGCCCGGCGGCCAGAGCGTGAACACGACGGACTCCGCCGTCCGCATCACGCACATGCCCACCGGTCTCGTCGTCGCGATGCAGGACGAGAAGAGCCAACTCCAGAACCGCCAGAAAGCCCTGCGCGTCCTGCGCGCAAGACTCTACGAGCTCGAGCGCGAGAAGCAGCGCGCGGAGCTCGACGCCACGCGCCGCTCTCAGATCGGGTCCGGCGAGCGGGCCGAGAAGATTCGTACCTACAACTTTCCCGAGAACCGCGTCACCGATCACCGCATCAAGCTGACGGTGCACCAGCTCGACCGGGCGCTCCAGGGCGAGTTGGACGAGTTCACCGAGGCGCTGGGCGCCGAGGAACGCCGCCTGGCGCTCGGCGAGTGAAGGCGGCCGACGCGCTTAATCTGGCAGAGGAGCGCCTGGCCGAAGCGGGAGTGGACACGCCGCGCGCCGACGCCGAGTTCCTCGTCGCCCATGTGCTCGGCACCTCGCGTTCAGGCGTCCACGCTGCCCGTGACCGCGAGCTGCCCGACGAATTCGGTGCGCTCCTCGAACGTCGGCGCAATCGTGAACCTCTTGCGTACGTCCTCGGAGAGTGGGGTTTCCGAAGGTTGGTCTTGAAGACGGACCCGCGGGCACTGGTCCCGCGGCCCGAGACGGAGGTCGTGGTGGAGCGATGCCTCGCCCTGCTCCGTGGTGAGCCGGGTCCGCGCGTGCTCGACCTCGGCACGGGCTCGGGCGCGATCGCGCTCTCGATCGCCGACGAGCGTCCCGACGTGCGTGCGACCGCCGTCGACGCGGCACCGGGCGCGGTGGCGCTCGCTCGCGAGAATGCGGAGCGGCTCGAACTGGACGTCGAGATTCGAGAAGGCGACCTCGATGTTGCGGCCGAAGGCTGGGATCTCGTCGTCTCGAACCCGCCATACGTATCGCCGGACGAGTGGGATTCGCTGCAGCCGGAGATCCGCGAATGGGAACCGCGCGACGCGCTGGTCGGGGAAGGGCTGCACGAGGAGATCGCCCGGCTGGCGAGCACACGGCTGATCGTGTTCGAGGTGGGCGACGGTCAGGCCGACCACGTAGCCGATGCTCTGGCGTCCCTGGGCTATGCGGACATTACGATCACTCCGGATCTGACCGGGGAGGACCGCGTGGTCGATGGAAGGCGATGAACATCACCGACGAGGCCGTCGGAGCTCTGCGCGAGGGCAAGCCCGTCGTCCTCCCGTTCGACACCGTCTACGGCCTTGCGGCCGATCCGTATCGGGAAGAGGCGACGCGCCGGCTCTACAAGCTGAAGGGTCGGGACGAGTCGCAGCCGAGCGCGTTGGTCTCGTCGAGCGTCGACTTCTTGCTGGAGTGCGTGCCCGAGCTGCGCGGACGCGCCGCTCCCCTCGCCCGTCTCTTGCTTCCCGGCCCACTGACCCTCATCTTCCGCAACCCGGCGCGCCGGTTTCGCTGGCTCTGCGGGTCCGATCCGGAGACGATCGGTGTGCGAGTCCCCGAGCTCGACGGTCCGGGCGGCGAGGTGCTGGAACGCGTCGGCGCAGTCGTGGCGACGAGCGCCAACCGTCCGGGCGAACCGGATCCCAGGCGTCTTGACGGCGTCCCCGAGGACATTCGCGCCGGCGCGGCCGCGACGCTCGACGGCGGGGAGTTGCCGGGAATGCCGTCCACCGTCGTCGATCTCACGGGGCCTGAGCCGCGCGTCCTGCGCGAAGGGGCGCTTCCCGCCGCGGAGGTACTGCGGCGACTGGACGCGGCAGTACGATCCACTTGACCCCCGGGAGAGGAGAGACATGGCCGTCGCGCAGCAGACCTTTCAGCAGCTGACCTCCGCCGGGCTCGATCAACTCGACCCGGAGATCGCGGAGCTGCTCGGCCGTGAGGTCGACCGGCAGCGCAATCAGATCGAGTTGATTGCCTCAGAGAACTTCACCTGGCCCGCGATCATGGAAGCGATCGGCTCGACCCCGACGAACAAGTACGCGGAGGGGTATCCGGGCAAGCGCTACTACGGCGGCTGCGAGGTCGTGGACGAGATCGAGCAGCTCGCGATCGACCGCGCGAAGGAGCTCTTCGGCGCCGAGCACGCAAATGTCCAGCCGCACGCGGGGGCGCAGACGAACATGGCGGTGTACATGGCGGCTCTGCAGCCGGGCGACACGATTCTCTCGCTCGAACTGGCGCACGGCGGTCACCTGACGCACGGGCTGAAGGTCAACTTCTCGGGACGGCTCTACACGATCGCCCACTACGGCGTCTCTCGCGAGACCAACGTCGTCGACTACGACGAGGTGCTGGCAAAGGCGCGTGAAAGCAGACCGGGTCTGATCGTCTGCGGCGGGTCGGCGTACCCGCGCACGGTCGACACGGCGAGGTTCCGCGAGATTGCCGACGACGTCGGGGCGCTGCTCCTCTGCGACATGGCGCACTTTGCGGGGCTTGTCGCGGCGGGACTCCACCCGAATCCGGTTGAGCACTGCGACTTCGTCACCTCGACCACGCACAAGACCCTCGCCGGCCCCCGTTCCGGCTTCGTCCTCTGCCGGCAGGAGCACGCCCAGGCGGTTGACCGCGCGGTCTTCCCGGGGATGCAGGGCGGCCCGCTTGAGCACACGATCGCGGCGAAGGCGACCTGCTTCAAGATCGCCGCGGGCGAAGCATTTCGCGACTACCAGTCACAGGTTCGCGGCAACGCCGACACCCTCTCGGACGCCTTGATCGAGGGTGGGCTCGACGTCCTCACCGGTGGCACGGATACGCACCTTCTGCAACTCGATCTTCGTTCGACCGACTGGACCGGCAAGGATGCGGAGGAACGTCTGCACGAGGTGAAGCTGACCGTCAACCGAAACACGGTGCCGTTCGACGAGCGGCCGCCCACGGTGGCGAGCGGCGTGCGCATCGGTACGCCAGCCGCGACGATGCGCGGGATGGACGAGGACGACTTCGGCGAGATCGGCCGCATCATCGTCGCGGCACTCGGCGCGTCCCCGGATCTGGGCGCGCTGCGTACGCGCACTGAGGCTCTCTGCGAGAAGCGGCCACTCTACCCCGGCTTCCGCGGCTGGACCACGTATGTAACGACATGACGGTGACCGAGACGCATACGGGGCAGGTCATCGAAGTCAGGCATCCGCTCGTCCAGCACAAGCTCTCGTACCTGCGGGACAAGAACACCCCGACCGTCCACTTCCGCAAGCTCGTCAACGAGATCACGCTGCTCCTGACCTACGAGGCGACGAAGGACCTGCCGACGGAGGACGTCGAGGTCGAAACGCCGCTCGAGGTCGGCCGGTTCCCGCACATCAGTGGCAAGAAGGTTGCGGTCTGTCCGATCCTGCGCGCCGGTGTGGGCATGCTCGACGGCGTGCTGTCCCTGATCTCGAGCGCTCGTGTGGGCTTCATCGGCATGTACCGCGACGAGGAGACGCTGGAGCCCGTCGAGTACTACGCGAAGCTGCCGGCCGACGTCGCCGAACGCGACGTGATCCTGCTCGACCCGATGCTCGCAACCGGGAACTCGACCGCTGCAGCGATCCGGACGGTCAAGGATGCGGGCGCGACCTCCGTGCGGCTGATCGCGATCATCGCCGCTCCCGAAGGCATCGAGCGGATCGTCCGGGACCACGCGGACGTCCAGATCGTCGTCGCCGCGATCGACCGCGGTCTCAACGAGCGGGGCTTCATCGTGCCCGGTCTGGGCGACGCAGGCGACAGGCTGTACGGCACGAAGTAGCGACTCGCTGATGCTGCATACGCTCGCCGACCATCTCGAGATCGTCTGGGGCGCGCTCCTCGCCGCGTCGATCGTCGTCCTCCTGACGCCTGCCGTCGGCGGGATGGCGCGTCTGCTCGGCGTCGTCGACCGGCCGGAAGGGCGTCGCCTGAACCGTCGCACCGTGCCGCGCCTGGGCGGGCTTGCGCTCTTCTTCGGGGTTTTCGTACCGGCGCTTGCGTTCCTCGACCTCTCGGGCGAGACGCGCGGATTGCTGCTCGGCGCCGCCGTCGCTACCACCGTCGGCGCGATCGACGACTTCCGCGGCCTGCGGTGGTGGGAGAAGCTCGGCGGTCAGGTTGTCGCGGCTTCGATACCGGTCGGGTTCGGCATCTGGGTGCATCGCTTCACGTTCCCGATCGTCGGGGTCCACACGCTGCCGAAGTGGGTCGGGATGCCGCTCTCTGTTTTCTGGATCGTCGCGATCATGAACATGGTGAACTTCCTCGACGGCCTGGACGGGCTCGCCGCGGGCGTCTCGGCGATCTCGGCGTTCACGTTCACGCTGATCGCGCTCTCGTTGCCGCGGCCGGAACTCCAGGCGGCGATCCTGTCGGCGATCGTGCTCGGGGCGTCGCTCGGCTTCCTGCGCCACAACGTGTATCCGGCGCGGATCTTCATGGGCGATTCGGGGGCGATGCTGCTCGGGTTCGTCCTAGCCGCGGTTCCGTTACAGGGCTTGCTGAAGACCGCGTCGATCGTCACGCTCTTCTTCCCGCTGCTCGTGCTCGCTGTGCCGATCCTCGACACGTCGTTCGTAGTCGCCAAGCGCCTGAAGTACCGACAGCCGGTGTACGTGGCCGACCGTCATCACCTCCACCACCGCTTCGTCAACCTCGGCTTTTCGCAGCGCCGGGCGGCGACGTACATCTGGCTCTGGTGCGGGACGCTCGCGGCCTCGGCCCTCGCCCTCCGCTTCATCCGTCCGCATGAACACGGGCACTGGCACCTGTGGCGGGCGCTGGCGGTCTCGGCCTTCGGCCTCGTCTCGCTCGCGGCGTCCGTCTACATGGTCTACCTGCTCGAGATCGTGAAGCTCGCGAACCCGATCCTCCGCCGTCGCGAGGAAGAGGCGCGTCTCCGGGACCGCAAGTCGGCCTGACACATAGTCGGCCGTTTTGGGCCTGAGCAGCGGTATTCCGGTGTTACAAAGTTGATATGCTCAGGCCGGATGGAGCCCACCGCCCGCCGTTCCTTCGAGCCTGCCGGGGCGGGAGGCGTTCTTCTCGGCACGATCATGGCCTGTGCCGCGATTGGTGCGCTCGTCGGCTGGGCGGCCGGCTCGCCGGCCCTCGGAGCCCTGATCGGGGCGGCCCTGGGGATTCCTATGGGAGTCTTCGCGGTCTATCGACGCTACCGGGGGTTCTTCACATGAGCATCCTTTCGACGCCCAGGCCCGTGCCGAACCGGATCGTTCCGGTCGTGGCCGGCGCAGGGCTGCTCGCGCTGGCCTTGCCGATCTATCTCTTACTTGGTTGGCGAGTGCAGGGCTGGGCGCTCGCGGCATTGCTCTGGGTCGGAGGGCAGGGGTTGGCCCTTCTCCTGGCGCGGTTGCGCCTCGGCCTCGATAACCTCGCCGCCTCAGGCGTGCTGGCTTTCGGAATGATGTTTCGCTCGATCCTGGTGATGATCGTGCTGCTCGTCGTCGCGGTGAACGACGGCCGCCTCGCGCTCTCCGCGGCGCTTCTCTACACGGCGGCCTACACGCTCGAGCTCGGTGTCTCGTTCGTCGAGTACTTCAGCGCAGAGGCAAGGCGATGAGACGCCTTCTGATCGCACTAACGCTCTTCGCGCTCGCGTTCCCCTCGTCGGCCTTCGCAAAGGGCGTCTTTCATCCGGAGGACGAGTTCGTCCTGCATCCCTGGGTCTCGATCCACCTCGGCCCGATCGACATGTCGATCAACAAGGCCGTGGCTTATCTCTGGCTCGGAACGCTGCTCTCGATCACGCTCGGGATCGTGTTCATGCGTGTGCGTTTCCGAGCGCCACGTCCGGGCGTGCGCGAGACCATTGGCGAGCAGATCTACGAGGTCGCGCAGGTCCAGATCGCCGAACAGGGGCTGCCGGCCAAGGCGATCAGCCGCTGGTTCCCATATGTCGCGTCGTTGCTCATCTTCATCTGGGTGGTGAACCTCCTCGGCTTCATTCCGCTGCCGCTGTCAGACGAGAAGTTCCACCTCTTCGGCCTCAAGGTGCCGACCTTGGGGATCTACGCGGCCACGGCCTCGCTCTCGGTGACGCTGGCGCTCTCGTTGATGACGTGGGTCTTCACGCACGTGGAAGGGGTCCGGTACAACGGTCTGCTTCCGTACCTGAAGAGTCTCGTGCCTGACGTACCGAAAGCCATGAAGCCCTTCATCGCCGTGATCGAGGGCATCTCGGTCTTCATGCGGCTGATCTCGCTCTCCGTCCGACTTTTCGCCAACATGCTCGCGGGTCACATGCTCATCCTCGTGATGATCGGCCTGATGTTCGTCCTCGAGACGGTCTGGCTGTTCCCGGTCTCCGTCGCGGTCGCGACCGCCTTCTACCTCTTCGAGGTCGTGATCGTGGTCTCGATCCAGGCATTCATCTTCGCGGCCCTGTCAGCCATCTACATCGGCTCGGCGATCGAGCCTGAACATTGAGGCGTCGCTTGCCCGATGCCGACCGTCAAAGGCCGGGGCGGCTTGGCCGGCCCGGACGTCTCTAACAAGGAGGAGCTGTGGTTGGAATGCTCGTTGCAGCGGTCTCGGACGGAGCGGACGCCGGCAAGGCGATCGCTTTCGGTCTGGGCGTCGGTCTTGGTGCCGTCGGCGCCGGGATCGGCATCGGCAACATCTTCGGTTCGATGATCCAATCGGTTGCCCGTCAGCCCGAGCTCCGCGGCGAGCTGCAGGGGATCATGTGGCTGGGCTTCGCGCTCACTGAAGCCGTCGTGTTCTACGGGCTCCTGGGCGGCCTCCTCGCCTTCGTGCTGATCTAGTTCGATGCTGGCCGCCTCGAACGCCCTGATCAAGGTCACGCCGGGTCTGATGATCTGGACCCTGATCTGCTTCTTCATCACCTTTCTCGTCCTGAGGCGCTACGCCTTCGGCCCGATCCAGAAGGCGATCGACGAGCGGCGCGACCGGATCCGCCGCTCGATCGAAGAGGCGGAGAACGCGCGGAACGAGGCGCGCCGACTACTGGAGGAGCACCGAGCGCTGATCGGGCAGGCTCGCGGGCAGGCGGAGCAGATCCTTGCCGACGCGCGCAAGGTGGCGGAGTCCATGGCGACCCGCGTCAAGGAGGAAACCGAGGCCGACCGCCAGCGCCGGCTCGAAGAGACGAAGCGCCAGATCGAGGCGGAGACGCAGCGCGCGCTGCAGCAGATCCGCGCCGAGGTGGCGGAGCTGACGCTGATCGCGACCTCGAAGGTCACCGGCAAGGTGCTCGACGACTCCGATCACAAGCGCTTGATCGAGGACGCGATCAAGGATCTCGACTTCTCGGTTCTGGAGCGGGAGACCGTCTCATGATTGCGGCCGCCTCGCGCCCGCCTCGCACTCCCCGGCGCGCAGCAAAGCGGCGCCTGGCCGCGTCCTCAGTCGCGGCCGTAGCCTCCGGCTACCCCCACTCCCTGCGTCCTTCCCAGGCTTGCTTTTCGCGGCCGGGAAGCACGACTCGGACAGGAGCCGACCGATAGCCGCCGTCCACCGCACGTACGCGCGCGCGTTGTTCGACGCCGCGAAGGAGAACGGCCGCCTTGCCGAAGTCCACAACGAGCTGAGCGACTTCGCAGCGGCGGTTCGCGACGTCCCCGAGCTTCGTACCGTCCTGCGCAATCCCGAGCTCGATCAGCAGACGAAGGCTGGGATCGTCGCCGACTTGCTCGGCGAAGCCGATCAGCTCGTCCGAAACTTCCTGCGCCTGGCCGCGGAAAAGGGCCGCATCGGCGAGATCGAGGAGATCGCGCGCGAATTCGACCGGTTGCTGGCAGCCGAGGAGCGCCGGCTCGACGTCGAGCTGACCACCGCCTACGACCTGTCCGACGAGTCCAGCAATACACGTCGGTCTCTGGCCCGCGATCACGCGGCGCCAGAGTCCACCCTCGTCCTTACCAAGGCTGTCAGCCTTGGCTGCGGACGAGTGCGACCTCTCGCTTGGTGCTCGCGACCCAGAAACTCGACAGCATTACTGGAAGGGCCACTCATGAAACTACGTCCCGAAGAGATCACCTCGATCCTCAAGGAACGGATCGAGCACTACGACGTCGAGACCGACCTCGCCGAGGTCGGCACCGTCCTGCAGGTCGGCGACGGCATCGCCCGCGCGTACGGGCTCGAGAACTGCGTCGCAATGGAGATGCTCGAGCTGGAGCACGGCGTCGTCGGGCTCGCGTTCAACCTGGAGGAGGACGACGTCGGCGCCGCGCTCTTCGGCGAGTGGCAGCACGTCAAGGAAGGGGAGCCCGTGAAGCGCACGGGCAAGGTCGCGAGTGTCCCGGTCGGTGAAGCGCTGCTCGGGCGTGTCGTCGATCCGCTGGGCAATCCCCTCGACGGCGGCGGCCCGATCGAGGCTTCAGAGGAGCGCCAGCTGGAGTTCAAGGCGCCGGGCGTGGTCGCGCGCCAGCCTGTGAAGGAGCCGTTGCAGACCGGCATCAAGGCAATCGACGCGATGACGAATATCGGTCGTGGCCAGCGCGAGTTGATCATCGGCGACCGGCAGACCGGCAAGACGACGATCGGTCTCGACACGATCTTGAACCAGAAGGACACGGACGTGATGTGCATCTATGTCGCGATCGGCCAAAAGGCCTCGACGGTTGCGCAGGTCTACGAGCTGTTCCGCGACGAAGGTGCGATGGAGTACACCACGATCGTCTCCGCCGCAGCCCAGGAGGCCGCGCCGATCAAGTGGATGGCGCCGTTCGCCGGCTGCGCGATGGGGGAGTACTTCCTCTACAAGGGCCAGCACGCGCTCGTGATCTACGACGACCTGTCGAAGCACGCCGATGCATATCGCCAGCTGTCACTCCTGCTGCGGCGGCCACCGGGACGGGAGGCCTTCCCGGGCGACGTCTTCTACCTGCACTCGCGTCTACTCGAACGGGCCTGCAAGCTGTCCGACGAGAACCGCGGCGGCTCCCTGACGGCCCTGCCGATCGTCGAGACGCAGGCCGGAGACGTGGCGGCGTACATCCCGACGAACGTCATCTCGATCACCGACGGCCAGATCTACCTCGAGTCCGACCTCTTCTTCTCCGGGGTCCGGCCGGCGATCAACGTCGGCATCTCCGTCTCACGCGTCGGCAGCTCGGCGCAGACGAAGGCGATGAAGAAGGTGGCCGGCCGACTGCGCCTCGACCTCTCCCAGTACCGGGAGCTCGAGGCCTTCGCGCAGTTCGGCTCCGAGCTCGACGAGACGACGCGCAAGGCGCTCGCCCGCGGTGAGCGGATGGTCGCGCTGTTGAACCAGCCGCAGTACCAGCCGTGGCCGATGGAGGATCAGGTCGCCGCGCTCTATGCCGGCGTCAACGGCTACCTCGACGAGATCCCGGTCGCGGACGTGAGCCGCTTCGCGGAGGAGCTCATCGAGCATCTCCGGGCCGAGGGGACGATCCTGAAGACGATCAGCGAGTCCGGCGACCTCTCCGACGACGTCTCGGCCAAGCTCGACGAGGAGCTCAAAAAGGTCCAGCAGTCCTTCGCGCCGTCGGAAAGCGACTCTCTGGTCAGTTAGACCATGGCGTCTGTCCAGGACATCAAGCGGCGGATCCGATCGGTCCGCAACACGCGGAAGATCACCCGGGCGATGGAGCTCGTCGCGGCAGCCAAGCTGAAGAAGGCCCAGTCCCGAATCGAGGACATGCGGCCGTACGCGGATCGCATGCTCGAGCTGATGGCCGGCACCGCCCGCGCGAGCACGTCGGTCCGCGGGTTGCCACTCCTCCAGAAACACGAGCGCGACGAGAGGGTCGCGATCGTCCCTCTGACCGGCGATCGCGGGCTGGCCGGCGCCTTCAACTCGCAGATCCTGCGTCGTTCGCTCGCCCTCGACCGCGAGCTGCGCGGCGAGGGCAAGCAGGTCCGGTGGGTCGGCGTCGGCCGCCGCGGCGTGGGCTCGCTGAGGTTCCGCCGCCTCGAGCTCGCCGGCGAGTTCACCGGTTTTACAGACGAGCCCCGCTACGCACATGCCCAGGCCATCGCTCATCGCGTCGCCGAGCTCTACACGGAGGACGAGGTCGACCGCGTGCTGATCGTCTACAACCACTTCGAGTCTGCGCTCGTCCAGCAGGTGACCGTGCAGGACCTCCTCCCGTTGTCCGAGGGCCTGCTCGAAACGGATGAGGAGGAGCGCCAGGAGGACGCGCAGCGCGGGGACTTCATCTTCGAGCCCGAGCCCGAGCAGATCCTCGAGCGCCTGCTGCCGGTCTATCTCGAGACGGAGCTCTACCGTGCGCTACTGGAATCCGCCGCCTCCGAGCACGGCGCCCGCATGACAGCGATGAGAAACGCGTCCAAGAACGCCGGCGAGCTGATCGACGACCTGACGCTGGCCATGAACCGGGCCCGCCAGGCGGAGATCACGCAGGAGATTCTGGAAGTTGTCGCCGGTGCCGATGCGCTGACGGGCTAGTGCAGCGGCACCTAGTCGCCCAGGCGACGCAGCGGGATCTTCTCGACGACCGAGCTGTCCTCGAGTTGCGGCACGACGCAGCCGCCGATCGCGTACAGCGTCCCGTCGATCGTGAAGACGCCCAGGGCATGACGGGGTACGTGCAAGCTCGGCCCGCGGAGCCAGCGTGAGGTGCGCGCGTCGTAGGTGAAGTAGTGGGACTCGAGCACGGCGTCAATCCGACCGCTCGAAGCCGAGGTCCCCAGCGTCTCCATCGGAGTCGGCAGCGTCGGCCCGGCACGCCAGTGGTTCGAGCGAGGGTTGTAGATCCAGACGCCGCGCTGGATCGTGCCCGAGCGGACCCGTCCGCCGAGTGCCCAGATCTCACCGTGGAAGACGACTGCAGCAAGTGCCTGCAGGGCCTTGGGCAGTGGCGCGGCCTTCGACCAGCGGCGGCTGGACGGGTCGTAGACGAAGACCGTTTTGGTCGCTTCGACGGGATCGAGGCCGCCGATTGCGTAGAGCTTTCCGTCGGCTGCGACCACGGCCAGATTCGTCCGGGGAGCAGGAAGCGACGGCTCCTGCGCCCACCGGGCTCGCTGCAGGTCGTAGGCAAAGACCTGGCGGCCGTTCGTCGTCTCCGAGTTGCCGCCGACGACCCAGATCCGTCCGTCGAAGCTCGCGGCGGCGCCGGCGCTGAACCTCTCCGGGAGAGGGGTCAGCGAGGTCCACTCGTTTCGGATGGGATCGAAGCGCTCGAACAGGTCGAGTGGCCGTCCCGAGTTGCCGACCATGCCCGCGGCGACGTAGACCTTCCCGCCGAGCTCTGCCGACGCCGTGTAGCTCCGGCGGTGCAGCATCCTGGCCGCGAACGACCAGCTCGGACCGGAGGCCGCGCCGTTCTTCACCGGTTGCGATCCGCATGCTGCGGCTACGAGGCCGAGCGCACAGGCGCCCAGCAAAACCGCGACGATCTTCATTCTGCCCCTGAGCCGCGGCTCAGATGGATTCCGCAAGAACATCTTGGTGCTTCCGCCGCTCGGCCCGACGCTCGCGCATCCTCCGTGGGTCGGGAATCGGAACGGCGGCGAGCAACGCCTGCGAATACGGATCCTGCGGGTTCGAGTAGACCTCTTCGGCAGGGCCTTCCTCGACGATCTTGCCGCGGTTCATGACGGCGATTCGATCACTCATCGTCCGGACCACCGCCAGGTCGTGGGCGATGAAGAGGTAGGCGAGGCCGAATTCCGCCTGCAGGTCCTTGAGCAGGTTGAGGATCTGCGCCTGGATCGAGACGTCGAGAGCGGAAACGGGCTCGTCGCAGACGATCAGGCTCGGGTTCAGCGCGAGCGCGCGGGCGATGCCGATGCGCTGCCGCTGACCTCCGGAGAACTCGTGCGGATAGCGGTTGATGAAGTCCGGGTTGAAGCCCACGACCTCGAGCAGCTGCTCCGCGCTGCGGCGGCGTGAGCGGCGGTCACCGATGTCGTGGACCAGCAGCGGCTCCGAGACGATATCCCCGACGGTCATCCGGGGATTGAGCGACGCGTACGGATCCTGGAAGACGACCTGCAGATCGCGCCGTACCTGACGCAGGCCGGCCTTCCTCATCTTCGTCAGCTCCTGACCGTTGAAGAGGACCGAACCTGACGTCGGTTTCAGCAGCTGCAGGACGCAATAGCCGCTGGTCGTCTTGCCTGACCCCGATTCGCCGACGAGCCCGAGCGTCTCCCCGGCCCGGACCTCGAACGAGACGTCGTCGACAGCCTTGACGTGGTCGACCGTTCTGTCGATGAGGATGCCCTTCCTGATCGGGAAGTACTTCTTCAGGTTCTTGACGACGAGGAGCGGCTCGCCCGTCGTCGTCGGCATCCTCGGGACCTCCGGCGCGGTCATCCGACACCAACCGGCTGGGCGACGCGCTCGGAGGCGGGGTGCCTGGACCGCACCCAGTGCCCGGGGCGGATCTCGCGGAGCTCCGGCTGCACGACCGCGCAGTCGTCCAGCCCCGCGTACGCGCACCGCGGCGCGAAGCGGCAGCCCTTGGGCGGATCGATCAGGTCAGGCGGGCGGCCGGGGATCGACCTCAAGCGACCGTCGCGGATGCCTTCGCCTTCGACCTGGGGAAGCGCCTCGAGGAGCGCCTCGGTGTAGGGATGCTCCGGCCGGTCGAAGAGATCGTAGGCGGATGCGTGTTCGACCACCTGGCCGGCGTACATGACGAGGATGTCGTTCGCGGTCTCGGCGACGACGCCCATGTCGTGCGTGATGATGATCACCGCCATCTCGTGCTCGCTGCGCAGCTCGTGCAGAAGGTCGAGCACGCCGGCCTGCACGGTCACATCGAGCGCGGTCGTCGGCTCGTCGGCGATGAGCAGCTTCGGGTTGCATGAGATGGCAATCGCGATCATCACGCGCTGGCGCATGCCGCCCGAGTAGCGGTGCGGATAGTCGTCGAGCCGCGAGGAGGCGTTCGGGATGTGAACCTCCTGGAGCAGCTCGATTGCCCGCTTGCGCGCCTGCTGCTTCGACATACCGAGATGGCGGCGGAGCGTCTCGGTGATCTGGGTCCCGATCGTCAGAGTGGGGTTCAGCGAGGTCATCGGGTCCTGAAAGATCATTCCGATCTCGTGCCCGCGGATGTCCTCGAGCGTCGCCCCCTTCAACTTCAGCAGGTCCCGGCCCTGGAAGACTGCGGACCCGTCGACGACACGGCCAGGGAGCTCGATGAGCCCCATGATCGAGAGCATCGTGACCGACTTGCCGCAACCGGACTCGCCGACGATCCCGAGCATGGTCCCCCGGTCGATCGTGAAAGAGACACCGTCGACAGCGCGCACTTCCCCTTCGCGCGTCTTGAAGAAGGTGTGCAGGTTGTTCACGGCCAGCAGGGGCATCAGCACGCCCTCCATGGCGTCGATTCACGCCCGGGAGGCACCTCTACGTCTCCCTCGTCCGTGGGTCGAGCGCATCCCGAAGGCCGTCGGCGACGAAGAACGCGCTCAGGATCAGCCAGGCGATGGCGAGGCTCGGGATGATGATGATGTACGGGTGCGCCTCGTAGGCCGAGTAGCCGTCCTGGGCGAGCGTGCCCCAGGAGGCCTTCGGAGGAGAGATTCCGAGACCGATGAACGACAGAAACGCCTCGCCGAGGACGACTCCGGGGAGCTCCAGGAAGACGAAGATCAGGATGACGCCGAGCGTATTCGGCAGGAGATGCCGGAATAACACGCGGTACCAGCGGGCGCCGAGCGCGTTTGCGGCCCGCACGTAGTCGTTTTCTTTGAGCGTGATGATCTGCCCTCTCATCACCCGGGCGGTGGTGAACCACGAGGCGATCGTCAGGGCGACGACCATCGTCCAGAAGTTGACGGTTCCGAAGATGGCGAGGGTGATGATTGCGAAGGGGAGGTAGGGCAGGCCATACAGCGCGTCGAGGAAGCGCATCAGCATGTCGTCGATTCGCCCGCCGGCGAAGCCCGAGATCGCGCCGTAGAGAATGCCGACGATCATGATCGCGATCGTGGCGGCGAACCCGATCGCGATCGAGACACGCCCGCCGAGTGCCGTGCGGACGAGCAGGTCGCGGCCGAACTCGTCGGTGCCGAACGGATGCGCCCAGCTCGGTGACTTGTACGCCTGCGCGAAGTCGACTCCGTAGGCGCTGCCGTGGCTGAGCCAGGGCGTGAGGATGACGAACCCGACCATGACCACGAACGCGACAGCCGCGACGACCGCGGCTCGATTCCTGATGAAGCGGTGGATGGCGTCGCGCAACAGCGACGCACGCTGGAGTGCGGCCCCTGCCTCCTGCCCGCGCGCCTCGGCGGTGCGGGTGAGGGTGGCCTCGAACTCGGACCGGCGATCGGTGACCATCAGGTCCTCACGTCGCGGGTCCTTGGGTCGAGGTACCCGTACAGGATGTCGACCACGAGGTTGGCGACGATGATGATCAGCGAGAGCATGATCGTGATGCCCATCGTCACCGAGTAGTCGCGTCCGGTGACCGACGTGACGAAGTATTTGCCGATACCCGGGATGCCGAAGATCGTCTCCACGATGAACGAGCCCGTGATCAGAAAGCCGAGCAGCGGCGCCGCTGCGGTGACAGCGGGGATCAGGGAGTTGCGCAATACATGCAGCCCGACCACGCGCCGCCAGCGCAGGCCCTTTGCCTTCGCCGTCCGGATGTAGTCCTGTTGCAGCGTCTCGAGCATCGAGCCGCGCACGATCCGGGCGAAGAAGGTCATGGGGGCATGCCCGAGGGCGATCGCCGGTAAGACCCAGCTCGATGGGCCGCCCCAACCGTTCGTCGGGAAAGGCGTGTAGGCCCGCCACTTGAGCGCGAAGAAGTAGATCAGCAGGGTCGCGATCAGGAAGTTGGGTATCGCATAGCCTGAATTGACGACCGTCATCACCGCGTAGTCGAAGACCGAGTTCTGCTTCAGCGCCGCGATGATTCCGAGCGGGATCCCGAACACCACCGCCCATAACATCGCCAGTCCGCCCAGCTTGAGGGACACCGGGAAATGTTCCTTGATGATGTCGTTCACGCCCTGGTTCCGCTGCACCAGTGACGGCCCGAGGTCAGCAGTGAAGACCCCCTTCACGTAGTACAGGTACTGGGTGTACCACGGCTTGTTGAGGTGGTACTTCCGGTCCAGGTTCCGCTGGATCGAGACCGGCACGGCCCGCTCGGTGACCTGGAAGGGATTGCCCTTGATCTGCCTCATCATCACGAAGGTCATGAAGACGACGAGCAGGACGACTGGGATCGTCCACAGAGCCCGCCTGACGATGAACTTGAGCATTTGGGGCCGGAAATGGGTCTAACAGACTAAAGGGCAGGGCGCAAGCGCGCACCCTGCCCTTTATGCCCATTGCTAGCGGATCGAGACCGTCGTGAGGTCCTTGTTGTCCGTCGGGTTGACGAAGAAGCCGTGGACGTTGCTCTTCACCAGGTCCGTGAACGTGTACCAGTAGATCGGCATGACCGGCAGGTCGCCGTTCGGGCCCGTGAGGATGTCCTCAGCCTGCTGGTAGACCTTGAACCGCGCGGCGTTGTTCGGCGTCCGCGTGGCCTTGTTGATCAGTCCGTCGTACTTCTTGTTGCACCAGTTGGTGTTGTTGTTCCCCGAATCGCAGGTCCACAGAACCAGACCGTTGTAGGCATCCGGGAAGTCGTAGATCCAACCCAGCCGATAGACGTCGACGTCCGAGTTGGGCGGCGGTCCGAGGAACTGGAGGTACTGCTTCCACTCCTGGACCTTGATCGTCACGTTGAGGCCGAGCTCCTTCCAGAAGGCCTGGATCGCCGTGGCGATCTTGACGTGACCCGGCGAGTTGTTCACGTACAGGTGGATGTCCTTCTTCGGGTTCGCGACCTTGGCCATCAGCGCCTTGGCCTGAGCCAGCTTCGACGTCGCCGGCATGCTGCTGTGCTTCGTGATCGTCGGGCCGCCCGCGATGCCGTTCGGGGTGAAGCCCCTCGCAGGCACCTGGCCGGCCTGGGCGATGAACGTCACGATCTGGTTGCGGTCGATCGCCATCGCCATCGCCCGGCGCTGGTTCACGTTGGTGATGTTCTTGACGTTGAACCCGTAGTAGTAGGTGCCGAGCGACTTGTAGACCTTCCAGAACTTGGTCTTCTTCCAGGACGGGATGTCGACCGGCGGCACGCCGGTGTCGTCGATGTCGATGTTTCCAGCCCTGAAGGCGTTCTCAGCGGTGGTGCCGTCGACGATGATGGGCATCTCGACCCTCGTCAGCTTCACCTTGCTCGCGTTGCGCCACTTGGTGTTCTTGACCAGCGTCAGCGAAGCGTCGTGCTTCCACGATGCCAGCTTGAACGGGCCGTCAGTGACGATGTGACCCGGCTCGGTCCACTTGTTGCCCCACTTCGTCACTGCGGCCTTGTTGACCGGCAGGAACGAGGTGTGGGACAGCTGCTGGATGAACCAGGGCTGCGGCGAGGCCAGCGTGATTGCGAGCTTGTACTTACCGAGAGCCTTGATCCCGACCTTGGCCTTGAGCGCGTTGCAGTCCGCCTTGGCGGGATCGCAGCCGTTATACGCGGTCGCCCCCTTGATGCCGTCGAACTGGTAGGCGTAGTCCGCGGCGAGCTCAGGCGAGATCGTCCGCAGCCACGACCAGACGTAGTCCTGAGCGGTCACCGGCTGGCCGTTCGTCCACCGAACGTTGTGACGCAGGTTCAGCACGACGTGGGCACCCTTGACCGACCAGCTCGACGCGGCACCGGGCACTGCCTTCAACGCCGGCGCCTTCCCGAGCAAGATGAGTGGATCCATCAGGTTGAACAGGACATTCGCCGACGTGGTGTCGGTGGCAAGTCCCGGGTCGAGCGACGGCGGCTCTGCGCCGACCGATATGCGCAGCACCTGGGCCTTCTGGGAGTGGTTCGACATCGCGGCCGCCGACGAAGCGACGGTGATCGCAATAACCGTAACCAGCCCGGCCCAAAGATAGCGTCTTCGCATCCTTGCTTATTCCCTCCTTTTGTACCGAGGTCTCGTTGAAACCCCCTGGACGCCAGCGAGGTCGGTACCTCGGGCTGAAAGGGGCTGCATCCTAACCGATTTCCGACCGATTCGACGGGCATGCCCCGACGTCCCTTGCCTTGCCCGACGCAAGTCCTCGAAGCGGTCGACTGTGTCCTGCCTGCCTACCTCCTTCCGTCTCGCTCGGCCGCGGCCAGACCGTGGGGCACCACTAGCTTCCGCGTCCGGCCGAGGCTGTCGAGGTGTTGGAGTTGACGCTCGTGTAAGTCGAGTACGAGCCGCGTCTCACCGACGTTCGCGCTCGGGACTCCGCTGGGCGTGCGATGGAGCGCGGTGTGCAAGGTGGCGAGGCCAGTGAGGGCGACGATCGCAAGGGCGGCGGCGGCAGATCCGGCTCGGAGGGAGCTCGCGACGAGAGCGTTCGCGCGACTGCGGCCACGGGGCAGCTGGAACGCGACAATCGGCTGTTCCAGCGGAACCGCCCTCAACAGGGTGGTGAAGCCGGCGACTCCCTTCTCGAAAGCCCGACAGTCGGCACAGACGGCGAGATGCGCCTCGAGGAGGACGATTTCGAACTCCGAGAGCTCACGGTCCGCGCGCAGCGACAGCTGCTGGCAGGCCTGCGCACATTCGGCCGGCAATATCGCCCGCTTTCGCATTCAACCTTTAGACGTGTGGAATATGCCGTGGTTAGTATCGGGAAAGCCCAGTCCACGGCGATTCGTTCGGAGGCGAATGCCCACCAGTGCCCAGAACAAGCCCAGTCAGGGCAAGATTGTCGAGATCAAAGGCGTCGTGATCGACGCGGTCTTCCCGGAGGCTCTCCCGGAGATCTACACGGCCCTCCGCATCGAGATTCCGGCCCAGGACGGCCAGGAGGCTCGCTCGATCATCGCCGAGGTCCAGCAGCATCTGGGAGACGATCGCGTCCGTGCCGTCGCCATGGACTCGACGGACGGGCTCGCTCGGGGACTCGGGGTCGAGGACACCGGGCAGCCGATCTCCGTGCCCGTGGGTGACGTCACCCTCGGACGCATCTGGAACGTGATCGGCGAGCCGGTCGACGAGAAGCCGTCCCCGCCCCAGGATGCAGAGCGCTGGTCGATCCACCGCGACCCGCCGAAGTTCACCGAGCTCTCGCCGAAGATCGAGGTGTTCGAGACCGGCCTGAAGGTCGTCGACCTGCTCGCGCCGTTCATCCAGGGCGGGAAGGTCGGACTGTTCGGCGGCGCGGGTCTCGGCAAGACGGTGCTGATCCAGGAGCTGATCCACAACGTTGCGCGCGAGCATGGCGGTGTGTCCGTCTTCGCGGGCGTCGGCGAGCGGACCCGAGAAGGAAACGACCTCCTGCTCGAGATGGAGGAGTCGGGCGTGCTCGAGAAGGTGGCGCTCGTCTACGGCCAGATGAACGAGCCGCCCGGCGCGAGGCTGCGGGTCGGTTTGTCCGGTCTGACCATGGCCGAGTACTTCCGCGACCAGGGGCAGAACGTGCTGCTCTTCATCGACAACATCTTCCGGTTCACGCAGGCCGGCTCCGAGGTCTCCGCCTTGCTCGGCCGCATGCCGAGCGCCGTCGGCTACCAGCCCACGCTCGCGACCGAGATGGGCCAGCTGCAGGAGCGCATCACCTCGACCCAGACCGGTTCGGTCACGTCCGTCCAGGCGATCTACGTCCCTGCCGACGACCTCACCGACCCGGCGCCGGCGAACACCTTCGCGCACCTGGACTCGTCCGTGGTGCTGACCCGGACGCTCGTCGAGCAAGGCATCTACCCGGCTGTCGACCCGCTCGACTCTTTCTCGCGCGCGCTGCAGCCGGGAATCATCTCCGAGGGGCACTACGCGACGGCGACGCGCGTGCAGGAGATCCTGCAGCGCTACAAGGACCTGCAGGACATCATCGCGATCCTCGGCATCGACGAGCTCTCCGACGAGGACAAGCTCGTGGTCACGCGGGCCCGCAAGATCCAGCGCTTCCTGTCGCAGCCCAACTTCGTCGCCGAGCAATTCACAGGCACGCCAGGCGAGTACGTGAAGCTCGAGGACACGATCAAGGGCTTCCAGGAGATCATCGACGGCAAGCACGACGATCTGCCCGAGCAGGCGTTCTACATGGTGGGCACGATCGAGCAGGCAGTAGCGAAGGGCCGCAAGCTCTCGGGCGAGGGCGACGCCGAGCAGGACGAGCAGGAGGAAGCGCCAGAGGATTCCGCGGTTGCGGAGAGCGAGGCCGAGCCTGAGCCCGAGCCCGCGGCGGTCTCATAAAGGTGCCCCTGCACCGTGGCTGAAGAGAAGCGGAGGTTCGACGTCTCGCTGGTGACGCCGGACGGACCGGCGTTCGAGGGCGAGGCGGAAATGATCATCGTCCCGGGCGCCGCAGGAGAGATCGGCGTCCTCGCGCGACACGCGCCCCTGATCGCGACGCTCAAGGCGGGTTCCACGCGCGTGTACCTAGACCGCGACAGCGAGGACGTCCGCGAATACGCGACCGGCCCCGGCTTCTTCAAGGTCGAACAGGACCGGGCGATCGCGCTCGTCGACGACGCCGTCCTTGCGAACGAGATCGACGATGCCCGGGCGCAGGCCCAGCTCGACGAGGCCCAACGTGAGCTCGAGCGGGTCGAGCGGGGCGAGTCGAGCGCCGACCGCTGGCAGCTCGAACAGCGCGTCAAACACGCCGAGAACCAGCTGAGCGTCTCCGGCCGCACTTGAGCCGCACTTGATCCGGCTCCGGCTTCGCCGGAGCCATGATGATCAAGTGCGGATTCCGCTAGCGGAAAGGCCTGGTCGGCGGGAGCCGGCAGAGCCGGCACCCGCGGTTCAGGTCTCAAATTCTGGCCTCGTTGGTACTGTTATGGGACCCGGAAAGCTTTGAAGGCAGCTTGGCGACCGGGTTACCAAACGCCTAAAGAGCCCGTGCGCCTGGCAGGCGTCCGTTCTCTCTAGGCCGAACGAGGAGCCGGATTGCAGGACCCACGCGCACGACTCGAAGACATCCTCCGCGAGCGCATCGGGGTGCTCGACGGGTCCTGGGGCGTTCTCATCCAGCGCCAGGTCAAGGGGGAGGAGGCCTACCGGGGTGAGCGGTTCAAGGATCACCCTCGCGACGTCGCCGGGGATCCGGACCTACTCAACCTGACAAGGCCCGAGGTCGTCCTCGGGATCCATCGCGACTACTTCGCCGCCGGGGCCGACATCGCCACGACGAACACCTTCACGGCGACCTCGATCGGACAGGCGGACTACGGGCTCGAGGGCTGTGCCTACGAGATGAACGTTGCCGGGGCTCGGCTGGCGCGCGAGGCGGCCGACGAGGTCGGCGGCTTCGTCGCCGGCTCGGTCGGTCCGCTCAACGTCACTCTGTCGCTCTCGCCGCGCGTCGACGATCCGGCGTTCCGTACGCACACCTTCGACCAGGTCCGCGACGCCTATGCCGAACAGATCCGCGGTCTCGCCGCTGGCGCGGTCGATTTCCTGCTGATCGAGACGATCTTCGACACGCTCAACGCGAAGGCTGCGATCGCAGCCGCCCTCGACGAGGCGCCGCAGCTTCCGCTCTGGATCTCCTTCACGGCGATCGACCGCAGCGGCCGCAACCTCTCGGGCCAGACGGTCGACGCGTTCTGGCTCTCGGTCGAGCACGCGAACCCCTTCATCGTGGGAGTCAACTGCTCCCTGGGCGCGACGCAGATGCGTCCGTTCGTCGAGGATCTCGCCCGGGTGGCGCCGACCTGGGTCGCGTGTCATCCGAACGCGGGCCTGCCGAACGAGATGGGCACGCACGACGAGCAGCCGCGCGACACGAGCAATGCGCTGCGCCAGTTCGCCCAGGAGGGTCTGGTCAACGTCGTCGGCGGCTGCTGCGGCACCACGCCCGAACACGTCAGGGCGATCGTGGCCACGACCAGGGGTCAGACCCCCAGACATGTCCCGGAGCGAGAGCACCTCACGCGGCTGAGCGGGCTCGAGCCCTTCCGGATCTTCCCGGACGCGAACTTCGTGATGGTCGGCGAGCGCACGAACGTCACCGGTTCGGCGCGCTTCAGGCGCCTGATCGAAGGCGGCGAGTTCCAGGAGGCGGTCGAGGTGGCGCTGGAGCAGGTCCGGGGCGGCGCGAACATCCTCGACGTCAACATGGACGCGGACCTGCTCGATTCGGTGCAGGCGATGACGACGTTCCTCAACCTGCTGGCGACGGAGCCGGACGTTGCCCGGATCCCGATCATGGTCGACAGCTCGCGCTGGTCGGTCCTGGAGGCTGGGCTGCAGTGCCTGCAGGGCAAGGGTGTGGTCAACTCGATCAGCCTCAAGGAAGGTGAGGGGCAGTTCCTGGAGCAGGCGCGCCGCATCAAGCGCCACGGCGCGGCGGTCGTCGTGATGGCCTTCGACGAGCAGGGCCAGGCCGACACGGTCGAGCGCAAGGTGCAAATCTGCGAGCGCGCGTACACGCTCCTCACCGAAGACGGCTGGGAGCCCGAGGACATCATCTTCGACCCGAACGTGCTCGCCGTCGCGACGGGGATCGAGGAGCACGCGGAGTTCGCGAAGGCGTTCATCGAGGGGACGCGGCAGATCAAGACGCGCTGTCCCGGTGCGAAGGTGTCCGGCGGCATCTCGAACCTGAGCTTCTCGTTCCGCGGTAACGACGCCGTACGCGAGGCGATGCACGCAGCTTTCCTGTACCACGCCATCGCCGCGGGGCTCGACATGGGCATCGTCAACGCCGGTCAGCTGGCCGTCTACCAGGACATCGAGCCTGACCTGCTCGAGCGCGTCGAAGACGTGATCTTCAATCGTCGCTCCGACGCGACCGAGCGTCTCGTGGAGTTCGCCTCACGGGTGGCCGGCGACGGGACGAAGCGCGAACGCGACCTGTCCTGGCGCGAGGCGCCGGTCGAGGAACGGCTCTCCCACGCACTCGTGCACGGGATCGTCGACTTCATCGAAGAGGACACCGAGGAGGCACGGCAGACGCACGCGCGGCCTCTCGACGTGATCGAGGGCCCGCTGATGAACGGAATGCAGATCGTCGGCGACCTCTTCGGCTCGGGAAAGATGTTCCTGCCGCAGGTCGTGAAGAGCGCGCGGGCGATGAAGCGGGCGGTCGCCTATCTGGAGCCGTACATGGAAGACGAGAAGGCCGCCGGGCGCACGCAGGGCAAGGTCGTGCTGGCCACGGTCAAGGGGGACGTCCACGACATCGGCAAGAACATCGTCGGAGTCGTCCTCGGCTGCAACAACTACGAGGTGCTCGACCTCGGTGTCATGGTCCCGGCCGACCGCATTCTCGACACGGCGCTCGAGGAGGGCTGTGACATCGTCGGGTTGTCGGGCCTGATCACGCCCTCGCTCGACGAGATGGTCAACGTCGCGAAGGAGATGGAGCGCCGCGAGCTCGCATTGCCGCTGCTGATCGGCGGCGCGACCACTTCGAAGCAGCACACCGCCGTCAGGATCGCCCCCGAGTACTCCCAGCCGACGCTGCACGTCCTGGATGCCTCGCGCGTGGTGCGTGTGGTCTCGAGCTTGCTCGATCCGTCCCGCAAGCTCGAGCTCGACGACGAGAACCGCGAGCTGCAGGATCGTCTCCGCGAGCAGTACGCCGAGAAGGAGCGCAAGCCGCTCCTGTCGCTCGACGAGGCGCGCGCGAACAGGGAGCGGGTGCCCTTCGACGATCTACCCACGCCGCCGTTCATCGGCGCCAGGACGGTCGAAGTCGAGCTCGAGACCCTGCGCGAGTACATCGACTGGCAGTTCTTCTTCCACGCCTGGGAGCTGAAGGGCAAGTTCCCCGCAATCCTCGCCGAGCCGGCCGCGCGCGAGCTTTACGACGACGCACAGGGGCTCCTCGAGGAGATCGTCCGTGACGGGTCGTTACACGCACGCGGCGTCTACGGCTACTGGCCGGCGCGGTCCGATGGTGACGACGTCGCGCTCGCGCAAGGGCCGCGGTTCAACTTCCTGCGGCAGCAGTCGGCATACGGCGACTCACGGCCGAACCGCTGCCTGGCCGATTACGTCGGGCCCAAGGACGATCACATAGGCGCGTTCGCAGTCGCCATCCACGGCGCCGACGAGCTGGCCGCACGCTTCGAGGCCGAGCACGACGACTACCGCGCGATCATGGTCAAAGCTCTCGCGGACCGCTTCGCGGAAGCCTTCGCCGAGTACCTGCATCAACGCGCGCGCCGCGAATGGTACGAGCCCGCCGAACGGCTCGCGCGGGACGAGCTGCTGGCCGAGCGCTTCCGTGGCATCCGGCCCGCATTCGGCTACCCGGCCTGTCCGGACCACACGGAGAAGCGCAAGCTCTTCGATCTCCTGGGCGCTGATGAAGCAGGGCTCGAGCTGACTGAGTCCTTCGCCATGATGCCGGCTGCCGCCGTGAGCGGGATCTATCTCGCGAACGCGAGCGCTCGCTACTTCTCGGTCGGGCGGCTCGGCCGCGATCAGGTTCAGGACTACGCCGCGCGGAAGGGCGTGAGCCTCGAGGAAGGCGAGCGCTGGCTCTCGCCGAATCTAGGCTACGAGACTCGTTCGAGGGAGGAAGCGGTGAACCGCTGAGTGAGTGCGGCCGATGGAAGACCGTGATCTGGCGCTGCGCGGCTCTCCTCGTTTCGTCCTGCCTGATCGCTGGGACGGCAGCCGCGGCCACGCGCAAGCCGACCGACCCGCAGAAGCGGTTGAACCCGGCAGATCAGGCGTGGGCCGTCGCGATTCGGATTCACCACGCCGACCTGGGCCCCGGCGACTGGCGCCTCGAGCCGTCTCAGGGCGACAACGTCGCGTCCCCTCAGGGCTGCAAGGAGCCCGACCTGTCCGATCTCGTCGAGACGGGCGAGGCGGAGAATCCCGACTTCTCTCGTAACGGCAGCTTCGTGGGCTCGGGCGCGGCGATCTTCCAGACGACGAAGCACGCGACCGCCGCCTTCCAGCGCGTGGCGCGGCAATCATTCAATCGCTGCATGATCAGCGCCTTCAAACAGGGACTTTCGGGCTCGGGCGCCCGGCTCCGGATTCTCTCGAGCGGTCCGATCGCGATGAAGAGCCCGTCGCCGCACTTCGTCTCGGGCCGTGTCCGGTTCTCCGTCTCCGGCCCCGCGGCGACGATCGACGGGCGGATCAGCTTTTACTTCTTCGCCCGCGGCCGCGCGACGGCGATGCTCTTCGTCGCCTCGATCGGCAAGCCGATGCAGCCGATCTCGGCGTCGCTCGAAAGTCGCCTGGCGAAGCTCGTCGCCGGGCGCCTGCAGCGGTAGCGCCCGACCGCCCCGCTACGGTCGGAGCGTGGAACACGCCTTCGGCACGAGCGCGCTGTTCAGCCTCGGGATCGAAGAGGAGTTCCAGCTTCTCTCGGCCGAGAGCTACGAGCTCGTTCCCCGCTTCGACGAGGTCGCGCAGGCCGCGCAGGACGAGCGCATTCGCCAGGAGCTCATGACCTCCGTTCTCGAGGCCGCGACCGGAGTCCACGAACGGGCCGCGGACGCGGTGGCCGAGCTGCGGGAGATCCGCGCTCGGCTGACGGCGGCTGCAGGACAGCACGGGGCGCTCCTCGCCTCGGCTGGGACGCATCCGTTCTCGCGCTGGGAACACCAGGAGATCACCGACACTCCGCGCTACCAGGGAGTCGTCGAGAAGCTCCGCTGGGTGGCGGAGCGCGTTGCGATCTTCGGTCTGCACATCCACGTCGGGATGCCGGAGCCCGACCTGGCGGTGCGCGTGGCGACCGGGCTCAGGAACTGGGTGCCGGAGTTGCTCGCGCTGTCGGCCAACTCTCCGTACTGGCAGGGGTACGACACGGGTCTCTCCTCCACGCGCAGCCAGGTGTTCGACGTGATGCCGCGCAGCGGCTTACCGCCGCGGCTGAGCTCGTTCGCGCAGTTCGAGCAGCTCGTCCGCCGCGGTGAGGCCGCGGGTTTCTTCTCCGACTACACGTACATCTGGTGGGACATCCGACCGCACCCGAAGCTCGGGACGATCGAGGTACGCGTGTGCGACGCGCAGACCCGCATCGAGACCGTGGCCGGAATCGCCGCACTCGTACAGAGTCTTGCCGCGACCGTGGCGGAGCGACCGGTGCCCATTCAGCCTCGCACGCTCATCGCGGAGAACAAGTGGCGCGCCGCACGTCACGGGCTGGACGCGGAGCTCGTCGACCTCCGCCGCGATCGTCCGCGGCCCGCGCGGGAGGCGGTCCGCGAGCTGGTCGAGCTGGCGGCGCCGGCCGCATCGGCGCTCGGCTGTGCGGTCGAGTTGGACGAGATCGAGGGCCTGCTGGACCGGGGTTCCGGTGCAGACGAGCAGCGTCTGGCGCATGGAGCGGACGGCAGCCTCCTCTCGGTCGCGCGCTGGCTGGCCGAAGAGACGGTTGGCGACGCTGGTCGCTCGACCCACTAGCCGGAGGGTCGGCTATCCTCGGGGACGGCTGGCGCCCTCGAACCGGGCGCCGTCCTGTTTCTTGGCCTGATGAAGACCACGCTCAAGAGAGGCATGGGGCGGAGCGCGAACCTGAACGGCGACGGTCGCGCCATCTACCCGCCGGGAGTGCACACGCCGATGCGGCGCTACCGCCAGCCGGACCGGCAGGGACGCAGCGCGTGGCAGGTGGTGCGCACCGTGGTGCTCTGGGTGATTCTGTCGGCGCTCGTGGTGGCCGGCGGGGCGGCCGGGGCTGCGTATCTCAAGACGCACGAGTTCATCGCGGCGATCAGTCCGAAGACGAAGGCCGACCGGGCGGCGGCCAAGCGGCTCGATGCGGCGATCCCCGGCCAGCCGACGATCGCGCTCGTGATCGGCACGGACCGGCGCAAGGGATTCCAGTCCGATCTGACCGGTCGCTCCGACACGCTGATCCTCGTCCGCGCCGATCCCGGAACGAACTCCCTTTCGATGCTCTCGTTCCCGCGCGACCTGATCGTGACGGTGAAATGCCCCGGGCATCCCGATGTGCGCGACCGCATCAACGCCGCCTTCTCCGAGTGCGGGGCGGTTGGGAGCGTCGAGACGGTCCGCGCGCTGACGGGCCTGCCGATCAACTACTTCGTCACGGTCAACTTTCGCGGGTTCTCGCAGCTCGTCAACAATCTCGGCGGCGTGTGGGTCGACGTCGACCATCGCTACCTGTGCGACCCGAGCACGTGCCCGGGTGTCTCGAAGATCAATCTCTTCCCGGGCTACCAGCGCCTGAACGCGTCGAACGCACTTGCTTACGTGCGCTACCGGCACTTCGATTCGGACCTCTTCCGCAACGCCCGGCAGCAGCTCTTCCTCAAGGCGCTGAAGCAGCAGATCTCGTCGCAGCTCGATCTCTCCACGGTCTTCTCGATCGTCGACGCGGTCGAAAAGAATGTCGTCGTCGGCCGCGGTGGAAACCGGCCGCTCGATCCCCGGACCCTCAAGGACTACGTCTACTTCGCCCACGGCTTGCCGAGCGGTCACGTCTTCCAGTCCAAGATCGAAGGCCTGACGGGGACGAACGAGCTGTCCGCGTCGCCGCAGAGCGTCGCCACCGCCGTCCGGGACTTTGTCCAACCGGACGTGAACTCGCCGGAGAAGGCCCGCGACGTCACTCTGGGCATCAAGCGGCGGTCGCGTGCACCGCGTCCACGGGACGTCACGACGACCGTTCTGAACGGCAACGGCGTGGCCGGGTCCGCGTCCAACGCCGCTTACGAGCTCGGGCAGCGCGGTTACAAGATCGTCCTGCCGGCGAGCGGGAAGCCCCAGAACGCTCCGAACTTCCAGTACTTCCGCACGACCGTCTATTACGACCCGGCGCAGCCGCGTTCGAAGGTCGCCGGAGGCAGCCTCGCGAACCTGTTCGGAGACGCGGCGCTCCAGCCCTTGCCCGCGAGGTTCACGAGGCTTGCGAACGGGGCGATGGCGACGGTGGTGGTCGGCCAGAACTTCCACGGGTCGATTGCGCCCGCGCCGATCGACCAGACGCCGACCAGACAGCCCCCGCAGGTGACGCCGAACGCGGCGCTCACCCGGTCGCTGCTCATGCAGGTCCGCAAGCGCGTGCGCTTCAGGCTGCAGGTGCCCCGGCTCGTCGAAAGCTCGTCGCGGCTGGAGTTCGACGCGCCGATCCGTGTCTACAACATCAGCAAGGGCCACCGCGCCGTCCGGCTGACCTTCCGCATCGGCTCGAATGAGTACTGGGGCATTCAGGAGACGAACTGGAACGACGCGCCCGTGCTGGCCGACCCGAGCTTCCTCCACAAGATCAAGGGTCGCGAATACGCGCTCTACTACGCGGGCGCACACCTGCACATGGTCGTGCTGCGCAAGGACGGGGCCACCTACTGGGTCGTGAACTCGATTCTCGACTCGCTCTCGAACGAGACGATGCTGGCGATTGCGAAAGGGCTCGCGCCGCTGCCAAAGTAGGCTTTCCCGGTGGGCATGGCGGAACCTCGGAAGATCGGCGTCTTCGGTGCGGGCTGGGTCGGGCTCGTCACCGGCGGCTGCCTCGCCGACCTCGGCCACCAGGTGATCGTGCGCGACGTACTTCCCGAGCGAATCGAGGCGCTCCGGGCCGAGCGGATGCCGTTTCACGAGCCCGGTCTTCCCGACGTGCTCGAACGCAACCGCGAACGCATCCGCTACACGCTCGACGCGGACGAGCTCTCCGACGCGGACGTCCTCTTCATCTGCGTGCAGACCCCGCCCACGTACTCCGGCGATGCCGACCTCTCCTATGTCTGGACGGCCCTCGACGACCTCCCGCACGTGGACAGACGACGGTTGCTCGTCATGAAGTCGACCGTCCCCGTCGGGACGGGCGAGAAGGTTCGCGCTGCCCTCGAGGCTCGCGGCCTCACCAACGTCGGCTACGTGTCGAATCCCGAGTTCCTCGCCGAGGGTCGCGCGGTTCACGACTTCGTCAATCCCGACCGCATTGTGATCGGAGCGTTCGCCCCGGAGGACGGAACGGCGGTGGAGGCGTTGTACGAGAGCATCGACGCCCCGGTCGTCGTGACCGACGTCGCGTCCGCGGAGATGATCAAGCTCGCGGCGAACGCGTTCCTGATGACCCGGATCTCGTTCATCAACGAGATCGCAAACGTCTGCGAGGCGGTCGGCGCCGACGTCGTCGAGGTGGCGAAGGGCGTTGGCCTCGACCACCGGCTCGGGAGCCACTTCCTCCGCGCCGGCATCGGCTACGGCGGGAGCTGTCTGACCGGAGACGAGACTGTGCTCATCTCTCACAACGGTCAGGTCCGTCTGGTGCAACTGGAGCGCTTGTATGCCGAGGTCGAGGACGGAGATGAGCTGAGGGTCGCGGCTTGGGATCCGAGGACGGGAATGGCGCGGCTGGCACTCGTAGAGAACATGACGCGCCGTCAAGTAGAAGGCGAAGTCCTCGAAATCCGAACGAAGATGGGGAGGCGCGTGCGCTGCACGCTGGATCATCCCTGGGTAACGCGCGAGAGGATCAAGCTGGCCGAGGACTTAACGGATCAGGACTGGCTCCCACTGGCGAGATTGGGCGTGCCAGAACACGGGCCTCGGACGTTCGACCTGCTCGAAGCTCTGCCATCGGCCGATCTCGATCCGGAGGATGTGATCGTTCGCCCGGCACCGCTCGCGCTCGAAACTGTCGGGGCGCGTGGCTTGCAAGAACGTCTTACACATCACAGGGGAGCAGTTGCTCGCTCGCACGACATCATGCGCGCCGGCGCCCTTCGGCTCGACGAGCTCGATCGGGTCGGGCTATCGCTCGACCGTGCCACTCTTGGAACCTGTCGAAATGGAACGTACGTGCCTTCGTCAATAGAGGCGGATGAAGCGCTTTGGCGAGTCGTTGGCCTCTACCTTGCAGAAGGCCACTGTTCGAGGGACGGCTCGCGTCGCCGACTCCAGTGGTCTTTCCACCCGCGAGATGAGTTCGATCTCGTCGAGGAGGTGTATGCCTTCTGGGCGGCGCGGCGGGTGAGGGCATCGGTGAAGCACCTACCAACGACTGTCACCGTGTCCGTTTCCTCTCGGATACTCGCAGGCTTCTTCCTCTCAGTGCTCGATGTCGGGGCGAATTGTTACGAGCATCGCATTCCGGACGCGATCTGGAGTGCGCCGCCCCAGCACAAGCGAGCCCTTCTCGCCGGGATGTGGCGAGGCGACGGCTCATGGTCGTTCGTCAACGGCGGGCCCAGCGTCATCCTCGAATACGGAACCGTCAGTCAGGAGCTCGCTGATGGGACCCTGCGTCTACTGGGCGACCTCGGGATCGTCGCATCAATGCGCGTCGGTCGGGTCGCGAAATCGACTTGCGACACGTATTGGATTCGCGTCAGCGGTGCGTCACAGGTTGAGCAGCTCTTGGACTTCGTTCCGGAAGTCGACCGCGGAACAATCATCGCCTCTCTCGGCTCTCGGACAAAAAGGATTTCTCCCACTGGTTACAAGAGGAATGAGGAGACGACGTGGGTTCGTGTTGTCGACGTAGCCCGCCGACCCTTCGCCGGAGCCGTTTACTCCCTTGACGTTCAGGATCTCCACACTTTTGTCACGAGCGGCGGCCTCGTAACGCACAACTGCTTTCCCAAAGACTCGCTCGCCCTCAAACAGCTGGCGTCGAACTCCGGCTACCACTTCCAGCTGCTCGCGGCGGTGATCGAGGTCAACGAGCTACAGAAGCGGCGCGTGATCCAGAAGCTGCAGAAGCATCTGGGCAAGCTGCGGGGCAAGAAGGTGGCGCTGCTCGGGCTCGCCTTCAAGGCCGGCACGGACGACATGCGGGAGGCGCCCTCCCTCGTGCTCGCCTCCCGGCTTCTCGCCGAAGGCGCGGAGGTGAGGGCCTGGGATCCGGTGGCGCGTCCCGGGGAGCTGATGAAGGGCGCGGTGCTCTGCGACACGGTGCTCGACGCGGTGCGAGGGACCGACGCCGCGGTGATCGTGACCGAGTGGGAAGAGCTGCGCGAGCTTGCGTCGGCGGAGACGCGCGAGGCGATGGCGCGACCGCTGATCATCGACGGGCGCAACCTGCTCGACCCTGCCGAGACTAGGCGCGCCGGGTTCGCCTACGAAGGCATCGGCCGGCCCAGCTCGCCGTTCGAGGGGCTGCCTGAGACGGCGGAACCCGAGACCCGGGTCTCGCCCTAAGTGGAAGCGATAATCCTCGCGGGCGGGCAGGCGACGCGGCTGGGGGACGCCGCCCGCGGCCACCCGAAGGCGCTCGTCCCGATCGCCGGACATCCGCTCGCCGAGTACCAGGTCTCGCAGCTCGTCCGTGCGGGCGTCGATCGGGTGATCGTCAGCTGCGCGGCGGGCCAGGCGGCGCTGTTCAAGGCGAAGCTGTCCGGGCTTGGCGCCGAGATCGTCGCCGTTGCCGAACCCGAGCCGCTCGGGCGTGGGGGAGGGATCCGCTTTGCGGCGGAGCAGCGTGAGGAGTCGGGTCCGCTCTACGCGCTGAACGGGGACGAGTTGACGGACGTCGACCTCCGTGCGCTGCTGGACGCACACGAAGAACACGACCGGGCCGCCGCGACGATCGTGGTCGCGCCGCTCAGGTCGCAGTTTCGGATCAGCGGCTTCCGCGAGGCGCCGCGCCTGCCGCACTGGGTCAACGCCGGCGTCTATGTCCTGGACGACGAGGCGCTCGCGCGTCTGCCTGAGCGCGGCGACCACGAGCTGTCCACGTTCCCCGAGCTCGCGGACGAGGGCAAGCTGTTCGCCTTTCGGCACGAAGGCCTCTGGATCACGGTCAATACTCCGAAGGACCTCGAACGCGCCGAAGGCCATTACGCGGCGCATCCGGAGCTGCGTCCAAGCCTGGCCCGCAATCGCAGCTGACCTGGGGAACCTCCCGGTTCCCCAGACCCTCTCCACGCGTCCGCTTCGCGGACGGGCGTCACGCGCCTCCGCGGACGGAGCGCTTCGCGTTCGGCATAGAGTCGGCACGTGAGCGTGGACTCACCGAACCTCGAGGGGCTCGGCGCCTGGGAGTTCGAGCCGCGCAAGGTCGAGAAGCCCTGGGGCTCCGAGCTGATCTGGGCCGAGACCGAGCACTACGTCGGGAAGGTCCTCTTGATCAAGGCGGGCGAGTCGCTCAGCCTGCAGTTCCACCGGGTGAAAGACGAGTCGTGGCTCGTCCACGAGGGACGCGCCAGGCTCGAGCTCGGTTCCGCCGGAGACCCGGTGTTGAGCGAGGAGGTGATCTCGGCCGGCGCCTGCTTCCATTTCCGGCCCGGGACCGTCCATCGCCTCACGGCGATCGAGGACACGACCATCCTCGAGGTCTCGACGCCGCACCTGGACGACGTCGTCCGGCTCGAGGACCGCTACGGCCGGGAGGGAACCTCCGCACCTTGACATAACTGTGATAAGGTTCCCCGGATGCAGGGGATGACAGTTGGGGAGGCGGCCGCCCAGACGGGCTGGTCGCCACGGATGCTGCGCTACCTGGAGGCGGTCGAGCTGGTCGTGCCGCAACGAACTGCCAACGGCTACCGCGCCTACGGGCTGCTCGAGCTCAACCAGCTTCGGTCGCTTCGCGAGCTACGCGCCCGCTTCGCCGTCGAGCTCACCGATGTCGCGTTCGCAGCTAGGCTCGAGCGCGAGTCGGCCCTGCGGGCTGCCGTCGAGACGTGGCTCGCGGGGACTCGGCTGTCCGCCCTCGACTGGGAGCAGCGCAAGCACGAGCGACTGCTCGCCGCCTAGCCCCGACAGCGACACCAACGAGAGGACTGAATGGCTACGACCAAACGGCATGACGTGAAGGATCTTGCGCTGGCGCCGGAAGGCGTGCGCCGCATCGAGTGGGCCGACCGCCAGATGCCCGTGCTCGCCGCCATCCGCGAGCGCTTCGACAGCGAGCAGCCGCTCTCCGGGTACCGGATCTCGGCCTGTCTGCATGTGACGACGGAGACGGCGAACCTCGCGCGTACTCTGAAGGCCGGTGGCGCGGACGTCGTGCTCTGCGCCTCCAATCCGCTGTCGACCCAGGACGACGTGGCTGCGGCGCTCGTCGAGGAGTACGACATCGCAGTCTTCGCCATCAAGGGCGAGGACAACGACACGTACTACGCGCACATCGAAGCAGCCGTCGACCACAAGCCGCAGTTGACGATGGACGACGGCGCCGATGTGATCGGCGTCCTCCACTCCGCCCGGCGCGAACAGCTCGGCGACATCATCGCCGGTACCGAGGAGACGACTACCGGCGTGATCCGGCTCAAGGCACTCGAGCGTGACGGCGCTCTCGGCTTTCCGGTGATCGCCGTCAACGACGCGCAGACGAAGCACCTGTTCGACAATCGGTATGGCACCGGCCAGTCGACAATCGACGGGATCATCCGCGCAACCAATGTGTTGCTCGCCGGCAAGCGCTTCGTCGTCTCCGGCTACGGCTGGGTGGGTCGCGGAGTCGCTTCGCGCGCGCGCGGCATGGGCGCACACGTGATCATCACCGAGGTCGATCCGATGCGGGCGCTCGAGGCGAGCATGGACGGCTACGAGGTCCTGACCATGGAGCAGGCAGCGCCGATCGGCGACATCTTCTGCACTGCGACCGGTGACAAATCCGTCATCCGCAAGGAGCACATGGAACGGATGAAGGACGGCGCGATCCTCGCCAACACCGGACACTTCAACGTCGAGATCGACATCCCGGCGCTGAAGGCTCTCGCGAGGCAGACGCGCGAAGCGCGGTCCCTCGTCCAGGAGTTCACCCTTGCCGACGGCCGGCGCGTGTATCTCATCGCCGACGGCCGCCTCGTCAACCTGTCAGCCGCGGAGGGTCACCCGGCACTGGTGATGGACATGTCCTTCGCGAACCAGGCCCTGTCCGCGGAATACGCGATCCAGAACGCCGCCGAGCTCGAGCGGCGCGTGTACCCCGTGCCCGAGGAGATCGACCGAGAGATCGCGCGCTTGAAGCTCGAGACGATGGGCGTCGAGATCGACAAGCTCACGGAGGAGCAGGAGAAGTACCTGGCCTCGTGGGACGAAGGCACCTAGGCCCCGAGGACATCGTTCGGTACGAGGAGGACGGCCCCAAGGTCGTCCTCCTCGATCAGCGCCGGCTCCCGGACGACGTCGTCGAGCTGGAGTGCAGGACCGTGGGCGACCTTGTCACCGCGATCGACGAGCTCGCGATTCGCGGCGCGCCTGCGATCGGCATCGCGGCGGCGTACGGCCTGGCGCTCGCCGCCGAGCATGGGGAGGACCTCGACGCTGCGACCGCCGCGCTGGCCGCGACGCGGCCGACTGCGGTCAACCTGGCATGGGCCCTCGGGCAGATGCGTGACGAGCCCACGCCGGCCCGCGCGCGCGCCTTGCACGAGGACGAAGTCGGGCGTTGCCGCGCGATGGCCGCGCACGCCGCGGAGCTGTTCGGTCCGAGCACGCGTGCGCTGACCCATTGCAACGCGGGAGGCCTTGCGACCGGCGGCTACGGGAGCGCGGTCGGCGCGCTTCGGACCGCGTGGGAACTCGGCCTGCTCGAACGGGTCTGGGTCGACGAGACCCGGCCACTCCTGCAGGGCTCCCGCTTGACCGCCTGGGAGCTCGAAGCGGCAGGCGTCCCGTACGCGGTCATCGCCGACTCGGCTGCGGCCGCGCTGATGGCCTCCGGCGAGGTGGACTGCGTCGTCACGGGCGCGGACCGCATCGCGGCGAACGGCGATACCGCGAACAAGATCGGCACCTACTCGCTCGCGGTCCTGGCCGCGCATCACGGGCTACCGCTCTACGTCGTCGCGCCGACCTCGACGGTCGACCTCGCCACTGCGACCGGTGCCGAGATTCCCATCGAAGAGCGCGCAGGCTCGGAGATCACGGCACGCTTCGCCGCGCGCAATCCAGCGTTCGACGTCACGCCGGCCGGGCTGATCGCTGCGATCGTGACCGAGCTCGGCGTTCAGCGCGCGCCGTACGCGCAGTCGCTCGCGGCGCTCGCATGAAGGCGCTGATCCTCGCCGCGGGCTACGCGACTCGACTGCGGCCGCTCACCGACTCGACCCCGAAGCAGCTCCTGCCCGTGGGCGGCCGTCCGATGGTGGACTGGATCCTCGACCGGATCGAGGAGACGAGTGCGGAGGAGATACACCTCGTCACGAACGCACGCTTCGCGGAGGACTTCGCGCGGTGGGCCGAAGGGAAGGACGTGGTCGTGCACAACGACGCGACGACGTCCAACGAGGAGCGGCTCGGAGCGATCGGCGACATCCAGTTCGTCGGTCTCGACGACGATCTGCTCGTGATCGCAGGAGACAACCTCTTCGACTACTCGCTGGACGACTACGAGGCGTATTGGCGCGCACGCGACGGCAGCTGCATCGCCGTGTTCGACGTGGGCGATCCCGAGCTCGCGAAGCAGTACGGCATCGTCGACGTGGACGAAAACGACCGCGTGACGGACTTCATCGAGAAGCCTGAGAATCCAGCGACGACGCTCTGCGCGACGGCGACCTATTTCTACGAGCGCGAGCATGTGCGTCTGATCGCGACGTACCTCGCCGAAGGCAATCCGCCGGATCAGCCCGGGAACTACGTCGCCTGGCTGCACCGGCGCGCGCCGGTCTATGCGTATCGCTTCGAGGGAGACTGGTACGACATCGGCGACCGCAACCAGCTGCTCGAAGCCGACAACCGAATGCGGCGCCGTAACGGCCTGCCCGAGCGCGCCGAATATTCGCCTAGCTGAGACGAACGCGGCACGCGTCACGTCCTAGCGTCTTTCGGCTGTGCTCGACCTGTTGCTGCCGCAGCGCTGCCTCGTCTGTTCGCGTCCCGGCAGACAGGTCTGTTCCGGCTGCACGGCAAAACTCCGCGGAATCTCGCCGCCGCTCTGCGAACGCTGCGGAGCCCCGACCGCGTGGCCGGTCCGCCGTTGTGCCGAATGCGCTGGTCGGCGGCTCGCCTTCGCGCGAGCACGCGCGGCTGTCGAGTACGACGATCCGGTACGTCACGTCGTCGCCGCCTGGAAGGAGCGTGGCCTTCGTAGGCTGGCCGCCTGGGCGGCCGAGGTCGTCGCCGGGGCTCTGCCCCGGCCCGATACGGCCTGCATCGCCTTCGTGCCTGGCGATCCGGACCGGCGCCTGAGGCGCGGCCACGCCGCCGAGCACCTGGCTGCGGAGCTCGCCGACCTGTGGCTGCTTCCTTGCGAGCCGCTGCTCCGCCGCACGCGCGGCTCGGCAAGGCAACGCGGCCTGAGGCAGTCGGACCGGCGACGGAACGTGGCCCGTGCGTTCCGCGCGAGTGGGTCCGTCCCGACGCGTGTCACCCTCGTGGACGACGTCTATACGACCGGCGCGACGGTCGATTCCGCGGCCTCGGCGCTGCGAAAAGAGGGTGCCAGACGGGTCGAGGTCGTGACGTTCGCTCGCACGATTCGCGTGCGCTAGGGTGAGATTCCCGGCTCACGAGGAGGCGCATGCGACTTCAGGTGAAGGGCAAGAACGTCGAGGTCAGCGACACGATTCGCCGGTACGCCGAGGAGAAGATGCGCAAGCTCAACCGTCAGCTTCACGACCTGGCTGAGGTCGAGCTCGAGCTTCGCGTCGAGAAGAACCCTTCGATCGCCGACAACCAGGTGGCTGAGGTGACTGTCCGGACGAAAGGACCGACGCTCCGCGTCACGGAGGCCTCGACCGACATGAGAGCATCGATCGACCAGCTGACCGAGAAGCTGCTGCGCCAGGTGGAGCACGCCCGCGGTAAGCGCAGGGGCAGGCAAGTACGTGACAACGGCATTCCGCCCGGAGGTTCGATGAGCATTCCCGCCGATGAGGAAGAGGCTGGCCCGCGGATCGTCAGGACGAAGCAGTTCTCCGTGAAGCCGATGAGCGCCGAAGAGGCCGCGCTTCAGCTCGAGTTGATCGGACACGACTTCTTCGTCTTCCGCAGCGACGAGTCCGGAGAGATCAACGTCCTCTACCGTCGGCGCGACGGCGGCTACGGGCTGATCGAGCCGTCGGGTTAGTGGGTTAGTGGGCCTGTTCCGGCGCAAGCCGCTGCACGAGCGGCTTGCCGAGGAAGGCGGTCTCGCGGAGCGCACCGCGGCACCGCTCTACACAGGCGCCATCTCGGAGACCGGTATCCATGGCGTGCCGCGGGAGCGGCAATACGATGCAGTCGTCACCGCGGAGGCCCCCGACCTGGAGGGTGCGAATGCAGTGTTCGTTGCGCTCGAGGACGGTTCACTGCTGGTCGAGGAGGGCGAGGGCGATTTCACCGCCCTGGCGGACGCGATCGAGCAGGAAGTAGCGCGGCCGTATCGCGCGACGGCGATCAGGCGCGGCGAGACGCAATGGGCCGTGGCCGGTCACGGCATCGGCGTCGTCGAGTTGCCGGAGCCGGGCGGCGACGAGGTCGAGCTGGTGCTGAGAGGTGACGAGAAGACCCTGGTCGTCGACGGGAACCGTTCCTTCGGGACGATGCCGGAGCTCGAGCAGCTGGCGAAGGGCGACGCGGTGATCCGCGCGACTCGTCTCGACGGCCCGCTCTGGGAAGTCCGAGTCGATCAGCTCTAATAAGGGAAGAGCTGTGTGAAGGGGCGTGAGCTGCGCAGCCGTCAGCCGCGCCGACGCCTGCCTCCAGAAGCATTTCGGCTGACTCAGTGGCGATCCAGGCAGCCGGTACCCTAGGTCCGACGATGTCCTCCCAGCTCGGCTCCTTCGAAAAGATCCTGCGCGTCGGCGAGGGCCGGCGCATGAAGCGGCTGGCCGAGCAAGCGGCCTACATCACGTCGATCGAGCCCGAGTTCCGGGAGCTCTCGGATGAGCAGCTTCGGGACAAGACGGTCGAGTTCCGCCAGCGTTTCGAGGACGGCGAGACGCTCGAGGAGCTCCTCTTCGAGGCCTTCGCGGCCGTTCGCGAGGCGCGCCTCCGCGAGTCCGACCAGCGGATGTTCGACGTCCAGCTGATGGGCGGGATCGTCCTCCACGAGGGAGACGTCGCCGAGATGAAGACGGGCGAGGGCAAGACGTTCGTCGCAAGCCTCGCGCTCTACCTCAACGCGCTCGAGGGCCGAGGCGTCCACCTCGTCACGGTCAACGACTACCTCGCGCAACGCGACGCCGAATGGAACCGCGGCGTCTACGAACGGCTCGGGATGACCGTCGGCTCGATCGAGAACATGATGCCGTTCGCCGAACGCCAGGCCGCCTACGGGTGCGACATCACGTACGGCACGAACTCCGAATTCGGCTTCGACTATCTGCGCGACAACATGGCAGTCAGCCTCGACGGGGTCGTGCAGCGCAGCCACGCGTACGCGATCGTCGACGAGGTGGACTCGATCCTGATCGACGAGGCGCGCACGCCGCTGATCATCTCCGGCGAGCCGGAGACCGCGGCGCAGATCTACTACGACTTCGCGCGGATCGCGCGCTCGCTGACGGGCATTCCGCACGACCCGCTGCTCAAGGGGGGCAACCCCGACGCGGACTACGAGTACGACGAGAAGCACAAGACCGTGGCGCCGGGGCAGGCCTCGATCGAGGCGGTCGAGCGCGCGCTGCGGATCGAGAACCTCTACGACCCGCGCAACTCGCAGCTCGTCAACCATCTCATCCAGGGGCTCAAGGCGGAGTCGCTCTACAAGCGCGACGTCGACTACGTCATCCAGGACGGCGAGGTCAAGATCGTCGACGAGTTCACCGGCCGGATCATGGAAGGCCGACGGTGGTCGGAAGGTCTGCACCAGGCGATCGAGGCCAAAGAGGGCGTGAAGATCCAGGAGGAGAACGTCACGCTGGCGACGATCACGCTCCAGAACTACTTCCGTCTCTACGAGAAGCTCGCGGGCATGACCGGTACCGCGAAGACGGAGGAGAAGGAGTTCGTCGAGATCTACAACCTCCACGTCGTCGAGATCCCGACGAACGTCGAGGTCGCTCGTGACGACAACAACGACCTCATCTTCAAGTCGGCTGAGGGAAAGTTCCAGGCGGTCATGCGGGACATCAAGGAGCGCCACGAGAACGGCCAGCCGGTGCTCGTCGGCACGATCGCGGTCGAGACGTCGGAGTACCTGTCTGAGCTGCTGAAGCGCCAGGGCATTCCGCACAACGTCTTGAACGCGAAGGAGCACGCGCGCGAGGCGGAGATCATCAAGGACGCGGGCCAGCGCGGAGCGGTCACGATCGCGACGAACATGGCGGGCCGCGGTGTCGACATCAAGCTGGGCGAAGGGGTCGTCGCAGCCGGCGGGCTCTACGTACTCGGGACCGAGCGCCACGAGGCGCGGCGGATCGACAACCAGCTCCGCGGTCGTTCGGGTCGGCAGGGCGACCCAGGCGAGTCCCGCTTCTACCTGTCGGGCGAGGACGATCTCGTCCGGCTCTTCGCCGGCGACCGGATCAAGCGGATCATGGAGCGCTTCAAGATCCCCGAAGACCAGCCCATGGAGGCGAAGATCCTCTCCAGCCAGATCGAGGGCGCCCAGAAGAAGGTCGAGGAGCAGAACTTCGTCGCCCGCAAGAACGTCCTCAAGTACGACAACGTCATGAACACCCAGCGCGAGGTGATCTACGAACAGCGGCGCCAGGTGCTCGAGGGCCAGGACATGTCAGAAGAGGTGCTGAAGTGGATCGACGAAGTCGTCGAGGCGACGGTCGCCGAATTCACTCAGGAGGAGTACTCCGAGGAATGGGATCTCGAAGGACTCGTCAAGCAGATGGCGACGCTCTACGAGACGGAGATCACGGTCGACGAGTTGCAGGAAGAGCTCGGGGAGATTTCCCGCGAGTCGCTCGTGGAGGAGTTTCAGCTCGACGCGCGCGACGAGTACAAGGCGAAGGAGGAAGAGCTGACGCCGGAGCTCATGCGCGAGCTCGAGCGCTTCGTGATCCTGCAGGTCGTCGACCAGCGCTGGCGCGAGCACCTCGACGGGATGGATTACATGCGCGAGGGCGTCCACCTCCGGGCCATGGCCCAGAAGGATCCGCTCGTCGAATACCAGCACGAGGGGCACCTCATGTTCCAGGCGCTCGGCCTGGCGATCCACGAAGAGGTCGTCCTCACGCTCTTCCATGCGCAGCTCGCGCCGGAAGAGGCGGACGAGCTACAGCGAGCGCAGCAGAGCCAGGCGATGAACGGCGGCGGGCTCCAGTACGAGCACGAGTCCCTGGCCGGCGCGGAAGCGATCGCCGCCGCGGGCGGCGGTGCGGGCGGCGCGACCGCGACGCTGGCGATGACCGGCGGCGGGACGACGTCGACCGCCGGGGCCCCCCGTCCGATCGTCAAGTCGGACAAGGAGAACATCGGCCGCAACGAACCGTGCTGGTGCGGGAGCGGCAAGAAGTTCAAGAAGTGTCACGGCGCTTAGCCGCGCGGACTCCGGCCTGACCGCCCGATGTCCGGCCCGGCTTTCGCCGGGTCATGATGATTTCGCGCGGGTTCGCGGCCGCTAGCGGATAAGCGGACGCAGCGAACGCCGGCGAAGCCGGCATTCGCGGCGGATGTTCCGGCCCCGTCACGTTGTGCCACGTCTGGGGTCTGTCCCCGGCCACGGCCCGCAGGGCCGTGGCCGCTGTGTCCCGCCTGGACATGGACTTCGTGTCGAGTGTGTGACTTTTCGTCCACAAGCGGCACGCTCCGACCTGGTCGGGACGACCGTCGCCCGCACGTCTCCGACCGTCTGTGGCCTTGGCTACCATCGACGGGTGGCCGAGGAGAGCGCGCAGCCGCTGAGCGAACAGCTCGAGGAAATCAGGACCCAGCTGGCCTGGGTCCGTGATTACCTTTGACCCGGCTGCACTGACGGCACGCCGCGCCGAGCTCGAAGCCCAGATGGGCGAGCCGGGCTTCTGGGACGACCAGGAGCGCGCGGCCAAGATCTCGACGGAACAGTCCCGCGTCACGCGCAAGCTCGAGCGCTACGACCGGCTCACGCGCGACTACGAAGACGCGCAGGAGCTCTACTCGATGGACGGCGGGATGGAGCAGGAGATCGTCGACTCCATCACGCCCCTGCGGGAGGAGCTCGCGCGCCTGCAGGAAGAAGCGCTGTTCAGCGGCGAGTACGACCAGGGCGATGCCGTCGTAACACTGCAATCCGATGTCGGCGGCACCGACGCGCAGGATTTCACCGAGATGCTCCTCCGCATGTACCAACGCTGGGCCGACGACCGAGGCTTCAAGACCGAGGTGATCGAGGCAAGTCCCGGTGAAGAGGCGGGACTCAAATCGGCGACGTTCACGGTCGAAGGCGAGAATGCGTACGGGATCCTTCGAGCCGAGCGCGGCAAGCACCGCCTCGTCAGGCTGAGCCCGTTCGACCAGGCGCACCGCCGCCACACCTCGTTCGCCCAGGTCATTCTCGCTCCGCTCCTCTCGCAGGACGGCGACGTCGAGCTCGACGAGAACGATCTGCGTATCGACACGTACCGCGCACAGGGCGCCGGCGGGCAGCACGTGAACAAGACCGACTCCGCCGTTCGCATCACCCATCTGCCGACGGGAGTGGTGGTGCAGTGCCAGAACGAGCGCTCGCAGACCGCGAACAAGCAGACTGCGCTGCGCATCCTCAAATCACGGCTGGCGGAGCTGGCCGAGGAGGAGCGGGAGCAGGAGCTGGCGAAGGAACGAGGCGTGGTGAGCATGGGCTTCGGCGGCAATCCCATCCGCAGCTACGTCCTGCACCCGTACCAGCTCGTAAAGGACCACCGCACGGATTACGAAGCGGGTAATGCCCAGGGCGTGCTCGATGGGAATCTCGATCCGTTCATCCACGCCTACTTGCTGGCGAGAGCGGCGGGAAAGCACGTCTGAGCCTTTCGCTAGACTGGCTGCAATTCCAGGCCGGTGCGCGCCCAGGACCTGCGCCCCCCTCTAATGACCCGGTGTCGGACCTAACCCTTCAGACAGAAGAGCTTCCCGCGGGGGCGCTGCCCGGGCCACAGCCGACCGAGGCCCAGGTTGCGGGCCCCAGCTCGATGATCGTCTTCGAGTCGGTGACCAAGATCTACGCCCCGGACGTCACGGCTCTACGCGAGGTCTCCTTCGTGATCGAGAAGGGCGAGTTCGTCTTCGTCGTCGGCGCCTCAGGCTCCGGGAAGTCCACGATCATCCGCCTGCTCTTGAAGGAGCTCGAGCCGACCCGCGGCCGCATCGTCGTCGGTGGCCGCGACCTGACGCGGTTGCGCCGCTCGAGCGTTCCGAAGCTGCGCCGGAACGTCGGCTGCGTCTTCCAGGATTTCAAGCTCCTGCCAACGCGGACCGCGGCCGAGAACGTCGCCTATGCACTCAAGGTGCAGGGCGAGAACGCGAACAACATCCGTCGCAAGGTGCCCGAGGTCATGAACATGGTCGGCCTCTCGCACAAGATGAACTCCCTGCCCGACGAATTGTCGGGCGGTGAGCAACAGCGGGTCTCGATCGCCCGGGCATTCGTCAACCATCCGCCGCTCCTCGTCTGCGACGAGCCCACCGGAAACCTCGATCCCGACACGTCGGTCGGGATCATGCAGCTGCTCTACCGCATCAACCGCGCCGGCACGACGATCCTCATGGTCACGCACGACCGCGAGATGGTCGACAAGATGCGTCGCCGCGTGATCGCGCTGGAAGAGGGCCGCCTCGCTCGCGACGAGCGGCGCGGAGGGTACGAGTCATAGAGCGCGTCAAGCTGATCTTCACGGAGTCACTGCGCTCGCTGGGCGCAAATCTCTCGACGACCCTCGCCGCGACCGTGACCGTGTTGATCGGCATGTTCCTGCTCGGCCTCTTCATCGCCTTCGGGACGTGGGTCGTCTCCTGGAGCAACCACGTCAAGCGCGAGCTCGTCGTGCACGTCTACTACTGCACGACCGACACCTGTGCGAAGGAAGCGAGCCAGTCTCAGATGGATGCCGTGGCTCGGGTCGCTACCTCGAGCCCGCTGGTCAAGAACGTGATCTTCGTTTCGAAGGCGAGGGCGCTCGAGCTGATGAAGCAGAAGCACCCGGAGGAGGTCAGCGCCCTACCGACCAATCCGTTTCCGAACGCGCTGACCGTTGTGCCGAGGCGCGGTGACGACATCGAGAAGGTGGCTCAGCTGTTCAAGGCGAGCCCGTCGGTCGGGATCGACAAGGTGGACTACGGGAAGAAGACCACGCATCGAGTCCTGAAGCTGGCCCACGTGATCGAGATCTTCTTCGTCATCGCCGTCATCCTCCTACTCCTGGCGTCGACGCTCCTGATCGCGAACACGATTCGGCTGTCGATCTTCTCGCGTCGCCGTGAGATCGAGGTGATGAAGCTCGTCGGCGCGACGAACTGGTTCGTGCGCGGCCCGTTCATGCTCGAAGGCTTGCTCTGCGGAGTGGCCGGTGCGGTCGGGGCGGTCCTGCTCCTGATCCTGGGCAAGGAGATCGCGCTGCCGTCACTGCTCCACACCGGACCGCTGATCGCGGGCAGCGACGTCAACTCGCTCACGTTTTCGCTGAACGCGCTGATCCTGATCGGCACGGGCCTTCTGCTGGGCGCCGCCGGCTCGGGCTTGACGATCCGCCGCTTCCTGCAGGTCTAGCTGTCCGACCTCCTAGTCGTCGAGGTCGACCGGCGCGGCAAGCAGTTCGTCGGCGAGCCGTTCTTCGTCCCGAACGTTCCCGTTCCGATCGACCGGAAGGGCAGCGGCGGCATCCGGCCCGGCGATCTGGTCCTGGTCCGGACCGGACGCGGGCGAGCGCGTGTCGTGCGCGAGCTCGGCCGGGCGAGCGACATCGAAACGGTGCTCGAAGGATTGCTCGTCCACACAGGCGCCCGCACGGAGTTCGAGCGTTACGAAGCCCCGGAGCCAGACATCTCCGACCGCGTCGACCTGCGCGACCAGCTGTGCTTCACGATCGACCCGGAGACGGCAAAGGACTTCGACGACGCGATCGCGGTGCAGCAGGAGGACGGCGGCATCCGCTCGTGGGTGCACATCGCTGACGTTTCCGCCTACCTGCCGCCCGGCGCGCCACTCGATCACGGGGCTGCAACGCGTGCGTTCTCCACGTACGTCCCCGGCCGGGTCGCGCCGATGCTGCCGCCCGAGCTCTCGGAAGACCGCTGCAGCCTGCGGCCGCACCAGGATCGCCTCTGTGTCACGGTCGAAATGCCTCCAGCGGGCCCGCCGCGTTTCTATCGCTCCGTCATTCGCAGCAAGGGCAGGTTGACCTACGGGCAAGCCGAACGGCGGGACGCCGAGCGCGAGGTCGCGGCCGCCCTCGAGCTGACCGACCGGCTGACCGCCGCGATGCGCGATCGGCGTTTCGCGCGCGGCGCGCTTCGAATCGAGAGCCCGGAGATCAACTTCGAGTTCGACGGCAAGGGAGGCGTCGCGCGCGCGTGGCAGGAATCCGAGCCGACCGCGCACCGCCTCGTCGAGGAGCTGATGATCGCTGCAAACGAGGCAGTGGCGCAGCTGCTCTCGAGCCGTCGGCGCCAGACGCTGTACCGGGTCCACGAGCGGCCCGACCCGCAGGCGATCGAGCTTCTGCTGAAGAAACTCGCCGACCTCGAGGTGCCGACGCCTCCGGCACCCGCTCAGCTGTCGCCGGCGAGCGCAGCGGCGTTGGCCGGTGAGATCAGCGACCGCGTCACGGAGTACGTCCGACGGGCCGGCCGCGGTCGCGAGGCTTTCCCTGCGCTCGTCCTCCGTTCGCTCAAGCAGGCCCGCTACCACCCCGAGAACCTCGGTCACTCCGGCCTGGCGAGTCCGGCCTATTGCCATTTCACGTCGCCGATCCGACGCTACCCCGACCTTGTCGTCCACCGTGCCTTGCTCCGGGAGCTTGGCCTCGCCGACGAGGCACCGCCCGACGAGCTGGACGGGCTTGCAGAGCACACCTCCGCCCGCGAGCGGGAAGCGGCCCAGGTCGAGTACCTCGCGGACGAGCTCTGTCTCGCCTGGGTGCTGGACGCGACGCTCTACGAGCGCGGCTGGGACGATCCGTTCGAGGGCGAGATCATCGGCGCGATCGGCTCCGGGCTCTTCGTCCGCTTCGGCGAGGTCTTCGAGGGCTACCTGCCGGCCCGCCGGCTCGGGGGCGACTACTTCGAGCTCAACGAGCTCGGAACGGCCCTGGTCGGCCGGCGTGGGGGTGGCTCGTTCCGGCTTGGCGACCCGATCGAGGTGCTGGTCGAGAAGATCGAGAAGCCCGAGGGGAAGGTCGAGCTTTCACATGCAGACCGCACGTCGAAGTACGGAAGACCGTAACGCTTTCGCCCGTCCTGTGACTGAGAATCGTGGACATGAAGAAGCGGATCTTCATAGCACTGGCGCTCATCGCCCTCCTCGTCCTCGCCGGGCTGGGGCTGATCATCAGCAGCGGGAGCAAGTGATGCTCTCCCTGACGTTCGCCGTCCCACTCTCCATCCTGCCGATCGTGAGCCTCGCGGGCACGCTTCGCTGGATGGCGCTCTCGGGCCGCTAGGCCGGGCTCAGCCGAGGATCCGGAAGCTTCTCGAGCCGAGCATCTGGCCGTAGACGACCTGAGCCCGCGGCCCGTAGCCGGGCCACACGAACCACTGGTAGACGCCGGCCTTGAGCTTGTACTTGTGGCCTTCGAAGGTCCAGCTCTTCTCGAGCTTGTAAGAGGGCCGCTTGGGCCAAACGCTGAGGATCTTCACGCCGTTTCGAAGCAGCTGGGCGTTGTAGTAGCTGGCCTCTGCGTCTCGAGCCCAGGCCAGCTTCGGGGCCTTCCGTAAGCGGGCTCCATCCTTCGGCGAGCGCAGGAGATTCCGCCTGGGCACGAGAACGATCGCCACCCCTGCCGATTCGTCCCCCGCATCGTTCACACAGATGACGACGTATCGGTACTCGATCCCATTCGAGAGTCCCCGATCGGTGAAGGTATTCCGGTTCCCGCTATAAGCGAGCTCTTCGGCGCCATCGCGTACCCGGCGCTTGATCACTACATGGTCCACGCCAGCCGGGATCTCGTAGGTCAGTTTCACGGACCTATCACCCACGACGGCACTGAGGTTCCGAACGCTCGGAGGAATTGGCGAAGTTGGCGAAGCAGTGGTGGTGGGAGCAACCGTTGTGGTGCGAGGAGGTGGCGGAGGAACGGGCTCTGGGGAAGGAACGGTCGTCGACGTACTCGACGTACTCGACGTGCTGGACGTCGTCGTCGTACCGGTCGTCGATGTCGTGCTGCTGGTCGTGGAAGTCGTATCGGTGGTCGAGGTGGTGGTCGTCGTGGTGTCGGTCGATGTCGTGTCAGTTGTTGTCGTGTCGGTCGTCGTCGTGTCCGTCGACGTGGTGTCAGTTGTTGTTGTGTCGGTCGATGTGGTGTCGGTCGATGTGGTGTCGGTCGATGTCGTGTCGGTCGATGTCGTGTCAGTTGTAGTCGTACCTGTAGTGGTTTTCGCCGACGGCCGATCGAGCCACGAGAAAGGCGCAGGCAAAGCTGGAGCGCTGGCGGCGTAGCCGATCGGCCCCAAGGCCAAGAACAAGACGCAGTAGAGGAGTCGGCGAATCACAGTCCGTGCCCCGTGAGGACGTAGACGAAGACGGTGATGACGAACGCCGCGACACCGACCAGCACGAGGTCCTGCTGGTGCGCGAAGACGACCCGCCCGACGGGGGTGAATCGCGCCGGCGTTCCCGGCACGGCGGCGGCCAGCAAGAACAGAAGGGCTGCGAAAGTCACACCGGCAATGAAGAGAACGCTCGTCATCGCATGGTCACCGTTTGGCGACGACCGAGCCCGCGTCACTCCGACCGGAACGAGCGCCGCTGGCACGGGCGTCGTCTCCGCCGGAGTCGACGTCGTGACCGCAGGCTTCTTGGCCGGACGCGTCTTTTTGAGGGCGGCCTTGTGCTTCCGGGGCTTGCTGGCATGGGTCGCCGTCGCGCGTGGAGGCGTGTAGGCCGGCGTGCTGTAGGTCCTCGTGGGCGCGCTGTACGTTCTGGGCGCTGTGTACGTCCGGTGCGGCGTCGGGGCCGACTTCGGTTGGGTTGTCGTCTTGGGCGCGGGCTTCGGGGCAGGCTGGGGAGCAGGAGCTGGATCGGGCGTCGGCCCGGTGTCAGTCGGCGAGGGGACCGTCGTTTCCTGGAGTGCGCCCTGAGGCGCTGCCCCTGCAGTGACGGCGAAGGCGAGCGCTCCTCCGGCCGCGAGCAGCGCCAACACAACCGCAGCCGCGGCAAGAGTCTCTCGTCTGACCCCCAGTCTCTTCACCTGAAAACCTGCGTTCTTCTGTCCAGTGACAGGCCCCGATTCTAGCGGCCCTGTCCACGGCTCTACACTCGACGGCAGCATGACCAAATCCGGCGAAAGGCTCATCGTTGACAACCGGCGTGCCCGGCACGACTACCACCTGCTGGAGCGGGTGGAGGCCGGGCTGGTCCTCACCGGCACCGAGGTCAAATCGCTCCGGGACGGCCGGGCTTCCCTTCAGCAGGCGTACGCAGACCTGCGAAACGGCGAGGCCTGGCTCGTGGGAGCCCACATCTCCGTCTACGAGCAAGGGAACATCGCGAATCACGATCCGGATCGAGACCGCAAGCTCCTGCTGCACAAGAAGGAGGCGGCTTCGCTCGCGGGCAAGGTCGCCCAGCGCGGCCTGACGCTCGTGCCGACGAAGCTCTACTTCAAGAACGGCCGGGCCAAGGTCGAGCTGGCGCTGGCCCGCGGCAAGGAAGGCCGCGACAAGCGGCGCGACATCGCGAAGCGGGATGCCGACCGCCAGATGGAGCGCGCCCTCAAGAGCCGCAGATAGCGGCTAAAATCAGGCTGGAAAGACATACGGGGGCGACCTGGTTTCGACGTGGTCGGTTCTCCGGCAGAGCTGCAAGCCGAGGTCGCCGGTTGGCCTCGTAAATCCACCGGCAAACAAGCAAGTGCGAAGAACGATCTCGCACTCGCCGCCTAACCTAGTTAGGTAGCGACGTCGCTCCGGATTCGGCCCGTGGTTCGGGTAGCGGCGCCAACCAACGGGCTCGGCGCGGAGGGAGAGCCAATCGCCCAAAGCGCGACAATCAAGGATGGCTAGGCCGTCGGTAGGGCGTCCGCCCCCGGCCGGCGGTCGAAGCTAAAGCGCGGACTACGCTTGTAGACGTTCTGACCGGTGCGTCCGCGGACGCGGGTTCGATTCCCGCCGCCTCCATCACGGCGGAAAGTCCGGTCGCTTCGCGACCATGACAACCTTCCGCGGTAGCGGGACGCCTCGATGGTTCTGCGGCTGGTCCGGAGCGGGCCGCGCCCGCCAGGTCGGTCGCGGCGGCTGGTGTTTGCATCTCGTCTGGCACGCTAGGGAAGGTGTCAATGGAAGATCTGACCCCCCGCTCTCGACCCGGGTGGTTCAACAACGCCCGCCTGCACGAGTCACGCGGCGACACCCCGCCGGCCAAGTACGAAGCGCTCGACGCTCCGCAGACCGAGACAACAATCACTCTCCAATCCATACGACTTTAAGAACAGGAGAAGCCATATGAGCTGGAACCCGTACGACAACCTGCCCCCAGCGGCCACATTCTCACTGACCAGCAGCGACCTGAAGGAGGGCGAGAAGCTGGCGATGCCGCAGGTCAGCGGCATCTTCGGCGCCGGCGGCCAGGACGTCTCCCCGCAGCTCTCCTGGAGCGGCTTCCCGTCAGCGACGCAGAGCTTCGTGGTCACCATGGTCGACCCCGAAGCGCCCACGGTTCTCGGCTTCTGGCATTGGGCCGTGGTGAACATCCCCGGCGACGTCACCGAGCTGCCTGCCGGCGCCGGCGACGAGTCCGGCTCAGGGCTCCCGCCGGGCGCCTTTCAGCTCCCGAACGACGCCAGGACGACGCGCTACGTCGGCGCCGCGCCGCCGGAGGGCACCGGAAGGCACCGCTACGTCTTCGCGGCCCTCGCCGTCGACGCCGAGCGGATCGAGATCGACAAGGAAGCGACCCCCGCCTGGCTGATGTACCAAATATTCGACTGCACCCTCGGACGCGCCTTCCTCGAGGGCTGGTACGAGAGGTAGACCAGAGGAAGCGTGAACACCGGTAATGAAGAGAGGAGAGCCCACAAAACCGGTCCCCGTCCCTTCGTCTCTCGGACTCGTCAACGTCAGGGACGCAGACCGTTGCACTCCGCGACAATCATCGCTCGCCGCGGCACGCTCAGACAAGACGCCCAGCGCATGACACCGTGCACGGGCAGAGGTTCATCGTCCCGACGAGTCCAAGCTGAGAGCGCTTCCAACCACGAGCGCATGGTTTGTACAACGTTCCGGTTCTGACCATCGTCGCCGGAAGTCCGCTGTGCGTCGCGCAGCATGATGACTTCCGGCGATTTCGGTTTCGATCCGCTGCCGTAGCGGCCGACGCCGGCAGGGCCGGCATCGGCGGCGAGCTCGGGTGTCTCGCGACTCCGTCGCGCCATTGAGCGAGTGCAAGATCTGAGCTGCTCGTCAGCGCAGCTCAGCGAGGCGCTGCGCCACGACATCCGCGTGCGGTAGACGCGTCTCCGCGCCCTCGCGCATGAGCGCAAGAACGGATGCGGCAAGGGCTGCCCGGAGCGGTCCAGGCTCGATAAGGCCGACGTGCGCATGTTCGAATCGAGCGAGCGCCTCAGCCGAAAGGTCGTCGTAGCCGCGCGCCTGCACCGCGGGCAGCCCCTGGCGGAGGCACGCAAGCGACAGTGCGTGGTCGCGCACGGCGCCGACGTAATGCTCGGCTTGCCAGACACGCCCACGCTCGATGCATGCGCGCGCGTGGAGCGCGTAGATGACGCCCCACCCGAAGACGTCGTGCGCGATCGACGGCGTGGGAATGAAGAGGTCCCCCGCGACCGGTGGTGTGGGACCCCCGGACTCGCCCGCAGCGGTCTCGCCGAACAGAAGCCGGAACCGTGGTCCGGCGGGACGAAACTGAGCCGCCGGCGTCATCGAGAGATCGAACTGAAGCGCGTCCGGAAGCAGGAACACGCGATACGTAGTCGGACCGCCCTCGAGGTCGGCAAGGTGCACCGCGTCCCGCTCGCCGATGAGCAGGCGCGTCCAGTCGTCGAGCACCTCAGAGGCCGGCACGTCATCAGCGATGCCGAAGGTGAGGTCCAAGTCGGAGAACCGGTCGCCGCCGTCCACGGCCAGCGAGCCCACAGCGGCTCCAGCGACGACGCGCTCATCCTCCTCCGCGAGCTGCAGCACGTGCTCGCGGAGAACATCCCGCTGCTCAACAGTGAA
>VAWR01000212.1 GCA_005885245.1 Actinomycetota bacterium | reverse complement strand
GGCTGACGAGAGCGCCTGCGAGCGCGACGACGAGAACGAGCCCGCCGCGCACGTCGTGCGGGTCGATCAGCCGGTGGATCGCCACCCACACGATCCACACGGCGATCAGGCCCAGGGTGAGCCCGTTCGCCTGGGCGGCGAGGATCTCCAGCCTCGAGTAGCCGAACGTCCACCGGCCGACCGCCGGCCTTGCCGCCATCGCCGACGCAACGAGAGCGAACCCGAGCGCGGCCGCGTCGGTGAGCATGTGCCCGGCGTCGGCGAGCAGCGCAACCGAGTGTCCGACGAGGCCGGCGGCGATCTCTCCGGCCATCAGGAGCACGACGAGCGTGAGCGCTGTCGTCAGCGCACGACGGTCGGTCAGAAGTCGGTGTTCGTGATGGTGAGTCGTGCCGGGAGGTTAGTCAGCCGCCGCTCGGACAGCTGTGGCTAGGTTTTCGCCGTGGGTCGGAATCCGACGAGACTCGGGAGCGCCGTTGCAGGCGTCGTGGTGATGATCGGGTTCGCGCTGGCCAGCACGGGCTGCGGCAGCAGCTCCAGCCTGCCCCCGCTCGACCCGGCCGCGGCGAAGAACACGGCCGCCGTCGGCGCCCTCGTGGCAGCTACTGCGTCGATCAATGCGGAGCTCGACCGGCAGCATCGCCTGGGCGGCAACCTCTCCCATGAGATCAGGACCAGAGGCCTGACACCGTCGCTTCGCCGACGGCTCACTCGCGTCTTCGAGCCTGCCGTCGTTCACTTCGTCAACGCCCGAAAGAGGCTGGACAGCACCCCGCCCGGAGCCGACCCCTTGCTGGCCAAGACGCAGCGGACCCTGTCCCTCTGGCTCGCCCGTCAGACCGAAGCGGATCGGATCGCTGTAACCGCGCGCACGAACGCCGACTATCTGAGCCGCACGAAGAAGGTCGCACGGAAGATTGCGCGACTGACCAGGCGTCTCGAGACCCTGTCTACCCGGGTCCAGACGAAGTATCCGGGCGTCAGCAACTGGAAGTTCCTGCCCAACAGCAGCTGAGAGCCTGGGAAGCAACTGTGCTGCGCACAGGTCTAGAGTCCAGACGACCCCGCGTCGGGGTCCTGGAGCCGGAGGTGGGACGATGAACATGTACGCGATCTTGCGGCGAGGCGGATGGCGTTCACCCGAGGATCTCGGCGCAGCAGCCGAGCGCTCGAGGCAGGTCGGCGACGAGGAGATGTCGGACGACATCCGTTGGATCAGGAGCTATGTCCTCGAGGAGGGCGGCGGGTCGATCGGAACGGTCTGCATCTACGAGGCGACCAGCCCGGAGGCAATCCGCGAGCACGCCGGCCGCGCCAATCTGCCGGTCGACGAGATCATCCCGATCGTCGACACAGTGGTGGTTCGCAGCGACCCCGAGCCCGCCAAGACGTAAATCGGTGATGGGCGGTGACGGGATCGAGCCGCCGACCTCCTGCTTGTAAGGCAGCCCTAGCGTTCGCTACCCGTCGCCACCTGTTCGTCGATATGCCCGTTTGTGGTCAATCGACGGCGTCCAAAGCTCCCGGTTCGTGATCCGCTTTGGTGGCACGGAGTTGTTGCCCGTTTCGGGCTTCCGGTCGTGGGTGTCGTCCTCGCGGTCATCGTCGGTTGGACGATCAGCCATCTTTAGAGTCGTCAAGGCAGATTCGCAGCGAGGCTCGACGGTATCCCCCCGAACCTGCTGGCGTTGAGGAAACTCAACGCACTTTGAGTCTCCCGGCCCTTGCCGCGTCAGTATTCGAGTAGAGACAGTAGTTCTGGCCCGAAAGGCCATGGCGATGCACACTCTTCGGCACTACCGGGCGCGACTGCGCGCAAGTCAGCGACTGCGCTATCGGCTCGCACGGCGTCTTCCGCCCGCGATTCCGTGGCTGTTGCTGGCCGTCCTCATTGCCTACTACGTCGTCGCCGTGCGCGGTTGACGCATCGAAAGACTCGCCATGACCCACTCCTCTAAGAGATCCAACTACATCCCGAGCAAGGGGGAGAGCCTGGAGCTGAGGAGGCTGGGACTAATCCTGCGAGGCACCGTCATGTACGCGGACCAAGTTCAGGTCCTCGTGAAGTGGGACAACGGTCGGTCGAGCAGCTTGCGAGTGGGTGTCGATGACCTCGACATGATCTATGCGGAGGCGAGGCTGTGAGGAGGAAACCTCACCCGAAGTCGGTAAATGTCAGCCCATGCGCTGGCGAGACCTCATCCGCGGCGAGCGAGGCGAAATCGCTCCCCACGCTTCACGCGGATCCCGCGATTCCGAACGAGCTTACGGGTTTGACCCTGAGGAGTACCCGGGGTTGGCGGAAGCCGCGGATGCGTGGGCTGAGGGCTGCAAAAGCTGGCGGTTAAGGCTGCGCTCGAAGCTGCTTCATCGCTGATGCTGCAGCGCCTTCCCGTTCGTCGTCGCGGTCTCCTCGTGCGTCGGCTCAGGCCGCGTCTTATCGCATCCTTGTCGCAGGCGAGCGTCCGCAACGGCGTGCAGACAGTCCAGCGAGAGAAAGGCCCGCGTTTCCGGGGCCTTTCCTTGATGGGCGGTACTGGGGTCGAACCAGTGACCTCCTGCTTGTAAGGCGAGTGCCGATGTGGACTCAAGGGCACAACCGCGGACTATTGAGTCATTCTCCGCGAACGTAGAAGGCGCGGATTCCCCGGCCCTCTTCTGCGCTACTCACAATTGCTCACCACAAAGTGCTTGCGGCAAGTCCTGCGGACCTCAAAGGCGAGCATTGATTCAGACGGGCGCCCTACCGCAGCGCACGAATTCGCTCATCGCTCGGTCGAGCGCCCCCTTGCCTTTCTGCTCGTCCCCGGAGCGACTCAGTTCCTCGACCTCAATGTCCGAAGCTGTTCTTTGCGTCTTCAGCACTTTGCCTA
>VAWR01000054.1 GCA_005885245.1 Actinomycetota bacterium | reverse complement strand
TCGCCTACATCGAGCGTCGCCGCCGCGAGGGCAAGAGCGAACGCGAGGCGATCCGCTCGCTCAAGCGCTACCTCGCACGCCACCTCTTCCGACTGCTCGAGACAACGGCGACCCCAACTTGACACTCATAGAAGCGTCATTCAGTCACGTCAGCAACGAACACAGTCGCCGCCGATGCCGGCTTTGCCGGCGTCGGCCGCTACGGCTTCGGATCGCAATGCGAACGCCGGTAAATCATCATGGCCCGCGACGCGGGCCGGATTTCCCGGCGGAGTGGCCCCGGGAGGAGTCGAACCTCCGCGCACGGATTCGAAGTCCGTCGCTCTATCCGCTGAGCTACGGGGCCGTGCAGCGCAGCGTAGCGGCGGTTCTTGCCAGATCGAGACGGCGTAATCGCCGCGGAGGCGGGCTGTGCCCGCCTCGTCGACGCCGCACTCGGAGCGGCCTGATCCGACGAAAGTCATGCGCCGCAGGCGCGACTTTCGTCGGCAGGGTGGCTGATGGGACTCGAACCCACGACCACCTGGACCACAACCAGGGGCTCTACCAACTGAGCTACAGCCACCGTGCTCGGGCCCAGAATAGCCGCCTTCGGCCGCACCATCCGGGCGGCCAGGGCAAAGCTAGGGTGGGCTGCATGGAGATCCGACGGGCGAGGGAGGCGGACATGACCGTGATGCGCCGTCTCTGGAACGAGTTCACGGCAGAGGCCACGTTCACGCCCTACCCGGGCTCGGCCTTCGAACCGTCCCTCGTCACGAAGCACATCGCTCTCGTTGCCGAGAAGGGCGACAGCATCGTCGGCACGGTCTATGCCAACACGACGAGCCTCCACTTCGGCTACGTGTTCGGCCTCTACACCCGTCCCGACTCACGTCGCCAGGGCATTGCGCGAGCGCTGATGCGTGCGATCGCCGCGATCCTCCACGAGGAGGGCCGACGGTACGTCGTGCTCAGCGTCGACACTCCGAACGAGAAGGCGCGCGCGCTCTACGCACGCCTCGGGTTCGAAGACGCCGCGCGGATGCTGCGGGCGGACGTCGACGTCCTGCTCGGCGCCTGACCGGGCGCCTGCCGGGGACGCAGGCCCCGGCAGGGCGCGCCGAAAATGCCGTTATGAGGACCTGGCGCCAGTCTTCACGGCCTGCGCCGGGTGTCGCCCCTCGGCGAACTCCTCGATGAGCTTCTTGTTGAACGCCGGAATGTCGTCGGGCTTCCTGCTCGTGACGAGACCGTTGTCGACGACGACTTCCTGGTCCACGCGCCTTGCGCCGGCGTTCCGAAGGTCAGTCGTCAGCGACGGCCACGAGGTGACGGTGCGGTTCCGCACCACGCCGGCCTCGATGAGCAGCCACGGCGCGTGGCAGATCGCGCCGACCGGCTTCCCCTGTTCGAAGAAGTCGCGCACGAAGTGGACGGCGTTCTCGTCCATGCGGAGCGCGTCGGGATTGCCGACGCCGCCTGGCAGGACCAGAGCGTCGTAGTCACCAGGGTCTGCTTCTTCGACCGTCTTGTCGACCTTGAACGTGTCGGCCTTGTCGTAGTGGTTGAACCCCTGAATCTGGCCGTCCTTGTTGGAGATCAACTCGAGCGTGGCACCAGCGTTCTGAAGCGCCTCCCAGGGCCCGGTCAACTCAACCTGCTCAACCATGTCAGTCGCCAGAAACGCGACCCTCTTGCCACTGAGCGCATTAGCCATTTGAACCTCCTCTAAGAGGTGTGTTGCCACCTCGCCTTCCCGTTTCCCCGACCAGCTAACGCCGCAGAGGGCGGCTTGGCCGCCCTCTGCCACAACCGCTCTCCGGCAGGACCCAAACCGCGGCAAATCATCATGGCCCGGCGCAGCCGGGCCGGATTTGCCGCGGGAGTGCGCCTGGGAGGATTCGAACCTCCGACCCGCGGCTTAGAAGGCCGCCGCTCTGTCCGCTGAGCTACAGGCGCGGGAGGGAAAGGGTATCGCTGATGTGCGCTGGCGCTGTTAGCGGCGTACGCCGAAATCGGCGGTCACGATCGTGACTTCTCGCCCGCCGTACGTTCCAGGAGCTGCGGCGACGTGGACTGCGGCCAGTCCGATCTCACGCCAGCGTGCAGTGAGGAGGATCTTCCTGTGCTCGGGACTGTTCATCCACATGTCGAGCGCCCCGGCTGCGTCGACGTCGGGCGACGACCACAACAGGTTCTCTCCGACCGACCAGTAATGCGTGCCATGCAATGGGTAGTAGCGCACGATGCGCTTGTCGAACGACGATCCGTTGGCGGAGTCGTGGCTGAAGTATCCGCGCCTCGCCATCTCGACGGAGTGGGTGCGTGCGGCGGCGGCAAGTTTCGCGGAAAGGCGGAGGGAAGCGAGGCCGTGCTCGTGCCGGAGCGCGTTGACGTCGGCGAGCACACTCTGCTCGAGCACCCCCATCGCGCTTGCGGGCGCCTGGCTGCTCGCACCCGCCGGTGCTGCGGCGGCCCACAGTCCCACGACGCAGAGAGCGGCCGTGACAAGTCGGGCGGCGCGACGGGCCATACCCTCACCATCGGCGCCTTCAAGCGAAATTTAAGCCGCAGCGATCCCTCGAACGAGGGACTGGGCTCAGGTGGCGCCGGCCGGGTCGCCGCCGCGCCGATGGTTCAACCAGTCCAGGAAGAGGACCTGGAGCGAGCCGGCTACCGGAATCGCCGCGAGGGCGCCGAGGACGCCCGCGAGCTCCGCCCCGATCAGCACGGAGATGAGCACGGCGAGCGGCGAGAGCTGCACGGTTCGGCCGTAGACGATCGGCTGCAGCAGATGGTTCTCAACCTGCTGGTAGACGATGAAGAACACCACCACGATGATGCCGGCCGTGATGCCGTGGAGGAATGCGACCGCCCCCACGATGATCGCAGCGATAGTCGCGCCGGCCAGCGGGATCAGGTCCAGGATGGCGACGATCAGTCCGAGCGCCAGCGCATAGGGAACGTGGGTCAGCCAGAGGACGAGCGCGGTGAGCGTTCCGGCGATGAGGCTGATCAGGAGGTTCCCGGTCACGTAACCGCCGACCGTGCGGTAGATCTCCCCACCCACGCGCTCCCAGCGCCGGCGCTGGGTGGGTCTGAGCAGGGAGTAGAAGCGCTCGAGCCAACTCGGCCCTTCGAGCAGCATGAAGAAGGTCATGAAGGCAATCGTGAGGGTCGCGACGACTGCCGTGACCACGCCCTTCGCAACGGCGAGCGCGGTGCCGGAGATACCCAGCAACTTCGACGCGCCGCCCTCACGCAACGCCTTTCGCGCCTTGTCGACGAGGTGGTACTTCTCCTGCAGGAAGCCGAGCCGGCCGCGCCCCTTCGTCAGGTCGTCGAGGTAGTCCGGCACCTTGTGCGCGAAGTCGTTGACCTGGTTGACGAGAGTCGGGATGAACAGGAGCGAGATCCCGGCGATCAGGACGAGCGCAACGATGTAGACGATGCCCGTGGCAAGCCCTCGCCGGTCGATTCGCCGCTGCAGCCAGTCGACCGCGGGATTGAGGGCAAGCGCGAGGAAGAGGGCGATGAAGACCCAGGAGATGACGTGCCTTGCGATCCACACGATCTCGAGCACGATTGCGCTGGCGACGAGAATCCCGACGACGACCAGCACCGTCCGTGGACGAAAGGAGACGAGGCGCTCACGATCCTCCGCAGCGGGCACGAGTGCAGCATCACGATCAGGCCGGACGGTAGATTCCGGCGTCATGGAGGCGATAATTCAGACGAATCACGGCCCGATCCAGCTGGAGCTCTATCCCGACGACGCGCCGAAGACCGTCGACAACTTCGTGAAGCTTGCGAACGACGGCTTCTACGACAGCGTCATCTTTCACCGGGTCATTCCCGACTTCATGATCCAGGGCGGCGACCCGACCGGTACCGGCTCGGGTGGCCCCGGCTACACGTTCGAAGACGAGTTCAACGACCGCAAGGTCGAACGCGGCGCGCTGGCGATGGCGAACGCCGGGCCGAACACGAACGGCAGCCAGTTCTTCATCGTCACGACCGAAGCGGCGCCCTGGCTCGACGGCAAGCACACCGTGTTCGGCAAGGTCACGGGCGGGATGGACGTGGTCGACAGGATTTCGGAACTTCCCCGCGACCCACGCGACAAGCCGCACGACGACGTCGTCATCGAGGGCGTCTCGGTCTCCGGCGATCCTGAATAGCGGACGCGAGCGGTAGTCCGTACCAGAGCGCGAGGAACGCGAGCGCGACAACCGAGGTGAACGTCGCCGCCCAGGCGCGGTGGAACAGGAAGTCGGTGATCACGAAGACAGTGCTCGTGATCGCCAAGGCGAGGCAGGCGAGCCCGGCGATCGTCAAGGCGTTCGAGACGACGAGCATGCGCTCTTTGTCGTGCCTGCGCCAACGCAGGCGGTGGTAGGAGCTCGGCGCAATGAGCACCACGGTCGAGAGCGCCGTCGCGATGAAGGCGACGAAGAAGATGTCGCGGTCCAGTTGCCCGAGCTTCGGGAAGCCGTTGGCAAACGGCACGGCGAGCAGGAAGGCGAAGAGCACCTGCACACCGGGGAGCGCCACCCGCAGCTCGTTCAGGAGCTCGATCAGCTCTCTGTTGTGACGATCCTCGCTGCTCTCGTCGGGCACACGTCTCTATTCCAGCCAGGCTGGACGCTCGAAACCGGCGTATTCCTGAATTGAGCCGAAAATGCTCTGCAGGACGTGGACTCTCGACAGCACGACCTGACATGTGCCGTTGGGGAGCTTGTTGATGCGTTTTCGCTTACTGCTCCTCGAGTAAAGGTTGACGACCGACTTTCGAAGGGACTCATCCGGGAGGTCTGCGACGTTCAACCAGTAGCGCTCGACCTCGCGTTGGCGCACGAGATGATCTGCAAACAGATGAGAGCTGATCCGAATATCGCCTGCGTCAATCTCAAAGTACGTTTTCAGGAAAACGACAAACAGCCTCACCATCTCCGGGTCGGAGTTCGAGAAACACACCTGATGCGGCGGCCCTTTCGCTCCTTCTCCCCAGTAGAGCATGCATCCCGCCAGATGAAGAGGCTCGCCGCGCCGAGCGAGTTCTCGACCGCTTTGTTGCGCAGCGAGCCGCCTGGCCCGGTGGCGTTCCGCGACTCGCAGCCATCCGTTGAGCTGGCGATTGTAGGCCGGGTTCATCGCTCGGAGTGTCGCGTGTTGTTCAGCGGTCAACTCGATGTCACGCACCCAGGGACTCACTGATGACTTCGAGACACCGACGCGGCGGGCGATCTCGTTGATCGGGAGTCCATCTTCCCGTCGGAGCTTTCGAGCGAACTCTCGCTCCTCTGTTTTCATAACCGACAACAATAACGGGCACTTCGGACGGAGAAAGCGCCCGACCGGGCTCGAACCGGTGCCATGACCTTGGAAGGGTCAGGTGCTACCACTACACCACGGGCGCAGCAGGAAACAGAGTACCGGGTGTCCTAGAACTCGCCCAGATTTGTCTTGTCGATGAGGCCGTGGCGCAGATCGAGATAGAACCTCCGCCCCGTCGGCGCCTGTTCGACGAGCACGATGCGTCGGTCGTCCCCCGTCCAGATGCCGAGCTTTCCGACCGGCGGCGTTTCCTGCGGGCCGTCGAGGGCGACGACGTTGCCGCCAAGGTGCTGTGCGGCGCCGGCAGCATCGACGTGGACGACGCCGTACCGAATGTCGTAGAAGACATGCGCGCGCGCGAGCCAGGTGAGGTCGCGCGCTACTGAGCGTTCCGTGAAATAGCGTCGCCCACGCGGGGTTAGCGGCACTTCAACCGCGTCGTGCGTGCCATGTCCGTCGTTCCAGTTGCGTCCGTAGAGCCCGGTCAGCGTGCATCCGTCGTACGGCGCCGTGAAGGTGGTACCCGGAAGCGAGCCGAGTCGTGCACTGATCACGGGCCCGTAATCCCGGGGAACTCCGACACCGCTCGAGTACTCGCGGCCGGCAACCTTGACGAGCTTGAAGCAGGTGAGATTGACCTTGCCCCTTTTGCCCCGAAGAAGCGCTTCTGCCGTAGAAGTGATCGCTCGGATGCGTGCTTCGACCTGGGGGCCGTGAACAACCACGCTGACCCCGTTGCCGCTTCCCCTCTGCACAACGAGGGGGCCCTGCGCTGGCTGCGGAACGGTCCCGACATGTGACGGCGGCAGAACTGGCGGCGGAGAGTTCTTGTACCGACCGCAACCTCCCTTCGGGAACTGCGCCGCGGGTGGCGGCCTGCCGATCGCGAAGCACTGCACCCACAGCACGTCTCCGTCCTTGCCGAGAGCGACGATACCGCGTCCCCCTGCAACCGTCTTCTTCCCGGCGCTGAAGACGTTGTCCGCGACCGGAATCGTAAATGCGATCTGATTCTTCGGACCAATGACTCCGATCTCCTCGACGGCGTCGGCGGCGAAGCCCTGTAGACCGCCGAAGCGCGCTTCCGAGTCGCCGATGCGGTAGCTGAAGAACGCGTGGCTGAGAACAGGCATCGCACGGGAGGGAAAGATCCTTGGATCGACGCAGTCTCCGCCCCCGAAACGAAACTGCGCTTCGCGCTGGGCCGGCGTCAGATGCTTGCGGACCTCGCCCATCGAGTAACAAAGCCTTCCATCCGTCCTGCGAATCACGTAGAAGGCGGTCGAGCCGCGCTGCGCGATCAATTCGACCCTGC
>VAWR01000053.1 GCA_005885245.1 Actinomycetota bacterium | reverse complement strand
ACTCGAAGAGTCCGTCTCGCAGCTGGATCTCGTTCATCTCGACACCTCGTTCAGAGCTCGGCGAAGACTCGCGTGGGCGGCGTGCAACGTCGCCGAAACCGTTCCGACCTCGATCCGGAGGATCTGAGCGATGCGCCGGTAGTCGAGATCGGCGTAGTAGCGGAGGAAGAGCACGAGGCGCTGACGTTCCGGCAACGCCGCCACGAGCGTTGCGAGCTCCGTGCGCTCGTCGTGCGGAGCTGATCCATTCGCGGCGGTCGGCGTCTGACGCAGCTGGACTTCTCGCGCATAGCGGCCACGCTTCTTGCGCGCAGCGTTGACGACCGCACGCCACACCCAGGCGTCGAGCGGCGCCTCACGGCGAAAGTCGCGGCGAGTCCGAACGATCGACGCGAA
>VAWR01000052.1:10971-14183 GCA_005885245.1 Actinomycetota bacterium | reverse complement strand
GTCGCCATCAGTCAAGCCCGCCCGGCGCAGGAGGTTCTCGACCTGAAGGGCCGTGAACTGCCAGAAGACGAAGAGCGGTGCGCCGGTGCCCATGTCCAGGCCACGGGCGAAGCAGTACTCGACGCTGGGGAAGTTCACGAGCAGCGCGCCACCCGGTTTGAGAATCCTGAGCGAGTGATAGAGCGCAGAGTCGAGGTCGTAGATGAGGTGCATCGTGAACTGGTTGACGAAGCAGTCGTACGTGTCGGTGGCGACCTCGTCCGCGTCGGTCAGGTCAGCGACGACCGTGATCTCGGGACTGTGGGCGATGAGGTCGATCGCGTCGGCATCCGTTAGTGCCTCCCCGCCGTACTGGCGGATCGTCCAGGTACCGCCGATCTCCAATCCCCGCCCCCGGAGGTCGGAACGGTGCTTCTCCAAAAACTGGGCCCAGTAGTGGCGAACGATCGCGCGGCCCCGCGGCTGTCCCTCGCCGAGCGGATGCAGTCTCCTGAGCTGCACGCAGCGCATCTGGCGCACGAGGGGCAGACGCAAGAAGTACGCCCGTACGCTACGCGCCACGTGCGATATGCCTGGCGAACCAATCGACACGTGGATGCGCGTACCGGAATCGCTGCCGCCTCAACGCGGCGCAGATCTGGTGGTCAACGGCGCGGTCGGATAGATAGCTGATCAGCCAGGTCAGGAAGAGGCAACGCGCGGCGGCTTCCTCTCCGCGGCTTCTCTGGTCTGCGGTCAGCGAGCGAGGGTGCTGTCGATAGCGGTCCCAGCATTCGTCCGAGGCAAGAATCGGAGCGTCGACACATACCTTCGCAAAGAACGTCTGGTCTTCATGCCCATCCGGGACCGACTCTTCGAATCCGCCGACTCTGTCGATCACCGAGCGCCGCACGATGACGCTCGAAGGGTTCGGGATCGACGCCTCCTGGAGCACGAAGCACGGGCGGATGAGCGACGGTGGCTGTATGACGACGCCGGCGGGCACGCCGAGCTCCTCGACGTAGTCGCATTCGGAGTGCTCGTTCTGATCCCAGCTGTACCACCACTGAGAGGTGCCGTACACCATGCCGACTTCCGGCTCACTCTCCAGCATGCGGACCTGGTGCTCAAGCTTCGGCGGATGCCAGACGTCGTCCGCATCCAGGAAAGCAAGATACGCACCCTTCGCAGACGCGATCCCCAGGTTCCGCGCCGCAGCTGGCCCGCGGCGGCCGTCGGGCTGGCTCAGGTGGATCACCCGGTCCGGATCGCGGGCGGCGTACTTTCGTGCGATCTCCGTGCTTCCATCGGCGGAGCCGTCGTCGACCAGGAGGAGTTCCCAATCCCGGTAGGTCTGTTCCATGACGCTATCGATCGCTTCCTCGATGAACCGCTCCGCGTTCAGGAACGGCACGATGACGGAGACTCGGCCCGTCGGCGTCACCGACGTGCTCCGCCCGCACCGCCGAAACGCGCGGCGAGCCGCCGGACCATCACTCTTCGCCTTGCCGCCAGTCGAAGCAGCGGACTGGGACGCGCGAGGCCGAGCTCGACGCGTGCCAGTCGCCAGGCGTCCTTTCCGGCCAAGCCCTCCCGCTCGAGGTACTCAAGGAGCCACCGCAGGAACGGCTGCCGAGAGGAAGCGAGTCGTCCCTCCCGCTCGGCGGTCAGGCAGCAAGAGTTTGGGTGCTGGCGGTACCGGTACCAGCAATGCCCCGAGATGTACACGGGCGTCGTCCTGCAGATCTTCGCCGCGAACACCTGGTCCTCGTAGAGGTCGCGGAATGACTCCTCGTATCCGCCTACCTGCTCGACCAGCGCACGGCGTAGGAGCATCCCGGACGGCGCGAAGGCGATGTCCCGGATGAACAGGCCTATGAGGGAGGGCGGTTCATAGATTCGTTCGGTGCGAACGCCGACGGGATAGATGAAGTCGCGCGCCTTGTCCTCGGGCTCCCCGCTCCATCCATACCAATACTCGAGCGGCCCGTAGACCATGCCGACCCGGGGATTAGCGCGAAGCAGCGCGACCTGTTGCTCGAGCGCAGACGGAACGAGCACGTCGTCCGCATCGAGGAAGGCAACGTATTCGCCCCGCGCGTGCGACAAGCCAAGATTGCGAGTCGCACTCATGCCGAGGTTCGCGTGGTCGGGGTGCTCGAGATAGTGAACGCACCGCGGATCCTTCTCCGCAGCACGCAACGCGATGGACGTGCTCTCGTCCGTCGATCCATCGTCGACGAGAAGCAGCTCCCATCCCCGGAGCGTCTGTGCGCGCACGCTCTCGATCGCCTCCTCGAGGAAGTCTTCGGCGTCCTTGAAGATGACGACGACGGAGACGTCAGGCACGGGCGTGTTCCGCACTACCGTCATCTTTGGTCGCGTGGCGAGCCAGTGTCCACTTGTGGTCGAGCAGGGACACTGCCTCTGATCTCAAGGGCATGCGACCCGCGAAGAAACCGCTTGGCTCGACGTCGAACACTCCCGCGAACTCGATACCGTCGGCCAACGTCCCGCGTTGGTCGACGCCGACCATCAGGCCACACAGTCCGGGCGTGAGCTGGATTGGGCCTGTCACGCACGTCAACGTCCCCCGTGCTGGAAGGACAGCGGGCAGGTCCGCCGCGATATCCGTGTCGAGGAGGAAAAGCGGATGGTACTCCGCATCGTGGATCGTGACCTGGAATCGAGCGTCCCTCAGCGGCGAGGCGCTTTCGTAATCGACCGACACCTTGAGCCGGCTGTTCGAGGAGATCGAAACGGTGCCGTTGGCATCTTCGATGCGGAGTCCCGTTACCCGAACGCTCCCGTCTCCACGGCGGTCCTGGCGCTCACCAATGGGAATGAACTGAGCAGATTGGAACGCTGCGATGTATTCGCCGACCACGTCGCGCGCGGCACCGGCGGCGACAATTCGTCCCCTGTCGAGGAGGTACGCCCTTCCGCAGAGAGAGGCGACGGCGGCAGTGTTGTGGCTCACGAAGAGCACGGTTCTGCCATCGGTCGCGACCTGTTCCATCCGTGCAAGGCACTTCTTCTGGAACGTGAAGTCGCCAACAGACAGGACCTCGTCCACCATCAAGATCTCAGACTCGAGGTGGGCTGCAACTGCGAACGCAAGCCTCATGTACATCCCGCTCGAGTAGCGCTTGACCGGCGTGTCGATGAAACGCTCAACCTCCGCGAAGGCCACGATCTCGTCGAACTTCCGCTGGACATCGCGCTTTCGCATG
>VAWR01000052.1:7020-10871 GCA_005885245.1 Actinomycetota bacterium | reverse complement strand
GTCAAATGATGCCTCGGTCGGGTCCGTGATGCGGGAGAGGATCTTCAACAGAGTGCTCTTACCTGCGCCGTTTCGACCAATGAAGCCCACCACCTCTCCCTCGGAGATCTCGAACGAGACATCCTTCAGCGCCCAGACGACCTCATACCGCGGTGCGCCGTTGTTCCTGAGTGAGCGAATGGGTCGTTCCAAGGCGTTCCACAGCGTCTCGGTCAGCCGGCCCTGCACGGCGGCTCCCAACCGGAAGCACTTTGAGATTCCCTCGGCCCTTACCGCAACGACACTCATGTCTGCTCAGATGACGTCTGCGAAGACCCGATCGACTCGGTGGAAATAGGAGAGCGCGGCACCGAGAAGGGCGATGGCGGCGATTACTGAGGCAGCGAGCATTCGAGCCGGGGGTGGCTCCGAGCCGAGCAGTGCCGAGCGGAATCCTTCGACGACGCTAGCCATGGGATTGAGCCCATAGATGATCAACCAGCGGTCGGGCACGAGGCTGGTCGGATACGCGACTGGCGTCAAGAAGAGGAAGACCTGAGCGAGAAAGGGCACGATCGCGCGGACATCGCGATACATCACCATGAGCGCCGACAGCCACACCCCGACGGCCACCGATGTGACCAGCGCCAGCACGGTGAGGCTCGGAATCCAAACGAGGGCGCTCAGATCCGGGGACGTCGAGTAAATTGCCATCATCGCGAACAGGATCGCCAGCGAGATCAAGAAGTCAACGACGAGCGCGCCGACGGCGGCGAGGGGGATCAGCAGCCGTGGTACGTAAACCTTCGACACGAGGTTGATGTCCTGCACCACGCTCGGGGCAGCAAGTGTCAGTGATTGCGAAAAGAGGCCGAATGGGACGAGCGCGGCAAAGGCAAAGAGAGGATAAGGAGCGCCCTCTGACCGGACTGTCATGAGCTTCTCGACGATGAGAACGAACAGGCCCATGAAGGCCAGCGGCTGAAGCACCGACCAGGCCGCGCCCAACACCGTTTGCCGGTAGCGGACCTTCAGATTCCGCAGCACGAGAAAGTAGAGGACCTCTCGGTACTCCCAGACTTCTCGAGAACTGGCAGTCCAGCTCTTGCGCTTATGTAGCCGCGCTGGAGTGGGCGGCGGCTGCTCGTCGCTTCGAAAAACTTCCGCGACCGATTTCTCACCTGCAGACGAGGGCGGCCCCGCTAATGCGTCCTTCGAGCCCATGTTTCTAAGCATAGGCGGAGGGCGGGATAGGGAGCAGTCGGCGTCCAGTCAAGTGATGCCCAGCCCTCGCCGCCGCGTCAGCCGTGATGCGCGCTTACCCACAAAGGAGCCGTGCCCAGGCGGGAAAGGTGTGACGTCGACGCCGCGCTTGCGTGCGGTGGGGCGGAAAGAGCCTCCTGCCGCCCGCGCGGTGCAGACGAAGGACGTGCTCCACGTCAGGCGAACACACGCTGATCGCGCCGATCGTGGTGCCGTTGAGCAGACCCCGGGTGAGCGCAGGCAGCGCGACCATTGCGAGTCCCGAGTTGATCTCGAGGCGACGCGAGGAGATGTCTTCACGAGGATTCCAATCGCAGACAAATGGAGGAGCGGCCCAACACAACGGCCTCGCGGCGTGACACAGCAGCAGCGCCGGCGAGCGCGCCCGCTGCGACGGGGAGCGAGACGATCACGGTCCTCAATGATCGCGGCTCGCGCATACCTGTAGTCGGGGTAGCGCTTGCACTGGATCAGCCTGGCGCCCGCGGGCCGCCCGCTCTCTGGATCGGGCGTCGCGGCGATTCTGCGTTCACGCCCGGCCAGCTCGCACGCGTCGGTGGGGCCGATGCCCAGAGCTGCTCATCCAGCAGCTCTGAGGCGCAACCAGCGATGCTTCCGAGGATCCTTCCGATCGCAAGGCTTAGCAGGACGCCGATTGCGCACAGCGTCGTCGCTCCGATTGCGATCCATGGCCAAATCGTCATCTTCGGCATGTATCGTCAATAGGCCGGCGCTTCATGAGGCGACTCGATTACTCGATGATCCGGTAGCGCAAACCCCTGTTTGGGGCGTAGCAGCTCGATCCGACCCCTCTTGCTGGAGATCTGGGAGCATTCCTGATTCCTCGCCGGCGTCCGAAGCCCGACTGGCCGGACATCCCGTCACGCTGGTAGGTTCGAGGCAGGCGTGCAAGCGGAGCCCGTCAGCCCAGAACTGGTTCTGATCGACCCCGAGCTCGCTCGACGTGAGCGAGCACGGCTCGAAGAGAAGGCCTACCTCCAAAGCGTCCTGGACGTCGCTGCGCTCAGGCGCGCGGTCGAAAGTCAGACGCCGCCCGCAGAGATAATGCACCCTGGTCGGCAGTGGCGTGCTGCAACGGCTTTCGCCAAGCGGCGGCTTGTTCCAGCTGCCCTACTGGGCAGCCTCCTCGCGAACGGGCTCTTTGTTGCGCATCTCGTGGCGCGCCAGGGCGAGCAAGCCACCCAGGTGGCGGTTCGAATCGTGACACGGACAGACACAGTGCACTCCTCACCGCGAATCTCCACGGCCCCAGCGGCGAGCGAGCGGGAAGCACACGCGGCTAGGAAAGTGAAAGCACACTCGGCTGCGAAAGTGACGACCGCTCGCGTAATCACAAAGAGCTCTGTCGAACGCAGAGTCATCTTGTTCATCCTCTCTGCGCCGGCGGCTCGCAAGTTACCGCCGAACTTGGTCGATTCGACTACTGGGCTGCTGAAGAACAACGTGCAGGTCGTCTGCAAGAAGAGGAAGCGCTCATTCTTGTGCGCCGTTCGACTTCCGTCTGACAGAACGCGTAAGGCGCTCTACCTTGGCTACCGCACTCGCAAGAACGGCCGAGGCGCATTCACGTGGTACGGGTACAGACGCAGTGTGTGAGGAGTCTTTCGTAGGTTTTTGCGCGCTGCGGGGAAACGTTTGCGTAGAAACGTCGAACTTTCCTTAAAAACTAGACAAGTCTTACGTCCCGAAATGCATGCTTCCCTGCTTCCGTGCTCCGCTAACCCAGGAGCCATGCAGATCGCACGTTTCGAATTGCGCGTTGCGGGGGAACGTTTGCGGAGAAACGTCGAACTTTCCTTACAAACTGGACACTGTTACGTCCGAAATGCATGCTTCCCTACTTCTGTGCTCCCGCTGACTCAAGAGCATGTAGATCGCACGTTTCGGATTGCGCGCTGGTACGGGCGGCGAACGCGGCGCGGGGACCTTCCGGATCTGGAAAGCGCAGCGCTGGAAGGACTCGTCAAGGCTGCGCGGGACTGGGATCCGGACCGCGCGCTGCAGCGCAAGCGCCCGGCTAGTCGCACGCGCTGCTTCTGGAGCTTTGCGTGCACGAGGATCGTCGGCGAGATGCGAGACGAGCTTCGCCGCTTGGACCACTTGACGCGCGACCAGCGAGCGCTGGTCACCGAAGCAGCAAACGGAGAGCTGGCTCTCGAGGGGGAGGGCCTGGACTGGATCAATCCGCAGGAACCACTGCCGCTTGATGCGACTCTCTCGACTGTCGACGGCGAGGCTGTGCGGCCCATCGTCGAGCTGATCGAAGAGCCGCGGAATCCAATCGACAACTTCGAGCTACGCGATGCGTTTTGCCGGGCGAGCGCAGCCCTTCCCGAGCGCGAACGGTTCGTCGTCGTCATGCGGGAGATCGAGGGCTTCTCGAATATGGAGCTCGCCGAGGCGTTCGACGTCACGGAAGGCCGCGCTTCACAGCTCAAAGGCGCCGCGCTCGAGCAAATGCGCGAACAGATCGCCGATTCCCTTCTCGACGCTGCTTAGCGCGCGCGCCCCGACGCGAAGAATTCACGAATTGCGTTTGTAACGCTGCCGATCTGCTCCTCGGTCAGCTCGGGGTACATCGGCAGAGA
>VAWR01000052.1:0-7012 GCA_005885245.1 Actinomycetota bacterium | reverse complement strand
GCCAGCCGCTCCGCGTGTGGAAATGCGCCCGGAAGAACGCCGAGATCGCGATACGCCTCCTGTAGATGGATCGGGATCGGATAGTGAATCCCGGTCTGGATTCCGCGCTCGGTTAGGAATTCGCGCAACCCGTCGCGCTCCGCGGTCTCGACGACGAACAGGTGGTACACGTGCGTCGAGGATCCCGAGCGTTTCTGTAACGCGAGATCGCCGACGCCTTCCAGCTCGGCGGCGTACGTGTCTGCGTGACACAGCCGTGCCTCGTTCCAGCTCGGCAAATGCTGCAGCTTGACGCTGAGGAAGGCCGCCTGTAACCCGTCGAGTCGCGAGTTGACTCCTTTCACGACGTGCTCGTACTTGGCCCGCTCGCCGTAGTTGCGGAGCCGGCGTGTCCGTTGGACGACCGTCGGGTCGTTCGTCGTCACCATCCCACCGTCGCCGTACGCCCCCAGATTCTTCCCCGGGTAGAAGCTGAAGCAGGCGACCTCTCCCAGTGAGCCGCACGGCCGCCCGTCATACCGCGTTCCGTGGGCCTGGGCTGCGTCCTCTACGACTGCGAGGTTCTTGCTTCTCGCGAGTTCGAGCAGCGGCCTCATCTCCGCAGCCTGGCCCGTAAAGTGCACCGGCAGCAACGCGCGGGTTCGCGATGTCACGGCCGCAGCAACGGCCGTCGGGTCGATGTTGTAGGTCGCGGGAGCGCAATCGACGAGGACGACGGTTGCGCCAACCTCGCTGACCGCGAGAGCAGTCGCGATGTAAGTGTTCGCCGGAAGGATCACCTCGTCTCCTGGACCGATCTCGAGTGCCAGCAGGCCGAGGCGGAGCGCGTCGAGACCGCTTCCCACGCCAACGGCGTGCGCAGCGCCGACGAACTGTGCGAATTCCTGTTCGAAGCGCTCCACCCGCGCACCGAGGATGTACTGAGCAGAGGCCGTGACGTCATGGAATGCGCGGTCGATCTCCTCGGCGATCGACTCGTATTGCGCCACCAAGTCGACGAAGGGAACTATTCCTGCCATCTCTCGCGCGCGGGGATCCCCACGACGATCGTGTCCGGCGCAACGTCTCGGGTGACGACGGCCCCGGCGCCCACGAGGGCTCGCGCCCCGATCCGGACCCCACCGAGGACGATCGCACCCGAGCCGAGCGAGGCCCCGCGCTCCACGACGGTTCGCAGGAGAGTCCAATCGGTATCGCTCTTAGGGACGCCTTCGTCTGTCGTTGCTCGAGGGAACCTGTCGTTGACGAACAGAACCCCGTGGCCGACGAAGACCTCATCCTCGATCTCCACGCCGCTGCAGATGAACGAGTGGCTGGAAATCTTGCACGCCTCGCCGATCGAGGCCCCTCGCTGCACCTCCACGAACGATCCGATCCGACTGCGGCTGCCGATGCGGCACCGGTAGAGGTTGCTGAAAGACCAGACCGTCACGTCCTCGCCGAACTCGACCTCGTTGATGACCCGAAAGGGAGCGTCGTTCGCCGGCTTATCGGGCATGCGCGCTCGAACCCTCGGCGAGGACGCCACGGGACGCTCGGGTGGAAGAAGTGACCATGCATACAACCTATGCGCTGAGTGGCCCGAGGTGGCTCCTGGAGCGGGCCGTGGAAGGCGTACAGAAGCCACTCTCTAGCTCGGGCAGGAACTCGCCGATCTGTGCGTAAGGACTCCGTAAAGAGGGAGGGCACAGCTTCGGGCGCCTGGGCTACGATGAGGCTCCCGGCAAGGAAAGGACGAGTTTGTTCGAACGCTTCACCGAACGGGCCCGGCAGGTCGTCGTTCTCGCCCAGGACGAGGCTCGGGCGCTCAAGCACAACTACATCGGCACCGAGCACATCCTGCTCGGCCTCCTGCGCGAGGAAGAAGGGCTCGCCGCCCGCGTGCTCGAGTCGCTCGACATCACCGTCGAGGAGGTTCGCGCTCAGGTTGCGCGCATCGTCGGGCAGGGCGACGAGGTCACGACCGGACAGATTCCGTTCACACCGCGCGCGAAGAAGGTGCTGGAGCTCGCGCTGCGCGAAGCGCTCTCGCTGGGACACAACTACATCGGTACCGAGCACATCCTGCTCGGTCTCGTGCGCGAGAACGAGGGCGTCGCCGCCCGCATCCTGCTCGACTTCGACGCGGATGCGGACAAGATTCGTAACGAGATCATCCGGATGCTCTCCGGTCCCGGGCGCCGCCAGCAGGGTGGCGCCGCGGCTCCGGGCGAGAAGACCAAGAGCTCGAAGCTGCTCGACCAGTTCGGCCGCAACCTGACGAAGCAGGCCTCCGAAGGGAAGCTCGACCCGGTTGTCGGCCGCCAGACGGAGATCGAGCGCGTGATGCAGATCCTCTCGCGCCGGACGAAGAACAACCCAGTCCTGATCGGCGAGCCGGGTGTCGGCAAGACCGCGGTCGTCGAGGGGCTCGCGGCGCGCATCTCCAACAACCAGGTGCCCGAGCTGTTGAAGAACAAGCAGATCTACACGCTCGACCTCGCAGCGCTCGTCGCCGGCTCGAAGTACCGTGGCGAATTCGAGGAGCGCCTCAAGAAGGTGATGAAGGAGATCACCCAGCGCGGCGACATCATCCTGTTCATCGACGAGCTCCACAACCTCGTCGGCGCGGGTGCAGCCGAGGGCGCGATCGACGCGGCCTCCATCCTCAAGCCCGCACTGGCGCGCGGCGAGCTCCAGACGATCGGCGCGACGACGCTCGACGAGTACCGCAAGTACCTGGAGCGCGACGCGGCGCTCGAGCGGCGCTTCCAGCAGATCCGCGTCGACGAGCCGTCGGTCGACGACACCGTGCAGATCCTGCGCGGGCTGCGCGACCGCTACGAGGCGCACCACCGCTGCAAGATTTCCGACGAGGCACTCCACGCGGCCGCCTCCCTCGCCGACCGCTACATCCAGGACCGCCACCTGCCCGACAAGGCGATCGACCTGATCGACGAGGCAGGGTCGCGCATGCGCATCCGCACGATGAGCGCGCCGCCCCGCTACCGCGAGCTCGAGGAGGAGATCGAGAAGGTCCGCAAGGACAAGGAAGACGCGATCGAAAACCAGGAGTTCGAAAAAGCCGCCTCGCTGCGCGACAAGGAGCGCAAGCTCTCGCAGAAGAAGCGCGAGCTCGAGGAGAACTGGCGCCAGAACGAGGCCGAGGCCGAGCAGCCCGAGGTCGGCGAGGAAGAGATCGCCGACATCGTCTCGATGTGGACCGGCATCCCCGTCTTCAAGCTCACCGAGGCAGAGTCCGCGCGGCTCACGCGCATGGAGGACGAGCTGCACAAGCGTGTCATCGGCCAGGAGGAGGCGATCGAGGCGGTGTCGCGTTCGATCCGCCGCGCCCGTGCCGGCATCAAGGACCCGAAGCGCCCGACCGGCTCGTTCATCTTCCTCGGCCCATCAGGTGTCGGGAAGACCGAGCTCGCGCGAACGCTCGCGGAGTTCCTCTTCGGCGATGAGGACGCGATGATTCAGGTCGACATGTCGGAGTACATGGAGAAGCACTCCGTGTCCCGGCTCGTCGGCTCGCCTCCGGGCTACATCGGCTACGACGAGGGCGGCCAGCTCACCGAGGCCGTGCGCCGCAAGCCGTACTCCGTCCTCCTCCTCGACGAGATCGAGAAGGCCCATCCGGACGTGTTCAACATCCTGCTCCAGATCCTGGAGGAAGGGAAGCTCACCGACGCGCAGGGTCGCAGGGTCGACTTCCGCAACACGATCATCGTCATGACGTCGAACATCGGCGCCGGTCAGATCTCGAAGAACCAGTCGCTCGGGTTCACGATGGGCGACGACACCGGCATGACCTACGAGGACATGAAGAACAAGGTCATGGGCGAGCTGAAGAAGGTCTTCCGGCCCGAGCTCTTGAACCGAATCGACGAGGTGATCGTCTTCCACAAGCTGACGAAGGAAGAGATTCTCACGATCGTCGACATCCAGATGAAGCGCGTCCGCGAGCAGATGGCGATCCACGACGTCGCGATCGACCTCACCGACGAGGCCAAGGAGCTGCTCGTGGAGAAGGGCTACGACCCGGCGATGGGGGCCCGACCACTGCGCCGCGCGATCCAGCGGGTGATCGAGGATCCGCTCGCCGACTTCGTCCTCGGCCGAACGCTGGAGCCGGGCTCGACCATCCTGGTCGCGCGCAAGGGCGAAACCGATGAGGTCGACATGACGGTCATCCCGGGCGAGGTCACGCCCGAGAAGGTTCTCGTCCCGCCCGAGGAGCCCATCGCTTCCGGGGACGAGTCCGAGTCCGACGAGGACTAGCCGGGCCCGTACCGAACGGGGGAATTCGCCTCCGGGCGCTTCTCAGCGACTGGTTTCTGGCCTACCCTGCGCACGCCAGGCCCGCACCCCCAGGCGAACGTCGCGGCCTGCGCGGACGAGCAGAGCATGAAGGCAACGGCTGCCGGGGCCAGTGCGGCGGCAGCCCGCAAGAATTTCATCGGTCCCTCCCTTGACGGCGTGCTCGGCGTCCACGAGCTTCGTCGTGACGGTCCGTGGCGTCCCGGCCCAACTGGACGACATCCTGGCTCTGGGCCTGCCGCACAGTCTCGAGGTCAAGCTCGAGCATGCGGCCGGCTTGCTGGACGCCGGCGACATCACCTCGGCCTGGAACGTCCTCGGCGCATTTCAGCAAGAGGGCGTGATGCAGACCGGCCACCAGCTCGACCCTGTGCTGGCCGCTGTCGTCCTTCCCGCCGTTCAGAGAATCGGTGAGCTAGCAGGCTGCTAGCAGTCAAAACGTCCGGATCAGGGATGGACTGCCCGGCGAATCGGGCCGATCTTCGAGCATGGCCGCCATCCTGTTCTTCGTCGCGATCCTCGGCTTGCTCGTCGCCGGACGGACGCAGGCGCAGGCAGCTGATTACGGGAGCAAACCGCTCTTCAGCTTCCAGCTCTGGCAGCTCGGCCTCGCGCTCGCGCTGCCGCTCGTCTGTGCCGCGGCGATTCCGATGATCGCCAAAGTCATAGCCGTCGCCGCAACGGCGTCGGCGTTCGCCTTCTCGGTCTTTCGCGCCCGCCACGCGCACGATCCGGACGACCTGTACTTCTAGGCACCTCTAGTCACCGAATCGTCGCTGAGTCGACACAGGCTCGTCAGGACCGGAACCTAGACTGGCCTGGTGGCCAAGCCTGCTGTCACCTACGCCTGCACCGACTGTGGGTACTCCGCCGGACGCTGGTTCGGCAAGTGTCCCGGCTGCAACGCCTTCGGGACGCTGGTCGAGGAGGTCGTCGGCGCAACGAAGGGGAAGGCCGCACAGCCGCTGCTTCGCCTCGTCGACGTCAAGGCGGACGAGGCCCAGCGGATCTCCACCGGCGTGCCTGAGCTCGACCGGGTGCTCGGAGGCGGACTCGTCCCCGCCTCGCTCGTGCTCGTCGGCGGCGAGCCGGGCGTGGGGAAGTCGACGCTGCTCCTGACTGCGCTGGCGGCAATCTCCAAGGAGCGGCGGGCGCTGCTCGTCACCGGCGAGGAGTCCGTGGCGCAGGTCAAGCTTCGCGCCGAGCGACTCGGCGGCGCCGAGCAGGTCGAGATTCTGGCGGAGACCGAGCTGGAAACCGTGTGCGCGACGCTCGAGGCCGAGCGTCCCGATGTCTGCGTGATCGACTCCGTGCAGACGCTCTACTCGGCGGAGGTCGGGTCCGCGCCCGGCTCGGTGGCTCAGGTGCGCGAGGCCGCGGCCCGTTTGCTGCGCGCTGCGAAGGAGCTTGGGGTCGCGACCATCCTCGTCGGTCACGTGACGAAGGACGGGGCGGTCGCGGGCCCGCGTGTCCTCGAGCATCTCGTCGACTGCGTGCTGCAGTTCGAGGGCGACCGCTACCACGCGCATCGAGTCTTGCGCGCGGCGAAAAACCGCTTCGGCTCGACGAACGAGCTCGGCGTGTTCGAGATGACCGGCTCCGGGCTGGCCGGCGTCCCCGATCCCTCCGAGCTGTTCGGCCGTGCGGCGGGAAGTGAGGTCGGCTCCGCCGTCGCTTGCGCCCTCGAAGGAACGCGGCCGATCCTCCTGGAGATCCAGGCGCTCGTCGCGCCGACGGATCTTGCGATGCCGCGACGGGTTGCGACGGGCGTCGACCCGAAGCGCCTCGCCATGATCGTTGCAGTGCTCGGTCGTCATGCGCGGGTTGCGCTCGGTACGGCGGACGTCTTCGTGAACGTCGCGGGCGGCGTGCGGATCGACGAGCCGGGGGCGGACCTTGCCGTCGCGCTGGCGATCGCGTCCGCCGCCAGGGGCGTCCCGACCCACGAAGGGCTCGCAGCCTTCGGCGAGATCGGGCTCACGGGCCGCCTACGCCCAGCGGCTCAGGCGGAGCGGCGGCTCGAGGAATGCGCGAAGCTCGGGCTCGAGACGGTGGTCGCGCCGGCCGACACGCCGCCGTCGCGACCCACGCTCACGTTGCTGCAGGCGGAGACGCTGCCGAAGGCGATCGCCGCCGGGCTGGCTGCCGCAACCGGTTAGCGTCCGGGAATGCTCCGGGGTGTCGGCCAAAGGCCCGTGCTGGCCGTGCTCGTCGGCGCTTTCGCGATCGCATTCTCGGGAATCGTCTTCCGGCTCTCGCACGCGTCCGCCTCGACCGCTGCGTTCTACCGCTGCGTGTGGGCGCTGCCGCCGCTGTGGATGCTCGCGCGGCTCGAGGATCGCCGGTTCGGCAAGCGCGATCGCCGCTCGATCGTGCTCGCCTGCGTTGCGGGCGCGTTCTTCGCGGCCGACCTCGTCCTCTGGCACAACGCGATCGACCAGGTTGGCGCCGGGCTCGCCACGGTGCTCGGCAACGTGCAGGTGGTGCTGGTCGGCCTGCTCGCCTGGGCGTTCCTCGGCGAACGGCCGCACCGATCGTCGCTGCTGGCGATTCCGATCGTCGGCATCGGCGTCGTCCTGGTCTCCGGCGCGCTCGAGCAGGGAGCCTACGGATCGAATCCGAGACTCGGTGCCGTCTACGGCGTCCTCACGGGAATCGCTTACTCCGGCTTTCTGCTCACGTTACGGCAAGGAAGCCGCGATTTACG
>VAWR01000104.1 GCA_005885245.1 Actinomycetota bacterium | reverse complement strand
CTGCTGCGGATCGACGACACGGACCCACAGCGAAACGTCCCCGGCGGCGAGGAGGAGATCATCCACGACCTCGAGTGGCTCGGCGTCCGGTGGGACGAAGGCCCCGTGCGACAGAGCGAGCGGCAGGAGCGCTATCGCGAGGCGGGCGCCGGACTCGGCGAGCGCTTCGACGGGATCACCCTGCTCCGAGAGGACGGCACCGCCACCTATCACCTCGCGAGCGTGGTCGACGACGCGGACTTCGGGATCACGCACATCGTCCGCGGCTTCGACCACCGGCCGAACGAGGACCTGCACCGCCGACTGTTCCGGGCGCTGGGCGTACGCCCGCCCGAGTTCGTCCACCACGGACTGATCCTCGGCGAGGACGGCAAGAAGCTCGCCAAACGTGCGCCCGGCGCGACCGTCGCGTCGCTGCGCGAGGCCGGCATCCCGGGTGAGGCCGTGCGCCGCTACCTCGAAGAGCTCGGAACACCCCAGCACGACGTGCACTACGACCTGCCGCGCATCCGGCGACTCGCGATCGAGGCGATCGAGGCGATGAGCGACGAGGAGCTCGCCCAACAAGCCGACGCGCCTGTCGAGGTCGTTCCGGCGCTGCGCGGCGCGCGTGACCTCGAAGAAGCGCGCGCGTATGCACGGGCGATCCTGACGACGCCGAAGCCGGTGAAGGTCGACTCCCCCGAAACGCTCGTGCGTTTCAGAGAACTCGTCGACCGCTCGAACGGGACGATCGACGCGCACGCGCTCGTCCGCGAGCTCAAGGCGGTCGGTGGCAACCTGCGTGCTCTCCGTCTCGCGTTGACCGGTCAAGAGCGCGGGCCGGAGCTGTGGGCGGTGATCGCCGCACTGCCGCGCGACGAGGCGCTCCGCAGAGTCGATGCAGCTCTATGACACGCTGACACGCGGGAAGCAAGAGCTTCCGCCCGCGCCAGGCCCGGTGCGCATGTACACCTGCGGTCCGACCGTCTACCAGCGCATCCACATCGGCAACGCACGCCCATTCGTCATCTCGATGTGGCTGCGCCGCTGGCTCGCAGAGCGCGGTTACGACGTCACGCTGGTGGAGAACATCACCGACGTCAACGACAAGATCTACGACGCCGCGCCGGGACAGAGCGCGGCGCTCGCGGCGCAGGCGGCCCAGTGGTACCTCGAGGACACAGAACGGCTCGGGCTCGGCCGCCCGGACCACGAGCCGAAGGCCACGGAGACGATCCCCGAGATTGTCGGGCTGATCGAGGAGCTCGTCCGGGGCGGCTTCGCGTATGAGGCCGGGGGAGACGTTTACTTCCGCGTCGCTCGCTTTCCCGACTACGGACGCCTCTCAGGGCAGCGGCTCGACCAACTCGAGGACGACGAAGATCCGAGCCAACTCAAGGAAGATCCTCGCGACTTCGCGCTGTGGAAGGCAACGAAAGAGGGGGAGGACACCGCCTGGGACTCGCCCTGGGGCCGCGGCCGTCCCGGCTGGCACATCGAGTGCTCCGCGATGGCGGAGAAGTTCCTCGGCCCGACCTTCGAGATTCATCTCGGCGGGCTCGACCTCGTCTTCCCGCACCACGAGAACGAGCGCGCGCAGTCTCAGGCTGCCGGCCGTGAGTTCGCGCAGCTCTGGATGCACAACGGGATGCTCGAGTTCGTCGGCGAGAAGATGTCGAAATCGGTGGGCAACGTGGCCTCTCTGCACGACGTGCTCGAACGCTGGGGGCGTGAAACCATCCTGGTCTACTTCCTCACCGGCCACTGGTCGAAGCCGGTCGATTTCTCCGAGGACACGATGGAAGCTGCGCGAGCGCGAGTCGAAAGTTTCCGCGAAGTCTTTCGCGGCGCTTCTGAGCCGGCACGGGAGGGAGAGTGGGAGCGTCTTGTAGCCGCGCTCGACGACGACTTCAACACACCCGAGGCGCTCGCTCTCATGCACGGCTGGCGCGATCACGACCTGCTGCGACGCGCGCTCGATATCTTCGGGCTCGCCTCGCTCGCGGAGGAACAGGAGGCGCCGTCGGAGATCGTCAAGCTCGCGAAGCGACGCCAGGAAGCTCGCGCAGCGCGCGACTGGGACGAGGCTGACCGCCTCCGAGCCGAGATCGAAGCCGCCGGCTGGGAGGCGCGCGACGCGGCCGAAGGCTTCCAGCTCGTTCCGCGGTGACACGCGAGCAGGTGTACGGCCGGCGGCCAGTGCGGGAGACGCTGCGCGGCCGGCGCGAGGTGCTCGAGCTGTGGGCGACGGAACGGGCCGTCAAGGCCGAGCCTTGGTTGCGGGAGATCGAGCGTCCGCGCGTGCAGGTCAAGCCTGAGCGAGAGCTCAGCGACGCTGCCGGCACGCGCGATCATCAGGGTGTGCTCGCGTGGTGCGAGCCGTACAAATACGCCGACGGCTGGGAGCTGGCCGCGGCGGAGCGGCCGCTGCTCGCGTGTCTCGACCAGGTGACGGATCCGCGCAATCTCGGCGCGGTCATTCGCAGCGCGGAGGGGGCGGGAGCAACGGGAGTCGTCGTCCCGGCGCACGGCTCGGCGACCGTCACGCCGGCAGTGGCGCGGGCGTCGGCCGGAGCCGTCGAGCATCTCCCACTCGCAGTCGTGCCGAACCTCGCGCGCTACCTCGCTGAGGTGAAACGCGGCGACTTCTGGATCTACGCCGCCGCGCGGGATGCGAAGACGACGATGTGGGACGCGGATCTCAGCGGCGGCATTGCGCTCGTGTTCGGCGCCGAAGGCAAGGGTCTGCGCCCGCTCGTGCGCAGGACGTGTGACGACGCGATCTCGATTCCGCTCGACGGGAACGTCGACTCGTTGAACGTCAGCGTCGCCGCCGCACTGCTGCTGTACGAGGCGAGGAGGCAGCGCGACGATGGCTGAGCCGACGCTCTATCTCTTCGACGGCCACAACCTCTTTCACGCCGGCGGCTACAAGGACCTGCGGCAGTTGCGGGACGAGCTCGCGAGCTTCGTGGCGCTCAAGGGCGCCCGCGGCTACCTCGTGTTCGACGGCTCCGGGGCCGACGAGTCGTACGGCCCGCTCGAAGTCCGCTATGCGAAGAATGCCGACACCATGCTCGAGCGCCTGGCCGCCGAGAATCGGGACACGGAGGTCGTCTGCCTGGTCTCCTCCGACATCGCCGTGCGCGGGACGTCAGGCCAGGAAGTGCAAAAGCGATCATCGGCCACCTTCCTCGGCGACATGGAGGCCGCCTCGCACAGCGAAGACCGACCGCATCACCTCCGGGACACGCTCGACCCTGAGACGCGGGAGAAGCTCGAACGGATTCGCCGCGGCGGCTAGGGCGAACAGTCGGCGGCGGTCGCCCCTGCCGCTTCCGGCAGCCGCTCGAGCAGGCTCGCCAGCTGGACGATCTCTTCGCTCGTGAAGCGCTCCTCGAAGAGGGCCCGGACTCCTGCGAGGTGAGACTCCGAGGCCTCTTGCAGCTTCGTCCTGCCGGCCGCTGTCAGGACGGCGTAGGTAACTCGGCGGTCGCTCGCGCAGGAGGCCCGTTCCACGAGGCCGGCCCGCTCGAGCCCGTCGAGGAGACGGGTCACGCCCGAGGCGGTGAGCAGGAGCTGCTCGGCCAGGTCGACCCGTCTCATCCGGCCCTCCTCGGCCCGGGAGAGGTAGAGAAGAGCCTCGTAGTCGTTGATCGTCAGCCCGTGCTCTGTGACGAGCTGGGCGCTCAGCTCCCGCGTCGCTGAAGCGTGCCCGCGGAGGAGGCGCGCCCACGCATCCACGGCTGAAGCTTGTTCGGTCAACACTTGACTAGGCAATCTTTCCTCGCTATAGTTGGTTGCGGAGTCAATTATAGCGTACTCAAGGAGGAGTGCAAATGAGCATCACGACAGACACCAGGCAGGCGCTGCCGGTCGGGACCTGGGCCCTGGATCCGGTCCATTCGACGATCGGATTCGAGGTCGACTACCTCGCCGGCGCCTTCCGCGGTCAGTTCCGCGAGGTCAACGCGCGGCTCGACACGACGGGGGAGACCCCGGTTCTCACGGGCTCGGCGAAGGTCGCGAGCGTCGACGTCAAGGACGAGAACCTCGCCGCCCACCTGCAGTCGCCCGATTTCTTCGACGCCGAGCACTACCCGGAGCTCAGCTTCGAGTCGAGCGAGATCGACCGCGACGACAACCGGATCACCGTTCGCGGCGGCATCACGATCAAGGGCGTCGAGAGGCCCGTCGAGCTGACCGGCACGATCGCCGAGCCGATCACCGACCCCTACGGGCGCGAGCGGATCGGGCTGAAGCTCGAGACGACGGTCGACCGCATGGAGTTCGGAGTCAACTGGAACGTGCCGCTCCCCGACGGTAAGCCGGCTCTGGCCGACGAGGTCAAGCTCGTCGCAGAGCTCTACTTCGTGAGGGAGGCGTAAGCGGGATGAAGGTCCTCGCGATCTCGGGCAGTCTGCGCCGGGATTCGTACAACACGAAGCTCCTCCGCGCGGCGGAGGAGCTTCTGCCCGCCGACGTGGAGCTCGAGTTCTACGAGGGCCTCAAGGCCGTGCCACCCTACGACGAGGAGGACGACGTCCAGCCGGCGCCGCCGGCAGTCGCCGCGCTGCGCCAGGCGGTCGCAGATGCTGACGCGATTCTCATCGCGACTCCGGAGTACAACTCCTCGATTCCCGGCCAGCTGAAGAACGCAATGGATTGGGTCTCCCGGCCGGTAGCCACGAATCCGCTGAGGAACAAGCCAGTCGCGGTCGTGGGGGCCAGCACCGGCGCCTTCGGGGCTGTCTGGTCACAGGCGGAGCTGCGCAAGGTGCTCGCCGCGATTGGAGCTCGGGTTGTCGAGGGCGACGTCGCGGTGGGGCATGCGCCGACACGTTTCGACCTGGAGGGGAACCTCGTCGACGAGGACCTGCGGGAGCAGCTTGGCGAGGTCGTGGACGCACTCGTGGCGACCGCCGCCGGAAGACAGCTCGTCGCGGCCTGAGCGAACGGAAATGCCATGGGCTCGTGGCGTGAATGCGCGTCCGCGACCTACTCGACGGGAGAGGCGCGGCGGCGCGATAAACGAACGTACGTTCGTATCATCCTGGGTCCACTGCAAACGTCTTGTAAAAAGCGGCGGACCTTGCTATCTTCTGCCTCAACCTCAGGGTGAGACTTCTCCTCTCACCCCTGACCCCGGGGGAGGCCAGGATGGCCGCACGGCCCGCAACCGCTGCGCAAAAGGCTCAGAGGGAGCTCGAAGACCTTCAGCTGGTGCTGCGCGCGAGGAATGGCGACGGTGCGGCGCTCGACGTCCTGATTCGACGCTACACCGGCTTCGTCCGGCTGAAGGCGAGCTCTTACTTTCTGGCCGGCGGCGACTCGGACGACCTCGTCCAGGAGGGCTTGATCGGGCTCTACAAGGCGGTTCGGGATTTTCGCGCCGACAAGGAGACCTCGTTCCGGAGCTTCGCCGAACTCTGCGTGACCAGACAGATCATCACGGCGATCAAGACCGCGACGCGCTTCAAGCACGCCCCCCTCAACACCTACGTCTCGTTCAGCCACACCCCGGCCGGGCAGGAGTCGGACAGCGAGTGCACCCTCGGGGACGCACTGCCGGGCCCGGGCGTCGACGACCCCTCCGTCTGCGTGATCTCCACCGAGGAGCTTCAGAGCCTCGTCTTCACCCTCGGCAGCGGGCTCTCACAGCTCGAGGCGGACGCCCTCAGGCTCTACCTGGAGGGCTCCTCCTACGAGGAGATGGCCGAGGATCTAGGCTGTGACACGAAGACGATCGACAACGCGCTGCAACGGGTGAAGCGAAAGATCCTCACCCACCAGAAATCCCGCCAGGTTCTGCTCTAAGCAGGAATACGGGTCCGGCGCGAGTCGTTCTAAGAGGTGCGGGGCCGCAAGGTCTGGTCCGGATGGGACCACCACGTACGGCCCGGCAAGAATGAATCGAGAGGAGTGAACCACCCTGACCAACATTGCTGAACTTGATTTCCAGTCGTTCGTCCACGAGGCCGAGGAGCTCGGTTCCGTCGACGAGGCGACCCTGGAGGCATTCGCCCTCACGAGTGAGCTCGAGCCCGAGGATCTGGCCGAGCTCCGGGCCGAGCTCGATGCGAAGGGCATCGAGATCGTGCCCGTCGAGGACGACGCCGCTCCGGCGCCTCGCGTACAGACCGCAGCGGAGGTTTCCGGGGCGACCGACAGCCTGAGCCTGTTCATGAACGCCGCCGGCCGCTACCGGCTGCTGACCGCTGCCGACGAGGTGGCGCTGGCGAAGCGCATCGAGCGCGGAGACCAGGCAGCCAAGGAGCTGATGATCAACTCCAACCTGCGCCTCGTGGTCTCGATCGCGAAGCGTTACCAGGGCCGGGGCATGCAGCTTGGCGACCTGATCCAGGAGGGCGTGATCGGCCTGAACCGCGCAGTCGAGAAGTTTGACTGGCGGCGCGGTTACAAGTTCTCGACGTACGCCACCTGGTGGATCCGCCAGGCCTGCCAGCGTGCGGTGAGCAATCAGTCCGCGACGATTCGCATTCCGACGCACGTCCACGAGCGGAGGGTCAAGCTGGGACGCGCGCGAGCGCGCCTGCAGGCCGCGACCGGCGAAGAGCCGACGGTAGAGGAGCTCGCGAAGGCGACGGGGCTCGATCTGGTCTACGTCGAGGAGGCTCTCGGCGCGGTCGAGGCATCGGTCTCGCTGAACCAGGCGATCGGCTCCGACGGCGACGGCGAGCTCGGCGACCTGTTCGCCGACGACTCCGCACTGGACCCCTCGGAGGAGGCCGGCGCTGCGCTGCGCCGCCAGTTCGTCCGCGACGCGCTGCGTCGCCTGCCGGAGCGCGAGCGCCGCGTGCTCGAGCTGCGGTTCGGCTTCGCGGGCGAGTCGACGTCGCTGGAGCAGATCGGCCGCGAGCTGAGCATGAGCCGCGAGCGGGTCCGCCAGGTGGAGCGGGACGCGCTCCACAAGCTGGAGGACGAGCTCGCCGGCGTCGTCGAGATCTCACCCGACGACCTCGTCGACGCTGCGTAACGCTGTTGAGAAGCGGGCGCGTGGATCTTCACGCGCCCGATCTCGTAGCGCGCCGCACTGAACCTTCTCCAGTCGATCGTCAGATTCAATGACGAGGTCGTAACGCGTGTTCTCTCCAAACGGAACAAGCAGCCCGTAGCCCGCTTCGCGGAGAGCCAGCATGACCGCCAAAGTGGTGCGGTCGCCAATGCCTTTTGGATGTTCCATCTTTCGAGATTGCCAGTGCAATCGGCTGGGCCGTGCCCAAAACTGACAACAGATCCATCGCCTACGATGTGGGCGCGCCGGAGTAGCTCAGTTGGCAGAGCACTGGTTTTGTAAACCAGGTGGCGCGGGTTCGAGTCCCGCCTCCGGCTTCGAAATGCAGAAAGGCCCCGGCCAGTGCCGGGGCCTTTCTTTTGCCCGCGAAGGAGCGGGGAGGAGCTAGGCGGCGAGGCGAGCCGGTTCCGGCTCGATCGCCGGTGCTGGGGCGGCCGGTTGCGGCTCGTGGTCGAGCCTCGGCAGCCACTCGAGCCACTTCGGCAGGTACCAGTTCGCGTCGCCCAACAGCTTCATCGTCGCGGGCAACAGGACCGCCCGCACGATGGTGGCGTCGATCAGGACGGCCGCTGCGAGGCCAACGCCCATCTCCTTCATGTCGAGGATCGGCATCAGGGCGAACACTGCGAACGCGCCGACCATCACCAGCGCGGCGCTGGAGACGACGCCGGCGGTCGTGGTGATCCCGTGCATGACCGCGTCTTCCGTCTTCAGGCCACGGTCGTACGCCTCCCGGACCCGGCTCAGGATGAACACGTGGTAGTCCATCGAGAGGCCGAACAGGATGACGAACATGAAGATCGGCAACCACGAGGCGATGCCGCCGTTCCCCTGGAAGCCCAGCAGGCTCTCGCCCCAGCCCCACTGGAACACGGCCACCAGCACGCCGTAGGCCGCGCCGACGGACAGCAGGTTGAGGACGATCGCCTTCACGGCGATCACGATCGACCGGAAGGTCACGAGCAGCAGTACGAACGCGAACACGAGCACGAAGCCGAACACGATCGGAGCCTTCTGCTTCAGCAGCGAGTTCTGATCGGCCGACATTGCCGTCAAGCCTGTGACGGCGTACTCCGCGCCGCTCACCTTCCCGACCGTCGCGGGGAGGATGTCGTTGCGGAGCTGCTGGAGCGCCGCGTTCGACTTTCCGTCGGTGCCCGTACCGACGAGTGGGATGTCCACCCGAGCGACGGTGTGGGAGGGATTCACTTCAACGTCGATGGAGCCCGTGCTCAGATGAGCAGCCTCGACCTTGGTCTTCAACGCTGCGATCGCGTGCTGTGAGGCAGATGAGTCGAGGTTGCCCTTGATCGCGACCTCGGTTTGAGAGGTGGTGCCGTCACCGAACGCGGCGCTGATCTTCTTGATCGTCCCGACGGTCGGTGCGCTATTCGGTAGCGCGTTGAGCCCGCTCTGCGCGGTGTGCAGGTTGAGTACGGGCAGCGCCATCACGAGAAGCGCCCCACCGGCAACGGCAGCCGCGATTCCGGGTCGGCGCATGGCCGGCGCGAGGACCTTCTTCCAGAAGCGGTTCTGGCCGCTGCCACGTCGGAGCCGGTGCAGGTAGGGGATCTTGCCCTTGTCCACGCGATCTCCGAGCTTCGACAGCATTGCCGGCAGCACGGTCAGCGAACCCAGCATCGCGATGCCGACGACCATCATCGTTGCGATTCCGAAGCCCAGATAGGACTTGTCGCCGGAGAACATCATCCCGGCCATCGCGATCATCACGGTGAAGCCGGAGATGAGAACCGAGCGGCCCGAGGTCGCCGCGGCGGCCTCGAGTGCAGCCCTGGATCCCTTGCCGGCCGCCCGCTCCTCGCGCTCACGCTTCAGGTAGAACAGCGAGTAGTCGACGCCGACCGCCAGCCCGATCAGCAGGATGACGGCGTTGACGTTCTGGTCCATCGGGACGAGGTGGCTCGGCAACGCAACGAGCCCGATCGTCGCGAGCACCCCGGAGAGCGCCAGCAGCAACGGGACGCCGACCGCGACCAGGGCGCCGAAGACGAGCAGCAGCACGATGATCGTGATCGGGATCGACCGCTCACCGGCCGTCTTCAGCTGGTCGGCGAACATCTTGTCGAGCGCTTTCGACGAGCTGACCGCGCCGGCCTCTCCGACGTAGAACCCCGGATGCCGGTCCCCGGCCTTGGTAACGGCTGCCTCGACCGCGTCGATCTTGGTCTTGGCGTGGTCGTACTTGCCTTTCATCTCCCAGGTGACCATGGCGGTGCGCCGATCCTTGGAGATCTGATCGGGGTTGGCCCCGTCGAGCGGCGACTTGATGTTCTTGATCGCCGCGTTTCCCTTGACGGAGGCGATGACGTCGTTCACGGTCGAGCGAAAGTCAGGGTCGCTGACCGTCTTGCTCGAGCTCTGAACGACGACGAGTTCGGTCAGTGCATCCGACTTGGGAAAGCCCTGCTTGAGAATCTGGTCGGCCCGGTGCGACTGGCCGGTGCCGGCGTCCTCGGTCTTGATGTTCTTCGTGCCGACGACGTTCCCGAAGTAGAACGCCGCGATGACGAACGCGAGCCAGCCGAAGACGGCCGTCTTCCAGTGACTCGCGCTCCAGCGACCCATGCGGGCCGCGATGTTGTTCGAGCGCTTCAGGGGGGACATTGCGTTGTGCTCCTTCGCGTTTGGGGTACGAGCACAAGCTGTCAGCGCCAGGGCTGCGGTGAAATGCGGTCAGCAGGCCTCTTGCCTGTGAGCGAACCGCACCCTCAAAAGGCGAAAGCCGCCTCGAGGGACGGCGGCTTTCACGTGGGAGGAGGAGTGTGGGTCAGGCGACCCGGTCGGGTGAGTCAGACCCGACAGACGCGTACGACAGCCGCCATTGCACGCGAACGAGATCGACGCGGTTCCGCTCGAGATCGTCCGTGGCCGCTCCGCGGTCGCGGAGCGCCTGGCGCTCCAATACGAGCCAGCGAAGCCTCTGATTCAGCTGTGAAACGGTCATGACCACAGCCTGCCGCCTGCGGGAGGCCTGAGCCAGAGGGCTGGCAGGTGTCTCGTGGTGCGGTTAGCCCTAGTGCCGCACTAGTCCTGCAAATAGGTCAGGACGGCCAGCACGCGCCGGTGATCCTCGGCGCTGGCGGGCAGGCGGAGCTTCGAGAAGATGCTAGTCACGTGCTTCTCCACCGCGCGTAGCGTGATCACGAGTCGCTCGGCGATCGCCTGGTTCGAGCGGCCCTCGGCCATCAGCCCTAGCACCTCGCGCTCTCTCGGCGTCAGCTCCTCCAGCGGGTCGTCGCGCCGTCGCCTGCCCACCAGCTGCGAGACCACGGCTGGATCGAGGGCAGAGCCGCCCTCGCCGACCCGCCGCACGGCTGCCGCGAACTCGTCGACGTCCGAGACGCGGTCCTTGAGGAGATAACCCACGCCCTCGGCGTTCTCGCCGAGCAGCTCCATCGCGTAGGCGGGCTCGACGTACTGGGAGAGAACGAGGACGCCCGTCTCCGGCCAGCGCTCGCGGATCTCCTTCGCCGCGCGCAGGCCTTCGTCGCTCTGTGTTGGTGGCATGCGGATGTCGACGAGCGCCACGTCGGGCTTGTGCATCCCTACGTGCCGGAGCAGATCCTCGGCCGTCCCGCTCTGGGCGACGACCTCGAAACCCGCGTCCTCGAGCAGCCGCGCAATGCCTTCGCGCAGCAGAACGGAGTCGTCGGCGAGGACTACGCGCATGCCGCGGAAACCCTTGCGTGCGGTGCTGAGCGGAGGAAACCTCGAGGGCAGCCCGGGTATGGTGAGCTGGAAGAGACGCTCGGGTTCCACCAGCCCCGGCAGCTCGTGCTCGCCGAGATCCTCGAGCTCGAACGAGCGGCCGAGCTCGTCGCGCGTCTGCTGGGAGAGCAAGATCTGCCCGCCGCTCCCCGCCTGGGCGATCCGGGCGGCTCGGTGGACGTCGAGTCCGTAATAGGCACCCTCGCGAAAAGTGGGCTTGCCAGTGTGCAATCCCATCCGGACGCGCAGCTCGACACCTTCGGGCCAGGGGTGAGTCGCGAACGCCCGTTGTGCCATCGTGACCGCCTCGGCCGCGCGGCATGGGTCGTCGAAGACCATGAAGAACTCGTCCCCGCGATGGTCGACGACGTGTCCGCGTGCCTGCTCGACTGCCTCTCGCAGCAAGCGGCGGTGCTCGCCGAGCAGCTGCGCGTAGGCATCCCCGAGCTCGCGCACGAGCTGTGTCGAGCCTTCGACGTCCGTGAAGACGAGCGTGACTGTTCCATCAGGAAGATCGGGCATCAGAGCCTACTCCAGTGGGATCTCGGCACGAACCCGGGTTCCGGCCCCGGGGGGACTGTGGATCGCAAGCTTCCCACTCAGGGAGGCGACGCGGTCGGCGAGCCCACGGAGGCCAGATCCACGCAGCGGATCGGCGCCGCCGACTCCGTCGTCTGCGACCTCGACGAGGGCGGACCCGTTCAGGTGCTCGACCGTCACCGTCACGGAGGAAGCCTGTGCGTACTTCGTCACGTTTGCAAGCGCTTCCGACACGACGTAGTAGACGGCAGCCTCCACCGAGGGCGGCAGCTCGCCGCAGCTCCCGTCGATCTCCACCGGCAACGGAGCCCGTGCGGCCAATGCCTCCAGCGCCGCCTCGAGACCTCGATCGGTGAGCACCGCCGGATGGATCCCACGCGCGAGTTCGCGCAACTCCTCGAGCGCTTGCGCCAACTCCTCGCGAGACGCCTCGAGGATCTCCTCGGCTGCGTCCGGGCTCCTGAGCTGCGACTGGACGAGTCGAAGCGACAGCGAGAGCGAGACGAGCCGCTGCTGCGCCCCGTCGTGCAGGTTGCGTTCGAGCTTTCGCCGCGCCTCGTCGCCGGCCGCGACGATCCGCTGACGGGACGCCTCCAGCTCCTGCTGTTGGCGTTTCCGATCGGTGATCTCGCGGACGATCATCAGGAACTCGTCGTCGCCGCTGGCCGCAAAGCGCCCCTCGTAGTGGCGCGTTGCGCCTTCGAAGTCGAGCGCGTACTCGATCACACTCGGCGTCCCGCGGTCGACGGCAGACCGGCCTGCCTCGAGCACCCGGTCGGCCAGCTCAGCGGGGAGCCGATCCCAGAGCGTGAGGCCGACGACCTCAGGGTGGATGAGGTCGCTCGGATCCGGCGCGTTGTACGAGAGATATCTGCCGTCCCGCGAGATGCGGAACATCAGATCCGGAATCGCCTGCAGCAGCGCGCGATACCGGGCGGCCCGCGCCTTCACCTCGACCAGGAGCTTGTCGCGCTCCAGGGCGATCCGGGCGGCGCTCGTGATCGTGTCGAGGAGCTCGGGCTCCTCGAGCAGAGCGGCATCGTGCACGATCGCCGCCACGGGGGAGTCGGCGTAGTCGAGCCGCGTGACGACGCGCTCGCGTGTGTCCGGGGGCAGCTCGAAGTGTTGACCTTCGACGTCCACGTAGTGACCGCCTTCCTCGTACCAGTACGCGACCTCTGCCGTCCTGTCGCGTAGCGCCTGGCGCAGCCCTTGCTGAACTTCGCCCGGGCTGGCGCGCTCGGGCACCCCCGTGAAGATCGCACCGATCCCTGCGGTACGCGCGATCGTCGTGCCGAGAAGTCCGGCCAGGAACAGAAACGGGACTGCGGTGAACGTTGCGATCAGGGCGACGACGACGACGGTGTTCACGACGCCTGAGAACGGGGTGAGGATGAAGCCGATCGCGAGCAGCAACACGCTGAGTCCGCCCGCGAGATAGACGGGACGGAGGATGCGACGCAGTGTCGAAGTCGCCTTGCGCCAGCGACCTACGAGGAACATGAACGTTGCTGCGAAGAGGAGCACGGACACCGTGGTCCAGGCGACGGTCTCCACGATGTGCGCGGCATGATCGTGTGAGACGAGGACGAGGTTGTCCGGGCAGGCGTGCGGCTTGCACGTGTGCCGCGCGGGGAACAGCGAGTCGAGGAGGGGCGCGAGGAACGCGGTCGCGTACCCTGCGACGACGAGGACGCGTGCCTTGCGGCTGAGCAACTCGCCGCTCGGATACGCGAGCAGGAGGTGCAGGAAGGCCGCGATGAACAGGCTCCCGAAGAGCGCTCCCAGCGTGTACGGGAGTGCGTAGTTGGCCTCGCTCAGGCTGCCGACCAGAACGCCGAACCCGACGGCAACCATCAACATTCCGGTTCGGTTCTGCGGCCGCCGCGACCAGCCGAGCAGGCCGGCGAGGATGAACGACCAGCTGACGAAGAGCCCGAGTGCGGTGGCCAGGGCGGGGTGTTCCTCGTGGTCGCTCGTGACGGTCAGGGCGACGCCGATCGCCCCGGCCAGAAGCGCGGCTGGCCCGAAGTAGAGCCAGGGGCGGCGGGCCAGGCTCATTGGGCAACCTCTGCCCGATGAGCAGGGGAGGGGGCGTATTGGCCGGGGGAACCGGGAGGTTCCCTCGGACGTCCATCAAAGAAGGGGGCTCGCGGGGGAAACATGGTTTCCCCCGCGGGAGCGAGCTCAAGGCGAGCGACGGTCACGCTGGCAGAAGGGCCGCGATCGCGGCGCCCGACAGATCGCCCTTCGGGACGAAGCCACAGGCGCCGCAATGCTCGATGCAGCGTCCGTAGTCTGCGCCGTCCCGGCTCGACGTCAGGACGACCACCGGCGGGTGGTCGAAGACCCTCAGCTGCTCGCAGACCTCGAACCCGTCGAGGTCGGGCAGCTGGACGTCGAGCAGAACGAGATCGGGCTTGAGCTCGCGAGCGGAGCGAAGGGCCTCGACCGCGTTCTCGGCCTCGCCGACGACCTCGTATCCCTCTGCCTGGAGCAGCGTCCGGACGCTGGCTCGAAAGCTGGGGTGGTCGTCGACGATGAGGACTGTCATGCCCATATCTTCGTCCGCCGGGGCCTCGGGCCGAATACGGTTAGCCACACTCTTTTCAAGCGGAGGCTCTAGCCTTTTTCTGCGGTTTTCTCGAGGGCGCGGGTTCCGGGGCGGCCGGGATCTCCACGTAGAAGATCGATCCGCGCAGCTCGTTCGGCTCGACCCAGATCCTGCCGTTGACGCGCCGGACAAGCTCTCGGGAGATGTAGAGGCCAAGTCCGGTGCCGCCGATGCCGCGGGCCATGTCCGGGTCGAGGCGGTAGAACTTCTCGAAGATGCGGTCCTGCTCGGCAGGCGGGATGCCCAGCCCGCGATCGGCGATCGCGAAACGGACAACGCCCTCGGATTGTTCGAGCCTGACGCGCACGTCGCCGCCGTCGGGTGAGTACTTGACCGCGTTGTCGATGACGTTTCCGAGCACCTGACGCAGCTGCCCCTGGTCGGCGGCCACCGGCGGCAACTCTCCCCCACCGGGCTCGAGCTCGACGCTGATGCCGGCCGGGAGGTGGGTCCTCGCCGCATCGAGGACGCTTTCGGCGAGAGAGCGCGCGTCGCACTGCTCGATGTGGACGTCCAGCCGGCCTGCGTCGAGCTGGCTCGCCACGAGGAGCTCGTTGACGATGTCCGCCAGACGCCCCGACTCTTCGACGATCACTTCGAGCAGCTTGGACTCCATCGCGTCTTCGAGCTGGAGGTCTTTCCGAGCCAGCGTCAGGGCGGAGCCGTAGATCGCCGCGAGCGGAGTGCGCAGTTCGTGCGAGACCGTGGCGACGAGGTCCTTTCGAATCTGCTCGAGCGCTCGCTCCTCCGTGAGATCGCGAAATGCGTAGACCGTGCCCTCGTCGAAGCCGACGCCGGAGATCGAGAGCCAGCGTTCCTCGCCGTCGAGCTCGAGCGGCAGTGTGACTGCAGCAGCCGGCCCGGGCGCGCCCGCAACCGGCACTTCCGTCGTGAGGTGATGCCAGCCGGGCAGGACTTCTTCGGCCACGCGTCCGACGACTCCGGAGCGCGACAGGCCCGTGATCGCTTCGGCCGCGCGGTTCCAGATGCGAATGATTCCGTCCAAGTCGACGAGGAAGACCCCGTCGCCGACCGTCTCGAGGACTCGTGCCGCCTGCGCTCGTTCCTCGGCCTCTCGATAGAGCTGTGCGTTCTCGACCGCGGTGCCCGAGCGCCTGGCGAGCTCTTCCGCGAGCGCGAGGTCCTCCTCTCCGTACCTGCGGCCCGACTCGGCTACGACGAACGAGATCACGCCGATGGTCCGGCCGCGCGCAACGAGCGGAACACACATGTAGCTCTGGAACCCGAGCTCCCGCACGAGCTCGAGGTGGAGGTCGTCGACGGCGAGCTCCGACAGCGCTTCTTCCGAGATCTCGGTTGCGAGCTCGCTCTCGCCCGTCCGCAGGACGAGGGGCGGACCCTGCGCAGCGTCAGGCGCCTCCGGATAACGGCGCGCGAGCTCGAGTGCCAGCTCGACCTTCTGGGGATCGACGTGCTCGACGGCAAGGGTGCGCAGCCTGCCCTCCTCGGAGATGTCGACGCGCGCCCAGTCGGCGATCCGCGGCACGGCCAGCTTCGCCAAGGCGGCCAACGTGCTGCGGTAGTCGAGGGAGCTGCCGAGCACGGCGCCCGCCTCGACGAGGAATTGCTGCGCTTCCTCCGCGCGCTTGCGGTCGTGGATGTCCGTGTTCGAGCCGAACCACTTCACCACCTTGCCGTTGCGACTTCGCATCGGCACCGCCCGCGTCAGGTGCCACCGGTACGAGCTGTCGTCCGCGCGCCGCAGACGGATCTCGTTCTCGTACGGCTGCGCGGTGTCGAGCGCGCGCTGCCAGAGCTCGATCGTGCGCGGCAGATCGTCGGGGTGCATCACCTGCGTCCAGCCGACCTCGACGCTCTCGCTGAACGACGTGCCGAGATAGTCGAGGGCCCGTTGGTTGACGTAGTCGAGCTCTCCGTTCGGAAGCGCGGTCCAGATCTGGTCGGGCTGCGCCTCGGCCAGGAAGCGGTAGCGCTCTTCGCTCTCGCGCCGTAGCTCGGCCAGCTCCTGCTCCTTCAGTTGCTCCGCCTGACGGCGCAGCTGCTCGTTCTTGTCGTGGAGCTCGATGAACACGGAAACCTTCGAGCGCATCACCTCGGGGCTGAACGGCTTGAAGACGTAGTCGACCGCGCCGCTCGAGTAGCCGCGGAAGACGTGTTCCTCGTCCTTCGAGATCGCCGTCACGAAGATGATCGGGATGTGCCTCGTTCGCGGGCGCTGCTTGATCAAGGTCGCCGTCCCGAAGCCGTCGAGCCCGGGCATCTGGACGTCGAGCAGGATCAGCGCGACGTCGTGTTGCAGCAGCTTGCGCAGCGCGTCCTCGCCGGAGTGCGCGTACAGGAGGTTCTGTCCCAGCGGCTGGAGAATTGCCTCGAGCGCGAGCAGGTTCTCGGGGCGATCGTCGACGAGGAGGATGTTCGCCATCAGGCAGTCTCGCGTGCGCCCGAGGATCGAACCCAAAGCTCGTGGACGTAGAGCCCGATGTCCTCGAGCGGCAAGATCGCGTCGGCAACGGTGGCCGCGATCGCCGCGTCGGGCATGGCGCGTCGCACCGCGGCTGCAGGGTCCTGGATCAGCGCAACTCCGCCCAGTTCCTTGATCCTGGCCAGCCCGCGCGCGCCGTCGTCGTTGGCGCCGGTGAGGATGATCCCGATCACCCCGTCACCGTAGGCGTCTGCGGCCGACTCGAAGAGGACGTCGATCGACGGCCGCGCGTACCTGACGCGATCGTCGACAGACAATGCGAAGAAGCCTCGTTCCACGAGCAGGTGGTAGTCCGGCGGCGCGACATAGACGTGCCGGGGTTCGATCCTCAGCTTGTCCTCGGCCTCGAGCACGGGCCGGTCGATCTGCTTCTGGAGCAGCTGCGCAAGCGTTCCTTCTTGCGAGCCAGGATGACGGTGTTGCGCGATCACGACCGGTAGGTCGAACTCGCGCGGCAGGTCCGACAGCACACGGCCGAGGGCCTGGAGACCGCCCCACGATGCTCCGACGACGACGAGGCCGAGCACTAATCGATCCTCCTGTAGAGCTTCTCGCTCGGATCGAGCTCTTCGTAGCCGCCCTCGTGGGGGCTGAAGCGGATCGACTCCTTGTGGCCGAGGCCGAGGACGCCGAAGGTCGCCAGGCTCTCGTAGAAGAGTCGATGCACGCGATCCTGCAGCGTTCGGTCGAAGTAGATCATCACGTTGCGGCAGATGATCACGTTGAACTCGTTGAACGACCGGTCGGAGACCAGGTTGTGCTGCGCGAACACGACGTTCTCCGTCAGCGAGCGCTGGAACTGCGCGCCGTCGTACTTCGCCAGGTAGTACTCCGAAAAGGCCTGCTTCCCACCCGCCTTGATGTAGTTCTGCGTGTATTCCCGCATCTTGTCGAGGGGGAACACGCCGCCCCGCGCGCGTTCCAGCACGGCTTCGTTGATGTCCGTCGCGTAGATCCGCGTGCGGTCGTAGAGCTTCTCTTCCTGGAGGAGGATCGCAAGCGAATACACCTCTTCGCCGGTCGAGCAGCCTGCCACCCAGATCCGCGTGAAGGGGTACGTGCGCAGCGCCGGTACGACCTTGTCCCGAAACGCGACGTAGAAGGTCGGGTCGCGGAACATCGCAGTGACGTTGATCGAGAGGTCGAGCAGGAGCCGTTCCATGCAGGCCTGGTCGTGGAGGAGCTTGTCCTGCAGCGCAGAGACGGTCGTGAGACCCTCGGCGTGGATCCGCCGCCACACTCGGCGCCTGAGGGATGCGGGGGCGTATTCGCGGAAGTCGAAGCCGTACTGGCGGTACACCCCTTCCAGCAAGAGGGAAAGCTCGATCTCTTCGAGGTCGTCGCGCGCCGGCGGGCGCTCTCCGGTACCCGCCGGCTCTCTCGGTGCGCCGACCGACGAAGTCACCTAGCGCCCCTGCACTACCTGTACAACCAGACTCGCATCAGCGACAGGAGCTGGTCGGTGTCGACTGGCTTCGTGATGTAGTCCGACGCGCCGGAGGCGATCGACTTCTCGCGGTCTCCCTTCATCGCCTTTGCCGTCAGCGAGATGATGGGCAACTGCTTGAACGAGTCTTCCGTGCGGATCGTCTGCATCGCCTCGTAGCCGTCCATCCCCGGCATCATGATGTCCATCAGGACGAGATCGACCTCGGGCTCCCGCCGCAGCAGCTCGAGCCCGTCCTTGCCGTTCTCGGCGTAGAGCACTTCCATGCCGTGGGCCTCGAGGACGCTCGTCAGGGCAAAGACGTTCCGCACGTCGTCGTCGACGATCAGGATCTTTCGATCCTTGAACACGTCTTCGGCTGAGTGCAGCTGCTCCAGCATGCGTCGCTTCTCGCGTGGGAGCTTTCGCTCGACCCGGTGCAGGAAGAGCGAGGTCTCGTCGAGGAGGCGCTCCGGGGAGCTCGCGTCCTTCACGACGATCGCCTCCGAGAACTTCTTCAGCTTGGTCTCCTCGCGCCGCGTCAGCTCCTTGCCGGTGTAGACGATCACCGGGACAGACGAGTACCGCTCGGTCTCCTCGAGCTTCTCGAGGAGGTCGAAGCCTCCCATCTCCGGCAGCTTCAGGTCGAGCACCATGCAGTCGTAGCGCTGTCGTTCGAGCGCCTCGAGCGCTTCCTCGCTGGAGGCGACCGCGACCACCTCGACGTCTTCGCCGCCGCCGATCAGCTCGACGACCGCGTTGCGCTGAGTCTCGTCGTCCTCGACGACGAGCACGCGCCTGAGATCGCGGTCGATGAAGCTGCGGATTTCGCCGAAGGTGTCCTCGAGGCTCTCCTTCGAGATCGGCTTCTCGACGAAGGCGACCGCGCCCGCCTTCAGCGCGTTCTGGCGGCCGTCGCCGGCGGAGACGATGTGCACCGGAATGTGACGCGTCTCCGGGTGATGCTTCAGGTGGTCGAGCACGGTCCACCCGTCCATGACCGGCAACTTCATGTCGAGGATGATCGCGTCAGGCTTGAACTCGTGTGCGAGCGCAAGACCCGAGTCGCCGCGCTGGGCGACGATTCCCTTGAATCCCCGTTCCCGCGCGACCTCGAGCTCCGTGCGGGCGAGCTCGGCGTCGTCCTCGACGATCAGGACGACACGATCTCCCTGCTGAATCTCGTCGCGATCGTCGCGGACGTCGCTCGGCAGGAGCAACGCGGGGTCGAGCTCCGGACGTTCCACCGTCGGAATCGCAGGCGGAGCCATCGCGCCACCGGCTTCGCCGGTCTCGTGAGCGAACACCACCCGCTCGCGAACGGTGTCGTCCGGCTGCGGATGCTCCACGTGCCGGAAGGTGGACGGCAAGAAGAGCGTGAAGCTACTGCCCTCGCCGACACTGCTCTCGACGTGGATCTCGCCGCCGAGCAGGCGCGCGATCTCGCGGCTGATCGAGAGCCCGAGCCCGGTCCCGCCGTAGCGGCGGCTGGTCGTACCGTCCGCCTGCTGGAACGCTTCGAAGATCAGGCGCAGCTTGTCCTGCGGAATGCCGACGCCCGTGTCTTCGACGACGAACTCGATCACGGCCTCGGCACGAGAGAGACTTTCGCTCGCGAACTGTCGTCCTTCCGCCAGTCCGATCCGTAGCTTGACGCTGCCGACCTCCGTGAACTTGCACGCGTTCGAGAGCAGGTTCTTGAGCACCTGCTGCAGTCGTTGCTCGTCGGTCTCGATCGTCGGCGGCACGTTCGCGCCGTGGACCTCGATCTCGAAGCTGAGCTCCTTGTCCTCGGCGACCGGCCGGAATGAGCGTTCGACGAACTCCCGCAGGTCCGAGAGCTTGACGTCGCCGACGTTGACGTCCATCCGGCCCGCCTCGACCTTGGACAGATCGAGGATGTCGTTGATCAGATTCAGCAGGTCGGAGCCGGCGCCGTAGATCGTGTTCGCGAACTCGATCTGCTTCTCGTTCAGGTTCTGGTCCGTGTTCTCGCCGAGCAGCTTCGCCAGGATGAGCAGCGAGTTGAGCGGCGTGCGCAGCTCGTGCGACATGTTCGCAAGGAACTCGGACTTGTACAGCGATGAGAGCGCGAGTTGCTCCGCCTTCTCCTCGAGCGCCGCGCGTGCGAGCTCGATCTCGCGGTTCTTGATCTCGATGCGCCGGTTCTGTTCCTCGAGCTGCTGGGCCTTCTCCTCCAGTTCCTGGTTCGACTGCTGCAGCTCTTCCTGCTGTGTCTGCAGTAACTCTTCCGACGCCTTGAGCGAGGCGGCCTGCTCCTCGAGCTCCTTGTTCGTCTGCTGCAGCTCCTCCTGCTGCGCCTGCAGCTCCTCGGACTGGCTCTGCAGTTCCTGCGTGAGCTCCTGGGACTGCCCGAGCAGCTCCTCCGTCCGCATGTTGGCCTGGATCGTGTTCAGCACGACGCCGATCGACTCTGAGAGCTGCTCGAGGAACGTCTGCTGCACGCCGGAGAAGCGTTGGAACGACGCGAGCTCGACGACCGCCATCACCTGATCCTCGAAGAGGACGGGGAGGACGATCACGTTGACGGGGCTCCCCTCGCCGAGCCCGGATGTGATGCGCACGTAGTCGTCCGGCGCCTGCGTGATCAGGATCGGCTTCAGCTCGAGGGCGGCCTGGCCGACGAGCGCCTCGCCGATCTTGAACCTGGTGGGGACGTTCTTCCGCTGCTTGTAGCCGTAAGTCGCGATCAGCCGCAACTCGAACTCGTCGCCCTCGCCCCCGGGCGACTCCATCATGAAGAACGCGCCGTGCTGCGCGCCGACGAGCGGTGTGAGCTCGGACATGATCAGACGGGAGACCGTCTCGAGATCGCGCTCGCCCTGGAGCATGCCGGTGAAGCGCGCCAGGTTCGAGTTCAGCCAGTCCTGCTCCGCGTTGATGCGGGTGGTCTCCGCGAGGTTCTCGATCATCTGGTTGATCGTGTCCTTCAGCTCTGCCACTTCGCCCTCGGCCTCGACTGCGATCGAACGGGTCAGGTCGCCCTTCGTGACCGCCTGCGAAACTTCGGAGATCGCACGCAGCTGAGTCGTGAGCGTGCCGGCGAGCTGGTTGACGTTGTCGGTGAGGCCCTTCCACACGCCGGAGACGCCTTCGACCTGCGCCTGGACGCCGAGCTTGCCCTCGGTGCCCACCTCCTTCGCCACACGGGTCACCTCGGCGGCGAAGGTCGAGAGCTGGTCGACCATCGTGTTGATCGTGTTCTTGAGCGCGAGGATCTCACCGCGCGCATCGACGGTGATCTTCTTCGAGAGCTCGCCCTTCGCGACGGCCGTCGTGACCTCCGCGATGTTCCTCACCTGGCCGGTGAGGTTGTCGGCCAGCGTGTTGACGTTATCGGTCAGGTCCTTCCATGTGCCCGAGATGCCCTTGACCTTCGCCTGGCCGCCGAGCTTGCCCTCGGTACCCACTTCCCGGGCGACCCTTGTGACCTCGTCCGCGAACGAGGAGAGCTGGTCGACCATGGTGTTGATCGTGTTCTTCAGCTGGAGGATCTCGCCCTTGACGTCGACGGTGATCTTCTTGGTCAGGTCGCCCGTCGCGACCGCGGTCGTCACCTCGGCGATGTTGCGCACCTGAGTCGTCAGGTTGTCGGCGAGCGTGTTGACGTTGTCCGTCAGGTCTTTCCACGTGCCGGAGACGCCTTCGACATTCGCCTGGCCGCCGAGGCGGCCCTCGGTGCCGACCTCCTTGGCCACTCGCGTCACCTCGGCGGCGAACGAGCGCAGCTGGTCGACCATCGTGTTGATGGTTTCCTTCAGCTCGAGTACCTCGCCGCGCGCGTCGACGGTGATCTTCTTCGACAGATCGCCGGTCGCGACCGCCGTGGTGACGTCCGCGATGTTGCGCACCTGGTCGGTGAGGTTGTCCGCCATCGCGTTGACGTTGTCGGTCAGGTCCTTCCACGTCCCGGAAACGCCCTTGACCTTCGCCTGGCCGCCGAGGCGTCCCTCCGTCCCCACCTCGCGGGCAACCCGGGTGACCTCGTCCGCGAAGGACGAGAGCTGGTCGACCATGGTGTTGATCGTCTTCTTGAGCTGGAGAACCTCGCCTCTGACGTCAACCGTGATCTTCTTGGAGAGGTCGCCCGTCGCCACCGCGGTGGTGACGTCGGCGATGTTGCGCACCTGGCTCGTGAGGTTGCCCGCCAGCGTGTTGACGTTGTCGGTCAGGTCCTTCCACGTGCCCGACACGCCCGTGACCTGCGCCTGGCCGCCGAGCTTGCCTTCCGTGCCGACCTCGCGCGCGACCCGGGTGACCTCGTCCGCGAAGGACGAGAGCTGGTCGACCATCGTGTTGATCGTGTTCTTCAGCTCGAGGATCTCGCCCCGAGCCTCCACGGTGATCTTCTTCGAGAGGTCTCCGGTCGCGACCGCTGTGGTGACGTCGGCGATGTTCCGGACCTGATCGGTCAGGTTGGACGCCATCCCGTTCACGCTCTGGGTCAGCTGGCGCCACGTCCCCGAGACGTCCTCGACCTCCGCCTGCCCGCCAAGCCGGCCCTCGGTGCCGACTTCGGTGGCGACCCTCGTGACCTCGTCCGCGAACGAGGAGAGCTGGTCGACCATGGTATTGATCGTGTTCTTGAGCTCCAGCACCTCGCCCTTGACGTCCACGGTGATCTTCTTGGAGAGGTCTCCGTTCGCGACCGCCGTCGTGACCTCGGCGATGTTCCGCACCTGCGTGGTCAGGTTGTTGGCCATGAAGTTCACGTTGTCGGTGAGCGTCTTCCACGTTCCGGCGACGCCCGGCACGTCTGCCTGACCGCCGAGCTCACCTTGCGTTCCGACCTGCCGCGCGACGGTCGTCACCTGCTCCGCGAACACGCGAAGTGTGTCGATCATCGAGTTGATCGTGTCCGCGAGGGCGGCCACCTCGCCCTTCGCTTCGATCGTGAACTTCTGCGCGAGGTCGCCGGTCGCGACCGCGGTCACGACCCGGGCGATCCCGCGCACCTGCGTCGTCAGGTTCGTGGCCATGAAGTTGTCCTCGACCTCCGCCTGCCCGCCAAGCCGGCCCTCGGTGCCGACTGCGGTGGCGACCCTCGTGACCTCGTCCGCGAACGAGGAGAGCTGGTCGACCATGGTATTGATCGTGTTCTTGAGCTCCAGCACCTCGCCCTTGCCGTCGACGGTGATCTTCTTGGGCCGGTCGCCGTTGGCGACCGCGGTCGTCACGTCGGCGATGTTCCGCACCTGCGTCGTCAAGTTGTTGGCCATGAAGTTGACGTTGTCCGTCAAGTCGCGCCAGATGCCGGACACGCCCTGGACCCTGGCCTGGCCGCCGAGGATGCCCTCGGTGCCGACCTCGCGCGCGACGCGCGTGACCTCAGCTGCGAACGAGCTGAGCTGATCCAGCATCGTGTTCACGGTCGTGCCGATGCGGAGGAACTCGCCACGCACCCGCTGGCCCTCGATCTTGAGGGACATCTTCTGCGTCAGGTCCCCCTCTGCGACCGCGTCGAGGACGCGGGAGACCTCGATGGTCGGACGCACCAGATCGTCGATCATCGAGTTGACCGAGGCGACAGACTCGGCCCAGGAGCCCTTGGCGTTCTTGAGCTTTGCGCGCTCGGTCATCCGGCCCTCGCGCCCGATCACCTTGCTCACCCGGTTCAGCTCGTCCGTCAGGCCCTCTCGCTTCTGCGCCAGACCGTCGAAAGCCCTTGCCACGTCGCCCATGACACCGCTCTTTGGCACCGCCAGCCGCACGCCGACCTCGCCGTCCCTCGCGGCGCGGAGAGCGTCCAGCAGCTGCTGCACGTCCTGCTTCGAGAGCTCGACCGTGTCACCGTTGGCACGGGCACGGTCGTTCGTCGCGGGCGCGCGGCTTGCCGCCCTCCGTTTTCTGGTGTCCGGTGCAGCCACAGCTGACTCCTTTGTGCGAGGGATGAGTCCGCCGGAGGACCGTTGGGCGACGCGTCTGCCGGCTATGGGTGGGGATCTTCGCCCCCGGAGGCGGAAATCTTACTTACGCGTGTAAAGAAGGGCCTGGAATTTCCAGGGCGCGAGCGAGGTCGTCCCAGAGGTCTTCGACCGGCTCGAGACCCACGCTGAGGCGCAGTAGTCCTGGGGGCACGCGATCGCCCTCCCAGCGTGACCGGGACTCGAGAACGGAGTCCACTCCGCCGAGGCTGGTGGCGTTCGTGATCAGGCTGAGGGAGGTCTCGACCCGGCGTGCCTCGTCG
>VAWR01000103.1 GCA_005885245.1 Actinomycetota bacterium | reverse complement strand
GAAGCCCGCCATCACCTCGTCGGTGATCAGCAGGATCCCGTGGCGGTCGCAGACTTCGCGGATCGCCTGTAGGTAGCCGTCGGGCGGGACGATGATTCCGTTCGTCCCGACGACCGTCTCCAGGATCACTGCGGCGACCGTGTGCGCACCCTCGTACTGGAGGATCTCCTCCAGGTGCGGCGCGCCCGTGCAGACCGGGCAGGGGTCGGGGTGTCCCGCGGGACAGCGGTACGTGTAGGGATCGAGCATCCGCACGACTCCGGGCATGCCGGGCTCGGCAGGCCAGCGGCGCGGATCGCCCGTGAGCGTGATCGCGCCGGCAGTGGCGCCGTGGTAGGAGCGATAGCGCGCGACGATCTTGTGCCGGCCGGTGTACCAGCGCGCGAGCTTGATCGCGTTCTCGTTCGCCTCAGCCCCGCCGTTCGTGAAGAAGGAGAGCTGCAGGTCGCCCGGCGTCACCTCGGCCAGCAGGCGGGCGAGTGTCGAGCGCGCCTCGGTCGCCATCGGCGGCCCGATCGTGCAGAGCTTCTCCGCCTGTTCCTTGATTGCCGCGACGACCTTCGGATGCTGGTGGCCGATCGAAACGTTGACCAGCTGGGAGGCGAAGTCGAGGTAGCGCTTGCCGTCGTAGTCCCAGAAGTAGCGCCCCTCGCCACCGGCGACGGGGATCGGATCGAGCGAGTCCTGCACAGACCAGGAGTGAAGGACGTACTGCCTGGCGTCGGCGACGATTTGGCGGCCGAGCTCGGTGTTGGTCTCCAGGGTCGCCACGCGCGGAGCTTAGCCCCTCAGAAGCTCGAGGGAATGGCAGCGGGCGGTGTCCCGATCACGATCGCGATCTCCCGGCGGTCCTCGAGCTTGATCTGCCGGGGATCGCCGGTGTAGGTGGCGCCGTCGATGTAGACGGCGATCGGGGCGGTCGGCCTGCAGTAGCCACCGACGCAGCTCCGGTCGAGGCGCACGTTCCACTCGATGAAGAACTCGCCCAGGTTGTTGAACTCGTCCACCTTCGCCTCCGTGTGCAGGATGCCGCTGGTGTCGTGCGTGTGAAGCGGGGAGATGCAGGGACGTGCGCAGGGCGGGCTGATCCCGCCGTAGGCGAACGAGCCGTCCGCCTCTGCGAGTCTCTTCACTGCCGGATCGTGGATGTTGATCCCGATTGCGGCCGGCACGGTTACGGCGATCCCGTTGACGAAGACGTCGAGGTGGGCATGAACGTGCAGGAAGACGAACTCATGGGTCTCGGGCGTGAGCCCGGCCTTCCTGGTCAGCGCCATCGGGTTCTTCGGGGCGGGCCAGGGGACTGCACCCTTCGTCGGGGCGGGAGCGGGCCTGGTCGGCACGGTCGCACCGGACTTCTTCCCGCCGCCGCAACCCGCGAGCGCCAGCACGAGAACGCATGCCGCGCAGCGCTTCATCGCGGGGACACTATCCGCGGTACCCTGGGCGGGTCACGCGAGGAGGGAACGAGATGACCGAGCTAGCCACACCGCCCGTCCAGCAGGAACAGGAACTGAAGCGGATCAGCCACTGGATCGGTGGACACACCGTCGAGGGCGAGTCCGGGCGGAGTGGACCGGTCTACAACCCCGCGCTCGGCCTGCAGACTGCTGCGGTCGATTTCGCGACGCCGGAAGAGGTCGATCGCGCGGTGCAGGCCGCGAAGGACGCGTTCGCTGCGTGGCGGACGGTCTCGCTCTCGAAGCGCACGGCGATCTTCTTCCGCATCCGCGACGTGCTCGACGAGCATCGTGAGGACATCGCACGGTTCCTCACCGCCGAGCACGGCAAGGTGCTCTCCGACGCGCTTGGCGAGGTTGCGCGCGGGCTCGAGGTGATCGAGTACTGCTGCGGCATCCCCGAGCTCTTGAAGGGGGAGTTCTCGGAGCAGGCCTCGACGGGGATCGACGTCTACTCGATTCGACAGCCTCTCGGCGTCGTCGCCGGGATCACGCCCTTCAACTTCCCCGCGATGGTGCCCATGTGGATGTGGGCGCCCGCGCTCGCCTGCGGCAACACGTTCGTGCTCAAGCCGTCGGAGAAGGATCCTTCGGCGTCGAACTACGTGGCCGAATTGCTGCAGGAGGCGGGTGTGCCGGACGGTGTCTTCAACGTCGTGCACGGCGACAAGGTCGCGGTCGATTCCGTGCTCGGCCATCCGGACATCGCTGCGGTCTCCTTCGTCGGCTCGACTCCGATCGCACGCTACGTGTACGAGACGGGCACGAAGGCCGGCAAGCGCGTTCAGGCGCTCGGCGGCGCGAAGAACCACATGGTCGTCCTTCCGGACGCCGACATCGAGATGGCTGCGGACGCGGCCGTGAGTGCGGCCTACGGCTCGGCCGGCGAGCGCTGTATGGCGATCTCGCAAGTCGTCGCCGTCGGTGACGCCGCCGATCGGCTGGTGCAGGCGGTCCGGGAACGGCTGCCGAAGATCAAGGTCGGCAACGGGCTCGAGCCGGACGTCGAGATGGGTCCCCTCGTCACCCGCGAGCACCGCGACAAGGTCGCGGCCTACATCGAAGGGGCGCGCGAGCAGGGCGCCGACGTCGTGGCCGACGGGCGCGAGACTGCCCCGGACGGCGACGGCTTCTTCCTCGGCGTTTCGCTCCTCGACCGGGTCACGCCCGAGATGGATGCGTACCGGGACGAGATCTTCGGACCTGTCCTCGGGGTGACCCGAGTCGCGACGTACAAGGACGCCGTGCGTCTGGTGAACGAGAACCCGTTCGGCAACGGCACCGCGATCTTCACGCGGGACGGCGGCGTGGCCCGTCAGTTCCAGTTCGAGGTTCAGGCCGGGATGGTCGGGATCAACGTGCCGATTCCGGTGCCGGTCGCGTACTACTCGTTCGGCGGCTGGAAGAACTCCCTCTTCGGAGATACCCACGTGTACGGGCCCGAGGGAATCAACTTCTACACACGCGGCAAGGTCGTGACGTCGCGCTGGCCCGACCCGGCGACCTCGAAGGTCGATCTGGGGTTCCCGCAAACCCGGTAACGCCGGCGGACGGGCGAAGAGAGGCCCAACCCGCAGGATCGTTGAGCCGAACCAGTCGTCGGCCGGCGACCGGCGTTGTCCGGCAGCACTAGAGTTCGCGGATGAGCAAGCCGACCGCGGCGATGGAGGCGGAGCTGCCGAGGCATGCGGATGTCGGCGCTCCGAAGCACCGCGGACAGGGAATGTCCCGCCGCTCGCCGATCGCCCTCACGCTCGTCGCGAAGGCTGCAGAGACGCTCACGCTTGTCGGGCTCGCCACGCTCATTCCCCGGGCCCTCGGTCCTGCCGACTACGGCGTGTTCGCCGTGGTCCTTGCGGTTGTCGGCATCGTTTCCACGTCGCTCTCGCTCGGCGGCCCGGTTCTACTCTCGCGGTTCGTCCCTGTAGCCCCGCCCGCGGAGCGAGGCGCGCTGGCGCTTGCGTTGGCACTTCGAATCGCTCGCTTTCGGGCGTTGATGGTGGCAGGCACGATTGGTGTGGTCGCCGTCTTGGCGGTCGTCGCACCGGCGCGCTTCACGACAACTGCTGCCGTGTTCGTCGGGGTCGCACTTGCACTCGACGTCGCCGCGACGCTCGTCTACCAGATCGCTCTCGCGCTCGGACGTCCGCTCCTGTGGAGCTTTCGCTTCCCGCTACAGAACACGGTGCTCGTCGTCGCGGCGATCGCCCTGCATGCGGTGGCGGGGGTCAACGGCGCTCTCGCTGCCGTGGCGATCGCGTCGGGTACGGCGCTGGCGGCTGGTCTCCCGGCCCTCGGGAGGCAGCTGCGCCCGATCTGGCCCTTATCCTCGGTCCCGCCCGGCGCGTTGCGGTTCGGGATCCTGCAAGGTCTCGGCGGCTTCTTCGTTCAGATCGCGCTCCGCGGGAATGTGCCTCTCGTCCTGTTGCTCACCGGCGACAGGGCCAAGGCGGGGTTCGCTGCGCTGGCGACGAGCCTTGCACTTGCTGCGACCTTCGTCGTCTGGCAGGTGTTCACCGTTGAGCTGCCAAGGCTGTCCGCAAGCGCACGCGACGACCCGGCCGGCGTCGAGGCGGCTGCGGCTCGCCTCGCTCGCGTCGCGACGTTCGTCCTGGTGCCCGTCGCGGTGATCGCCGTCCTGATGGCCGATCCGCTGCTGACGCACGTGCTCGGCGAGCGTTTCGGCGGTGTCCAGGGTCCGCTGGTTCCGGCGCTGGCAACCCTTCCTTTCGCCGGTCTCACCGCTCTCGCGAACCAGGTGGCCGCATTGAGGGTCAGGCCGGATATCCGGATCCGGACGACCGGGATCGGCGCTCTTGTGTTCCTCGCGGCCGCTTTCATCGCGGTTCCGCAGTGGGGAGCGACGGGCGGTACGGCCGCATTCCTCGCCGGGACCGTCGCGACCGTGCTCGCGTCTGCGCGTGAGCTGCCTCAGGTCTTGTCGCGCTCGCTCTTGATGTTCTCCGTGGCGGGAGCCGTCGCCGTTGTGGCCGTGGGGAAATTGACATGAACGGGAGCCGACCGGGAATCAGCGTCATCGTGCCGACGCACAACCGCGTCGAGAGCCTCCAGCGGTGCCTCGCGCGGCTGGCTGCACAGGAGACGAGCGAGTCGCTCGAGATCATTGTCGTGGACGACGGATCCGACGCCGCAGAGCAGATCGCGGATGTCGTTGCTTGCACCCCTGGAGCGCGGCTGCTTCGCCAGGCGAAGCACGGACCCGCGGCGGCGCGCAACGCCGGAGTCGGGGCCGCCCTTGGTTCGGTCGTCTGCTTCACGGACGACGACTGCGAGCCAGGCCCGAACTGGGCGAAGCTGCTGGCCGACTCGGTTCGACGCGGTGCCGAGGTGGCGGCGGGCGTCACGACGAACGGGGAAGCGGGCAGCTGGTTCGCACGAGCAGCGCACGTCCAGGTGGAACACTTCGCGCACGAGTCGCGGGTCCCGTTTGCCGCCTCGAACAACATCGCCTCGACGTCACGCCTTCTGCGCGAGGTCCCGTTCGACAGCCGCTATACGGGAGCTGCCGAGGACCGCGATTGGTGTGAGCGGCTGGCCGGCCGCGGTTATCGAATCCAGTACGAACCGGCGGCAAGCGTCTTCCACCACCAGCAGTTGACGCTGGCCGGCTACGTGCGCAAGCAGATTCGTTATGGCCGCGGGTCGTGGAGTTATCACCGACGGACGAGCCGACGGTCGTTCGAGCGCCCAACCTTCTACATCGCCCTGCTTCGCCGTGGTTTTCGGGAACAGGTAGGGATCGGAATGCTCGTCGTGCTTGGACAGGCAGCGATGGCCGTCGGCTATCTCTATGAGTGGCGGAGCTCGAAGAGAGCTGAAGGCAGAGCGACTTAACCCAAGAAGGGTTCCCCGGCGAGGCGTTCCGTCTCTGCTCGGAAGGTCGCGCAGACCGTTGCCGCGAGATCGACGACCCGTGATGGTCCGTCATCGTGGGACTGCCGCGCGGCGGGGGCTACCACAACAGCCCATGCATCCGAGTTGTGGTTGCCGGAACGGCCACTTCCCTGACCGCGACGCAGGACCTCGCCGAACCTGGGCGAGAGGACGCGGTCCTGTCGCGTTGCCGGGCGTTCGTTCCAGCGCACGAGCAGATCGGGCAATGCCGGCCGATCCGGCCGCGGGCTGCCGTCGGGGACGCGCTCGACTGCCGCGATCGACGGGGCGCCGTCCGGATCCGTGAACGAACTCAGACCGCCGACGATCTCGTCGATCAGCGCATCGGCGTCGCCTGGCGCAACTGTGCCGTCGCGCTCACGACCGCGCAGGTTGAGGCGGATGTACCCGACCGCGTCGCTCGGAAGACTGAAGGCACGAACCTTCGACCAATCGGTTCCCCGGGTCTCCAACCGGGTCGTCAACTCGATGACGGCGCGGCGCGGCAACGATCCCGCGATCTGAGTGCGGAGCCGTGTCGGCACCGCGGCGCGGAGTCGCCAGAGCCGGCTTCCCGGCACGGCGCCGTTCTCGCTGCCGCCCTCGCCGAGGACAGCGTTCAGCATGTCGGGCAGGAAGTCGACGCGGCTCGTGTTCGGGCCCATGCCGAGAACCGAGAACAGGACGATCTCCGCATCTGCTGGGATCGCGGCAAGTATCTCCGCGAGTGCCGAGTCGATCTTCTCGTAGACGTCTTCGAGGGTGTCTTGCAGTCCGTCCGTCTTCGCCGTCTCGAGATCGGTCCCGCTGAGCTGAGAGAGGTCCCAGAACTGGTGTCCCGCTAGGTGGGCTGCACTGAAGGTGAGCCACAGCAGGTCGAAGCGTTCGCGTGAGAGCAGTTGCTTGACGAGATCCGAGACACGCTTCGGAGCGGCAAGCAAGTTGCGCTGCATCGTGCGAAGGAGCGGCAGGGACTGGGTACCGAACACTTCGTCCAGCGAGGGAGGACGACCGAAGCTCCGACTGAACCGGCTCAGTGCAGGACGGGGCCGTGACCAGCCGGGCAGGACGACGCGGTTTCGAAACTGCCACCCGGCGAGGCAGTAGCCGTTCAGTTGTCCGGGCAGGCTCGCCTCGTAGGGATCGACGACGAGCACGCGGGCGCCCGCTGCGCTCACGGCTTCCCAGGCGCTGGGGGGACTGGGGAAGCGATCGATGTAGCGAATGCGCTGCTCAGCGGGGGACCACAGGAACGTGTAGTAGAGACCGTGCTCGGAGAGGTCGAGGCCCGAATACAGGACCGGATAGCACGCGGAGGGGAAGGTGCCTGCGGGCGTCTCGAGTGCATACCGGCGGCCTCGCCGGAACAGGTCTGCGACGGTGGGCAGACGACCGTCGTCCATCATCCGTTCGAGCAAGGGCAAGCTGGCGGAGTCGAAGTTCAGTAAGACGAGCACGGGTCGCAGCCTAGTGGTGCAGCAAGTTCGGCGAAATGTCGACCCAGGCACCGCCCAGACCGGCTGACCGCCGCGCTCCTTCGACCCCCGTCATCGCCGCGACGCCGTCGTCTGCCGTCGCGAGACTGCCTCCGTTGCCGCCACGGACCGCGCTGCGGAAAGCAGTGAGCTCCCCTACCAGCGATTCGACCAGCGGGTTCTCGCCCTTGGAACCGAATCGGGCCCGCACTGCGTTCACGAGACCTCCGCGTGAAGCGGACGCAAGCAGTGAGCCGTCTGCGTCCCGGACGGCGACGCCCTCGTAGTACGGCCGATTGTTCGCGCACGAGATGGTGGCAACTCCCCTGTCGAGCTCGAGCTCGAGGCGAAGGCGGCTCGCCGTGAGCACCCGGGCCTGGACCCGGCGCAGGTCCGATCCGGTGAGCCAGCGAGCGAGGTCGATGAGGTGCGTGCCGACGTCGAGCAGCGGCTCGTCCGCCACGACGCGTGCTTGCCACGACGCGCGTCGGTACTTGAACGTCAGCTTCAGCTGGAGCCGATCATCCCCGGCAAGTTGCTCGCGCATGCGGCAGAGGGCCGGCTCGAAGCGACGGTTGAAGGCGATCCACGGCGCAGGATCGAGCCCGGCGAGCAGACGTGCCTGTGCGGCATCAGGTGTCGGCGGCTTCTCGACCAGGCTCGGCAGCCCTGCGGCGGCCGCGGCCTGCGCGTCGGCGAGGTGGGAACCGGCCGGCGTCGCGATGATCAGCGCGTCGACTCCTCCGGCTGCGACGAGCTCCTCGGCGCTGCCATAGGCGGCAGTGTCGGGGGCCACGACCCTGCAGCGGCCGGTGTCGAGGTCGGCGACTGCCGCGAGACGCGCAGCTTCGACACCCGCGATCGCCGGGAGCCAGCCGCGCTCCGCGATTCGCCCGCAGCCGACGAGGCCGATCCTGACGGGAAGCGCGGTCACGGATCCAGCCCGAGAGGGCTCAGCTTCGTCTCGACCATCTGGTTCGTGCGCTCAGGCCGTGACCGCGACGCCTACGTTCTTGAGCTCTTCCCCGAACCTTGCCCGCTTCACGAACTGGCCGATGCCGGGATCGGCGACTAGCTCGTCGTTCTCGACGAGGATCTGGCCGCGCAGCAGCACGACCTCCGGCGATCCCGTCACCTCCGTGCCCTCATAGAGGTTGTAGTCCACCTTCGAATGGTGTGTCTTCGCCGAGATCGTCAACTTCCTCTCGGGGTCGAAGACGACGAGGTCCGCATCCGAGCCGACGGCGATCGTTCCCTTGCGCGGGTAGAGGCCGAACAGCTTGGCAGGGCTCGTCGAGAGTAGCTCCACCATCCGGTTGAGCGAGATCCGCCCACCGCGCACGCCGAACTCGTGGATCATCTGGAGGCGGTTCTCCAGACCGGGCCCGCCGTTCGGGATCTTCGAGAAGTCGTTGCGACCCATCGTCTTCTGACCGTCCCACAGAAACGCGCAATGGTCGGTCGAGATCGCGGACAGCGTGTCCGTCCGCACGGCGTTCCAGAGCACGTCCTGGTTCTCCTTCGGCCGCGGCGGCGGCGTGTAGACGTACTTCGCCCCCTCGAAGTTCGGTCGCTCGAGGAACGTGTAGTCGACGAAGAAGTACTGCGTGCACGTCTCACCCCAGACGTCCCAACCCTTCTCGCGAGCGAGCTGGATCGGCTCGACCGCTTCCTTGCACGAGACATGGACGACGTACAGCGGTGAGCCCGCAACGCGAGCGAGCTGGATCGCCCGGTTCGTTGCCTCGCCCTCGGTCTCGGGCGGCCGGGTCAGTGCGTGCCAGTGCGGCTCGGTGTGCCCCTCTGCGAGCGCCTTCTTGACGAGGACGTCGATCGCGTCGCCGTTCTCGGCGTGGACCATCACGAGTGCTCCGGTCTCCGCGGCGACCTCCATGGTCTTGAACAGCGTCTCGTCGTCGACCATCAACGCGCCCTTGTAGGCCATGAAGAGCTTGTACGAGGTGATTCCCTGATCGGGCAGCGACGCGAGCTCCTCCAACGTCCCACCCTCGCGGAGATCCGTGACCGCCATATGGTAGCCCATGTCGATCACCTGCTTGCCGTTCGCCTTGCTGCGCCACTCGTCGACGGCGTCGGCGAACGTGGAGCGCGGCGGCTGGATGATGAAGTCGACGTGACAGGTCGTCCCGCCGAACGCCGCGGCGGTCTGTCCCGACTCGACGTCGTCGATCGTCACCGTGCCGCCGAACGGCATGTCGAGATGCGTATGCGGATCGACGCAGCCGGGAAGCAGGTACTTCCCGGCTGCGTCGATCACTCGCTCGGCCGGGACGTCGAGCGATTCGCCGATGAGTGAGATCCGCTCGCCTTCGACGTAGACGTCGCCGACGTAGTCATCCGCCGCGGTGATGATGCGGCCGCCTTTGATCAGAACGGACATTGCGGATCTCCTTTCTCGGTCCCTCGTCCTACTTCCCGCCCGCGGTCACGTTGACCTTCGCCTTCTTCCAGCTACGGCCCGTGATGTCGACGCCCTGGCGCCGAAGCGTCGCATCCGCAGCCTTCGCCAGATCGGTTCGATATGCCTCGTGTCCCGGAAGCTTCTTCAGCTTCCCGTAGGTCTTGACGATCTTCGCCGATCGGGCGTAATCCGCCGGGTTCATGATCCCGATCCCGAGCTTGGCCGGCCAGATGAGTGCGTTGATCTCGTTCATCTGCCACGTTTGGTGGCCGCGTGGCAGCGCCGGGCCGTTCTTCAGGACGGTGTTCACGCAGTCACGCCAGTGATCGCGACAGTAGATCCAGCCCTTGAACGACGCCGCGAGGAACTTCTTCGCAATCGCCTGGTGGCCCTTGTCCTTGATCCATTTGCCGGTCGTGAAGACGCCGTCCTCGAGCATGCCCGTCCCGACCTTCTGCATCGGGATCACGTTGAGGTCGCTGAGCTTGAACAGCTTTCCGGTCTTGTCGTTTGTGGCCTCGAGGACCTGAGCGAGCTCGTTGTAGGTCATGGCTGAGGCGGCATCGACCTGGCGCTTCAGGAAGAAATCCATCGTGAAGGGCTCCTGAAAGATCTTGACGCCCTTCTGTGTGACGGGATCCATGCCGTTTTTCACGAGCGCCGCGAAAACCTCGTACTCGTTGCCTCCCAGCCAGTTGGCGACGGTTTTCCCTTTCATCTTGGCGATGCTGTTGATGCCGGTGTCCTTCCACGTGATCAGCGTCAGGCCACTGCGTGTGAACACCTGAGCGATGTTGACGAGGTCGATGCCCTTGTCGCGGGAGGTCATCAGGCTCGACAGCCAGTCGATACCGAACTGAGCCTGGCCGCCGGCAACGACCTGCTCCGGGATGATCTGCGGCCCGCCCGCCTTGATGTTGACGTCGAGCCCTGCTTGCTTGTAGTAGCCCTTGGCCTTGGCGGCGTAGTAGCCCGCGAACTGCGCCTGCGTTACCCACTTCAGCTGCAGCGTCACCTTCGTCAGCTTTGCCGCGTGCTGCTTGGTCGGCGAGGCGCCGGCCGTTCCGATCGCCGCCCAGATAGCTGTGGCCACGCCGAGCGCTGCAATGCCCCTGACCCAGTACCTTCGCTGTTTCATCCACGCCCCTTTCGGTTGAGACCAGGGTCGATTCTGACCCCTCCTCAGTCGGATGTCGATGGCTGCCAACGGAGCGCCAGCCGCTCCACGAATGCCACTGCAATGTAGAACGCGATGCCGTAGAGGCAGGCCACGAAGATGCCCGCCCAGGCTTCCTTGTACGCAAATGTCTGCGATCGGCTGTTGATCAGCACGCCGAGATCGTTGAAGGAGCCGCCGAAGTACTGCGCGACGATCGCCCCGATCATCGAGAGCACCGTGGCGATCTTGAGCGCCGTGAAGACGAATGGCAGAGCGGTAGGAACGCGGACGCGGCGGAAGATCTCGATCTGGCTCGCCGCGTACGAGTGCATGAGTTCGAGCGATTCCGGCCGGACGGAGGTCAGGCCGCGGAGGGTGTTCACGAGCACGGGGAAGAAGCAGAGGACGGCCGCGATCGCCATCTTCGAGCTCTTCGAGAACGGCGAGAACCACGCGTCCGCGATCGGCGCAAAGGCGATGATCGGTACGGCATTTGCCGCGATCGCGTACGGCATGAGGGCCTCGCCGACTCGCCGCCAGCGCGCCAGCGCAAGCGCGACGAGAATCGCGACCCCGCAGCCGATCGCGAAGCCGCCGAAGGCCTCCTGGAACGTCAGCCATCCTGCACTCAGGAGCTCGCGTCGCTCGTCCCAGAACGTCGTCGCGATCGTCCACGGTTGCGGCAGCAGGAACTTCTTGATGTGGAAGAGGTCGATGGCCTCCTGCCAGATCGCGAGCGTCGCGACGAGGACGACGACAGCCGGAGTCCAGTTGGTGAGACGACGCCCGACGAGCCGACCGAGTCCCCCGCGTGGCAGAGGCTGGACCGCGACTGGAGCTCCGCTCGTCACAACCGTGCCTCCGCCGCCTCAGGCTGCCGGTCGACGTCGGCGCCGAGATGAAGGGCGTCACGCACCTGAGTGACGAGCTCGAAGAATCGCGGTTCCTCACGCGTTGCCGCCGTCCGTGGCTGCGGCAAGTCGTTCGGTATCACCGACGAAATCCGCCCGGGTCGCGGCGACATGATCACGACACGCGTCGAGAGGAAGACGGCTTCGGCGATGGAGTGCGTGACGAAGACAACCGTCGAGCCGCTTCGGGCCCAGATCTCGAGGAGTTGATTGTTCAGTCGCTCACGCGTCATCTCGTCGAGTGCGCCGAAGGGCTCGTCCATCAGGAGGAGGGCAGGGTCGAAGGAAAGTGCGCGGGCGATCGACACGCGCTGTTGCATTCCGCCGGAAAGCTGCCAAGGGTGGTGGTCGGCGAAACCATTCAGCTCGACCAGGTTGAGCATGTCGCGAATACGCGCGGCACGCCGCCTGCGATCCCAACCTGCGAGCTCGAGCGGGAGGGCGATGTTCTTCGCAACCGTGCGCCAGTCGTAGAGGACGGGATCCTGGAAGACGATGCCGTAGTCGCGGTCGATGCGCGCGCGTCGCGCGGTCTTGCCGTTGACGACGACGTCGCCCGAGGAGGGCTCGATCAGGTCGCCCATGATCCGCAGAAGCGTGGATTTACCACAACCGGAAGGACCGATGAGCGAAACGAACTCGCCCGGCTCGATCGTCAGCTCGATGCCCTGGAGAGCGTTCGTTCCCCCGGTGAATGTCTTCGAGACGCCGCTGACATCGACGACGCTCACTAGGCAACATGCTCCGGCGCGCGGCGAACGACGAGCTTCTCGGCCACGACGACTACGAGGAAGAAGATGATTCCGAGTAGCGCGGCGACGACATTCGTGGCCCAAAGCTTTGTCGGATCGAGTGTGTAGTACTGGTTGAAGACGACGATTTCCCCGCCGAGGCCGTTCTGGATCGAGGACGGCGCCTCCCCGATGATCGCGCCGACGACGCTGGCGGTGGCGGACACTTTGAGCGCCGTGAAGATGTAGGGAAGCGCGCTCGGAACGCGGAGTTTCCAGAGGACTTGCCACGGGCCGGTGGCGTACGAGCGCATGAGCTCCAGCGCGCGACGATCGGCCGACGTCAGGCCGCGTAACGTGCTGATCGTAACGGGGAAGAAGGTCAGATATGCGGCGATGACCGCGACCGAGACCCATGCGGTGACCTGGAGGCTGCCGAGGTAGATCACGACGATTGGTGCAATCGCGAGGATCGGCACGGTCTGCGAAGCGACAACGTAGGGGAGTAGGCCTCTCTGGGCCAGCTTCGAGTGCGCGGGGAGAACGCCGAGCGCGAAACCGACCACAGCACCGAGCGCGAAGCCGACCGCCGCTTCCTTGGCCGTGAACAAGGCGGCGTGCCACAGGAGTGTTCCGAGCAGCGGTCCGCCCGTCTGGCTCGGGCGGCCGAGTGCCGCGAAAATGTCGTGGATATGCGGCATGGTCGTGTTGTCGACCACGAACGGCCACGTCCATCCCTGGTGGATCCAGAGCGAGCGGTAACCCTCCCACAAACCCCACAGAGACCCGAGCACGACGACGAAGAGGGCTACGCGGCCGGTGCCGCGCTTGACGCCTTCGACATATCGCTCCCGTGGACGTTCGACTGCGATCGCCGACACGGAAGATGCTTACCACACCGGTGGCGGAGAAGTAGAGTCGCCGCGTGCCCCTGCAGCCCCGCCGCACGGTCGAGGAGCTTCGCGAGCTCCAGGAGTTGACAGGAGACGAGAACGGAGCCCAGCGCGTCGCGTGGACGGAGACGTGGGAGCAGGCACGCGAGTGGCTGCGCGGGAAGGTGGCAAAGACCGGGGCTGAGGAGTCGGTAGACGCCGCCGGCAACCAGTGGTTCACCGTGCGTGGGGGCTCCGATCAGGCCGTTCTGATCGGCGGACACATCGATTCCGTGCCGAACGGCGGCTGGCTCGACGGCGCTCTGAACGTGATGGCGGGAGTCGAGGTGCTGCGTCGGATCGCAGAGGACGGCACGGCGCCCGTGACCGTGCGACTCGTCAACTGGGCAGACGAGGAGGGCGCGCGCTTCGGCCGGTCGCTCTTCGGCTCATCCGCGGCCGCCGGCTCGATGGCAGACCAGGACGAGCTACGGCTCCGCAAGGACGCCAACGGGACGGCCCTGCCGGACGCGCTGCGCGAGCACGGTGTCGACCTCGACTCGGCGCTCGACGCCCGCGGCGAGCTCGAAGGCGCGGCCGGGTATCTGGAGCTGCACATCGAGCAGGGCCCCGTGCTCGAATCGATGGCTCTACCCCTGGGCGTCGTCCTGGGGACGTTCGGCGTGGAGCGGCACCAGGTGACCTTCCGCGGTCAGGCGGCCCACGCAGGCTCGACGCCGATGGACAAGCGTCGCGATGCCCTCGCCGGTGCCGCGCGACTCGAGCTCGAGATCCGGGAGATCGCCAAGCGCACCGGGGAGGGCGCGGTCTGCACGATGGGCGGTGTCGTCACGAAGCCGGGCATCGTCACGTCGGTCGTCGAGACGGCTGAATGCCTGCTCGACCAGCGTCATCTTGACGCGACCGAGCTGGCGTCCATGCTCGAGGAGGCGAAGCGGGCGTCCGAGGAGTTCGCGCGCCAGGAGGAGATCGAGGTCGAGTGGGACCGGATCTGGAACATCGAGCCGATCCTGTTCGATGAGGGCCTCATCGAACTCGCCGACGAGTCGATCAGAGAGGTGGCCGGAAGCTCGCAGCGCCTGCCGAGCGGTCCGTTGCACGATGCGGCCGAGGTTGCGCGCGCCGGCGTCCCGACGGTGATGCTCTTCGTCCAGTCACTCCGTGGCCTGTCGCACACGAAGCTCGAGGACACGAAGGAGGAACACCTCGAGCTGTCGGTCCAGGCGCTCGACCGTCTGGCCTCGAAGACGATCGACCGGGTGGCCGCAAGCTGACGCGGCCGACGGCCGGACGAATCAAGGTGCACGCGCGCGCGACGACCCCCACCCAGGGTGGGGTAGATCACCCGCCACCCTCTAGGGCGACGATAGCCGCCTCGGGTGCGCACAGCCGTGCCGACTCGGTGTCAAGACTCAGGCGCCGCCTGTGCGCGACCCACCAGCCTCGCTCCGAGCTAGAAGATTCGGACGAACAGCACACCGGCGGCGACGAGTGCGATCCCGACCAGGCGTCCGGGCGTCACATGCCTCGGCTCGAAGCCCACCCAACCGAAATGATCGACGACGAGCGACGCCACGCCCTGGCCGGCGACGACCAGCGCAACGAGCGTCGCGGCCCCGAGCTTCGGCGCGGCGACGATCGAGCCGACGACGTAGAAGGCGCCGAGCGCGCCCCCGATCCAGACCCACCAGGGCGCATGGCCGAGTCGTCCCCACGACGGCAGCGGCTTGAAGACGAGAGCCGACGCCACGACCAGCATGATCGCCCCGACCAGGAACGACACGAACGCCGCTCGCACGGGGCTGTGCACCCAGTCGGCGAGCTCGGCGTTGATGCCGGCCTGGAACGGCAGCACCGCGCCGGCCGCAAAGGCGAACAGGAGGTAGGCCCAGAGCACTGTCCGAGGCGTTTTCGCGGCGATATGCTCGTTCCCCTGCCAGCGACCGGGGAGGTTCGGTGCTCAGCTTTGGCGTGACGGTCCTGCCGGATCCGCCGTACCGGCGGATGATCGAGCTGATGCAGCTTGCAGAGCGGCATGGGTTCGAGTACGCCTGGACGTACGACTCCCACATCCTCTGGGAGGAGTCCTACGCGACGCTGCCGCTCGCCGCCGCCAAAACGAGCAAGATCAAGCTCGGGCACTTCGTTACGAACCCGGGCATTCGCGATCCGACCATCACCGCCAGCTGGTACGCGACGATGCAGGACATCTCCGACGGCCGCATGGTGATGGGCATCGGGCGCGGCGACTCGTCACGCCGCGTCGTCGGGCTGAAGCCGGTGAGAGTCGCGGAGTTCGAGCGGCGTTGCGCGATGATCAAGGACCTGATGAACGGTCGCGCGGTCGACTGGAACGACAAGGAGCTCGAGCTGAAGTGGGTGCGCGACGAGCTGCCGGACGTGCCCATGTGGATCGCCGGGTACGGCCCGAAGGCCCTCGCCGTCGCGGGCCGTGTCGGGGACGGCGTGATCATCCAGCTCGCCGACCCCGTGATCATCAAGTGGATCATGGACACGGCACGGCGCGCGGCCGAGGAGGCGGGTCGCGACCCGGGCGAGCTCAAGTGCGTCGTCGGCGCGCCGAGCCACATCTCAGACGACCTCGCGGACGCGCGCGAGCAATCACGCTGGTTTCCCGCGATGGTCTCGAATCACGTCATGGACCTGATCGAGCGCTACGGGGAGGACTCCGAGATCCCGAAGGACCTGACCGAGTTCGTCAAGGCCAGGAAGTTCTACGACTACAAGGACCACTCGCGCGTCGGAGCCGCGCACGGCGAGTTCGTCACGGACGAGATCGTGGATCGCTTCTGCGTGCTCGGCACGGTTCAGGAAGCGACGAAGAAGCTCAAGGAGCTCGAATCGATCGGCGTCGACCAGTTCAACATCTACCTCATGACACGTGGACAGGAGGAGACGTTGAAGGCGTACGGCGACGAGATCATCCCGCAGTTCAGCAGCGTCGCAGCCTAGCGGCGCCGGCTAGCCTCGGTGAGGTGCGGGTCCGAGCTCTGCTCCTGCTTGCCCTGTGTGCGGCATTGGCGGCCTGCGGCGGTTCGTCCAATCGCCCCGCCGCGCCGAACGGAACGATCCGCACAGTGGCGGAACCCAAGCGCCAATGCCAGGGATCGAAAGTGACGGCGAAGCGCGTGTTGCAGCGCAAGAGACTGAATGCGGATCTGCGCCGCATCGGGGTCGCTGCTGCGACGGTCAAGGGCTACACCGAAAACGGCAATGCCGCGCTCAACAGCGCGGTCGACCGCTTCGAGCTCGATGTCGCCGGCGAGGCCCTGCCCGTCCATGAGCGGTCGCGCTACATCGATCGCGCCGCTGCGCTCGTCGGGCCACGCTGTTACCTCTGCTTTCAGGCGCTCGAGGCGAACAGACCGATCGCCGCGGGCGCAAAGCTTCCGTGCGATTAGGCGGGGGATACCATGGCCCGTCACGGCGCCGTGGCCGAGTGGCTAGGCAGAGGCCTGCAAAGCCTCGTACACCAGTTCGATTCTGGTCGGCGCCTCTCTCCGACCGAGGTCCGGGGCGCACGTCGGCGGCTTGACGGCGCATCTGAAAGGATCGCCCCGCCGTCCATGTCCGAGCTGGATTTCGCCCTCATCAACCGCCTCCACGAAGTGCTCGACCGCCGGCCCGCCACGGAGGCCGAGTTGCGCTCGCTCAAGGAGCAGGCCGAGGGGTGGGAGCGCGCACTCGGCGGTCAGGTCGAGTCGAGCGAACGGCGGCTGCGCCGGTTGAACGCGAATCCCGCGAGCTCGCTCGCTCAGATCGCGTCCGAGCTTCGGCGCGTCGAGCGTCTGCGGCCGCAGCTGACGGAGGTGCGGTCGCTGCTCGCCGAGCTGGAGCACCGCGCGCGCCAGTTGCGCACGGAGTGGCTCCTGTCGCAGGCGACCTCGGCGAAGGTGCCTACGAGCCGGCGACCAACTGGTCGCCGACCCTGACGCCGCGCCGGCCTGCCTCGCCGGCTGGGATCTCCAACACCGCATTCGCGCCACGGCTGCCGGCAGCTCGCCAGGGACGCAAGTCGTCGGCGATCTTCACGACGCGCAGCTCGCGGTCGAGGAAGACCGCGTCGATCGAAAAGCGCATGAACGCCATGTGCACCGATGACGCGGGCTTCAACAGGATTCCCTCGCCACTCGGCAGGCCGCGCCGGCCGAGCAGTCCCTTCATGCGCGTGAGCGCCGTGTCCGCCAGGACACAGCGCTCGCACACGATGCTTCCGTCTTCGCGACGAATCGCGATCTCAGGCACTAGAACCCGATATGGATGTGGTTGTAGTGGTCGGCCAGCGGGAAGGACGGTCCGCCAAGACCGAGCAGGGAGATGACCTGTCGAGGCATGACTTCCGCGGGCAGGAACAGGATCGCCCGCACGGCTCGCTCGGTCATCCCGCCAGGCTCCTGATGTCCCTGGATCGGGGTGTTGGCGAGTCCGGCGATGTCGACCGCGTGGCCGGCGATGTGCGCCGAGATCACGCCTGGCCGCGCGTACAGGCGGTGGCCGGAGATCAGTGACGAGACCGTGACCTGGCCGAACGACTCGCGCAGGTACGCGATCACGGCGAGGACGCGGACGTCGACCTTGTCCTGGACGATGTCGTTCCGCCCACCCTCGTAGATCGAGACCATCGGATCCGACAGCAGCCGGGTCGCGATGGACTTCTTCGCCGACTCGAGCCCGTTGACCAGCGCCGCGAGTCCGACCGCGCGGTCGTAGCGGGCGAGTGCGGCCGCCCTGTCAGCGAACGCGGTATCGCCGGAGTACGAGATGATCCTCGCCCAGTCGCCCTTGCTCGGGCCCGACGTCGCGAGTCGAGCTGCGAGCTTCCTCAGCGTGGCACGGTCGGCGGGCCTGTGCCCGGTCGCTCCGCGCGCCCGCAGGATTCCGAGCATGACGGCCCAGTCCATTCCGGCGCCACGCGACGTCGCCTTGAGCGTTCGGGCGAACTTCCGTGACAGCCTCAGCGCGGGCGGGGTCGGATCGGGCAGCTGCGAGTTCAGCCAGATCGTCGCCGCATTTGCGGGTCCCTCGATCTCCGGGGCCGGTGCCGGCTTCCGCGTCGGCAGGAGGATCGACCGCAGCGTGGTCTTCTTCCAGCTACGCGCGTCCTTGCTGCCCGACTTCGTTCGGTGCCGGCTCGCCGGCGCCGCCGCGGTGTTCGTCGCCGACATGCCGTAGCCGTAGTTGGTGGCAGAGGCGGGCGCGGCGTCTTCGGCGTTGGGATCGGTCGTAGCATCTGCGGGAGCTGCAGAAGCGTCGGTTGGAGCCGATGCACCGGCTGCCGCGGAAGCAGCGGCAGCGGCGTCCGTCGGAGCCGTCCCAGCCGGCGCGGCCGCAGCCTGTGCGGCGGGATCGGTGGCCGGAGCCGCCGCCGTCGCGTCGGCGGTCGTAGTCGCGGGTGCGGCCTCGGCGTCCGTGCTCGCCGTCGCATCCGTCATCGCGGCTCCGTACGGGCCATCGCTCGCCAGCTGGGGCGAGAGCCGATCGCCGGCGAACGCTGCGAAGGATGCGCCCGCGAAGAAGAGCGTGGTGAAAGCAAGCGTGGTAGCGAGCCGACGCTTTCGCGATTTGGGCTCGCCGGAATCGGCTTCTGAGAGCGTCGGCTTGCCACCGAACTCCCAGTTGTCTTTACGAGTGAACCGTCGTGGCATTGCCATTCGCTCCTTGTGTCAAGCGCCCTGGCCGCCACCTTGGGCGCGGAATCTGCGTGATCCGCAGCCGCTTACGGTTTTCTGACTATCGATCCCCTGTGCCCCGGGCCCGTCCCTCACCTCAGGGAACGTCCCCGCAGTTCACCCAGGCGAGGGATACGCGCTGTACCGGCTTGCGGACGATGAATCGGACGAGATTGACCGGAAAGGCGAAGCGGCGCGCCTAAGGAGAAAGGACGTAGCGGCGTGTCATTGAGCTTCGCCGAAATTCGAGTCGATTCCACATCTCTAGCGAACGATTTTCCTTGCGCGCAGCGCGCGCTCGAGATGCCGAAAGGGGGTGAATCCATGTTTTCGTTCACGGATCTGATCCATTACCTCCGCGCCCGGTTCCAGGTCGAGGAGGGTCAGACGATGGCTGAGTACGGCGTCGTCCTGGCTGTGATCGCTCTCGGCGTGGTCGTGGCGCTCGGGCTCCTCTCGGGTGCTATCTCCGGCGCGATCGACCGCGTTCGTGGGTTCCTGTAAACCGCTGAACCAATCGAGGGCAGGAGTTTGATCGTGAAGACGCACCGCAGGCAGAAAATCCAAGAGCTCATCACGTTTCTCTCGCGTGAGCGTGCTCAGACGAAGCCTGACAGCACGTTCACTCTCTCCGTGATCAGCGGGACTTCGGTCCTGGCCTTCACACGCTTCTCGGACAGCGCTGCGAACGCACTCATAGGCCTGGTGCGGCTGTTCACGTAGCCGCCCAGGCATATGGCGGGGCCCTCCCCCGGCGGTGAGGGCCCCGCGACCTATTCCGAAGTGGGAGCCGAGATGAACTTCAAGAAACAGATCAGAAACGAGCGGGGCCAGACGATGACCGAGTTTGCCTTCGTCCTGCCGATCCTGCTCGTCCTGCTCTTCGGCATCATCCAGTTCGGAGTCATCTTCAACAACTACGTCACCCTCACGGATGCGGCTCGTACCGCTTCTCGCAAGGGTGCCGTCTCGCGGAACTCCTCGAATCCGGCGGGTGACTGTCAGTCCGCCGGCTACGCCGCCGGAACAGGTTTGAAGAATCCGGGAACGGATTTCCTCCTTACGTGCTCCTCCTCCTGGCAAGCCGGGTCGGACGTGACTGTCACGGCCTCATATCCCTACGACATCAGCCTGCTGGGCTGGGTTGTCGCGAGCGGGCGGCTCAACACGACCATGAAGGAGCGAGTCGAATGATCGTTGCCCGCAAGAACGAACGCGGCCAGGCAATTGTGCTGATGGTGCTGGCGCTCGTCGTGCTGCTCGGCATGGCAGCCCTCGTCCTCGACGTCGGCAACTGGTTCCACACGAAGCGCCGGCTCCAGGCTACGTCGGACGCCGCGGCGCTCGCCGGAGCCCAGAAGCTGCCCGACGATCCGGGCGGGGCGGCCACGATGGCGATGAGCTACGCGAACCAGAACGGCGGAGACGTCGCGGGCACAGACATCACGATCACGTCGACCGCGGCGCCGAACGACACGATCAGCGTCAAGGCGAAGAGGACCGACCCCGGCGTCTTCACGAGCGTGCTTGGCATCGGCAGCGCGAACATCGACGCCCATGCAAAGGCCCGCGTCGGGCCGCCGCAGGACGCGCTGCACGTTGCGCCGATGGTCGTCTACTGCGGCCACACGTTGATTCACAACTGCAACAAAGACAGCACGCCTGACTTCGGTCCCGACCACATGACGACGATGAACTACGACCCGATGGGAGCTCCCGGAGCGTTCGGAATGCTGAACCTCGACGGCGGCAACGGTACCCCCGGATCATCCGACGAAGCCGACTGGATTCAACACGGGTTCAACAAGTACTTGCCGCTCGGCAACTATCGCTCGGACCCGGGCGCAAAGTTCTCGTCGAACAACATCCAGAGCGCCCTGGAGAACCGTCTCGACACCGTTCTGCTCTTTCCGGTCTACAAGACGCTGGACGGGCAGGGGCAGAACGCGCAGTACGAGATCATCGGCTGGATCGGGTTCCACCTCACGAGCTACGAGGTGCACGGCAACAACGCCACCCTCCACGGCTACTTCACCCAGTTCATCGCCCAGGGGATCCTGACCGGCAGCGGCAACGGCACATCGGGACCCCCGAATTCAAGTACTTGGGGCGTGAAGTCGATTCAACTCATCGAATAGCTCTCAAGTCCTCAGGCCCCTCTAACGAAAAGAGAAAGGACTATGAACTACCGCGCCAAGAACATCGGGATCGCCGTCGCACTGGCTGCCCTTGCCGCCATTTTGACGAGCGTGTACGTCGTCAACTACAAGCGCCACGTGCAGCACGGGGAAGGCAAGGTGACGGTGCTCGTCGCCGCGCGCGACATCCCGGCCGGTACGTCTGGCGCGGACGTGATCGACAAGAAGATGCTGAAGGAGCAGACCGTTCCTCGCAAGTCACGGATTCCCGGAGCGATCTCTTCGCCGGATCTACTCTCGCAGTACGTCGCCACACAGGACATCTACGAGGGTGAGCAGGTGAGCACGCGACGCTTTGCTCCGCCTCAGGAGCAGGGCATCCGGTCTCAGATCAAAGGCACGCAGCGCGCCTATCAGCTGGAAGGCGACGACAATCAGCTGCTCGCCGGCACGCTCAAGGTCGGCGACCACGTCGACGTCGTCGGATCGTGGGGGATCAAGAACCCGAACGGTGACGAGGCGATCGTCAGCCGAGTCGTCCTGCGCAATCTGCTGGTCATGACCGCGCCCTCAGGAACGAGTGGCGGTGCGAAGGTCACCAATCCGGGCTCGGGCGGCGAGATGGTGCAGCTCCGCGTGACCGATGCGCAGTCCCAGAAGCTGATCTGGATCCAGAAGAACAGCGTGGACAACGGGGCAGGCTGGCATCTCGCTCTGCGCCCGCCGACCAACTCACTCGACAGTTCCAACACCTACCAGGATTCGAAGCTGATGCTCTTCGACGGGCCGGGAAGGAGGCCGTAATGAGCTCCACCAACGACACAACCCAGCGGGAGCGCGTGCGCCTCTACGCCACCGGATCCTGCGAGGGCTTCGACAAGCTGCGTGAGTCGCTCGCCAGTCATCCGGAGATCGAACTCATCGGCGCAAGCACGAACGTCGCCGACGGCGCAGCGGCGCTGGCGGGCGGTCACCTGGATGCCGTCCTGCATGCGACCCGGGGCGCGAGCTTGCCCGCGGACGAGCTTGCAGGCATTCGCGAGCACACCCGTGCCCCCGTCCTGATCGTCGCATCGAGCAGCTCTTCGGGGCTGCTCGAGCAGGCGCTGAACGCGGACGTCGCCGATGTGCTCCTGCTGCCGCAACTCGTCGAGAACGTGGTCTTCGCGATCCGGAAGGCGACGCACACGACGCGGCGGCATCACGAGACCGGCTCCGGCCGGCACGGGAAGATCGTCACGGTCTTCTCGCCGAAGGGCGGGACCGGCAAGACCGTCACCGCCACGAACCTCGCTGCTGCCTGCGCGAAGTACGAGGGGCGCAAGACGCTGCTCCTCGACCTCGACCTGCAGTTCGGCGACGCCGCGATCATGCTCGGCATCGAGCCCGAGAAGACGATCTACGACCTGGTCGTCGCTCCCGGCGAGCTCGACACGGAGAAACTGGCGGGGTACACGACCAAGCATGCGTGCGGTCTAGAAGTCCTGCCTGCACCGCTCCGGCCCGAGGATGCGGAGCTCGTTACCGAGGCCAAGCTCGGCCGGCTGCTCGAGGTCGCGCGCGAGTCGTTCGACGTCATCGTCGTCGATACGTCTCCGTTCTTCCACGGGCCGATGCTCGCCACGCTCGATCGTACGGACGAGCTTCTTCTGCTGTGCTCGCTGGACGTGCCGACGCTGAAGAACCTGCGCCTGGCGCTGCAGACGCTCGACCTGCTCTCGTTCCCGAAGCAGCGTGTCCGCATCGTCCTCAACCGCTCGAACTCCAAGGTCGGCATGAAGCCGAACGAGGTCGAAGGAGCGCTCGGGATGAAGGTTCGCTTCGAGGTCCCGTCCGACCGCGCGGTTCCACTGGCGGTCAACCGAGGCAACCCGGTCGTGCTCGCCGAAGATGGAGCAGATGTGTCGAAGGCGATCAAGTTGATGGCGAAGGAGCTCTTCCCTGCAGTCAAGGAAGAGGGCAAGAAGCGTCGCCTCCTGCCAGCGCTCGCGAGGTCGTAAGCCATGGGCCTCCACGACCGCCTGAAGACCTCCAACGGGAGCTCCTCCGCGACGGCGGAGCTGCTCACCGGTGCTCAGCAGCATGAGAGCTCTGCGCAGACCTCCGCGCACGATCCGTACGCGGAGCTGAAGACGCGCATCCACCACGCGTGCATTGCCACGTTGGGCGCGGAGCTCTTCAAGCGGGAGGCAACTGGTGACCTGAACGAACGCGTCACGCGTGCCGTTACGGAGCAGCTCGTGCTGGACCGGACGCCGCTCACGCGCGAGGAACGGCGCCAGATCATCCGGGAGATCACCGACGACATCCTCGGCTACGGGCCGCTCGAGAACTTCCTGCGAGACGACTCCGTGACCGAGGTGATGGTGAACGCCTATGACCGGATCTACGTCGAGCGGCTCGGCAAGATCGAACGCACGCAGGCCGCGTTCGCCGACAACTCGCACCTGCTGCGCATCATCGACAAGATCGTGTCGCAGATCGGCCGGCGCGTGGACGAGGCGTCGCCGATGGTCGACGCGCGTCTTCCCGACGGTTCCCGCGTGAACGCGATCATCCCGCCGTTGGCCCTGAGGGGGCCGACCCTGACGATCCGGAAGTTCTCGCGAGACCCGTACACGATGAACGACCTGATCTCGTTCGGCTCGATCTCCCCGAAGGCTGCGCAGTTCCTGGCGGCCTGCGTGAAGGGAAAGCTGAACATCCTCATCTCCGGCGGTACCGGCACCGGTAAGACGACGACCTTGAACGCGATGTCGGCGTTCATCCCGGGTGACGAGCGCATCGTCACGATCGAGGACGCCGCCGAGCTCCAGCTCCAGCAGGAGCACGTGATCACGCTCGAGTCTCGTCCGCCGAACATCGAGGGCCAGGGCGAGGTCCGGATCCGCGAGCTCGTCCGCAACGCACTGCGCATGCGGCCGGACCGCATCATCGTCGGCGAGGTTCGCGGCCCCGAGACCCTGGACATGCTCCAGGCGATGAACACGGGCCACGAGGGTTCGCTCACCACCATCCACGCGAACTCTCCGCGTGACGCGCTCTCCCGTCTCGAGACGCTCGTGCTGACCGCCGGCGTCGAGCTTCCGTTGCGTGCGATTCGCGAGCAGGTCTCGAGTGCCTTCGACCTGCTCGTGCAGATCACGCGGCTCGTGGACGGATCGCGTCGCATCACGCACGTAACCGAGGTGTTGCGGATGGAATCGGACGTCATCACGCTGCAGGACATCTTCATCGCCAAGCCCCCTGACGAGGAATCGGCCTCGACGGGTGTCGGCGTGCGACTGCTCTCGCCGCTGTCGTGCAGCGGGCTCAAGCCGAACTTCCTCGAGAAGATGGCGGCGAACGGCGTCATGCTGCAGCCGAGCTTCTTCACCAAGGACGACACGGAGGCCCCCGCCGTCGGTCAGGGCCACCAGGCCTCGAAGTTCAAGGGAGCATTTCAGTGAGCCGAATCCGGCTCGCCGCCGCCGGCCTCGCGTTCATCTTCCTCGCACTTCCGGCCGCCGCGGGTGCGGCCGTGCAGTTGCGCGGGATCGATGCGACGGCCTATCCGACCATCCGTGCGTCGATCTACTCGCCAACGGGCAGCGGCAGGCCCGCTCTCTGGGAAAACGGCTCCCCGGTGGCGGGTTTCGAGGCGCAGAACCTCGGCCGCATCAAGGCGATGGCGCTGCTCATCGACCGCTCCCAGTCGATGCGCGGCAAGCCGCTCGCCGATGCAGCGAACGGCGCGCGAGCGTTCATCGCAGCGAAGCAACCGAATGACGAATTGTCCGTGATCGCCTTTGGCTCGCGTCCGGTGACGCTGTCGCCCTTCTCGACGGTGCGGCTCGATGCAGACGTGCCCCTCTCGCACATCAAGTCGGACTCGGCGCGCGGGACGGCCCTCTACGACGCGATCACCCAGGCTGCACGCCAGCTGCAGGGGAACCCCTTGCCGGGCCGCGTCATCATCGTGCTTACGGACGGCGCCGACAACGCCAGCACGGGCACGATCGCCACGGCTATCACCGCGGTGCGGCAGGCGAATGCCTCCGTCTACACCATCGGGATCGAAGGGGCAGGCTTCACGTCCGACCCGCTGGTGCAGCTCGCGAGCGCAACGGGCGGTCAATACTTCGGCGCCGCGTCGACCTCCGACCTCGCCCGGGTCTACGGGGCGATTGCCGCCGCCCTCAAGAAGACCTGGCGCGTCCAGTACGTCACGGCCGCGGTTCCGGGCGATCATCTGAGGCTGACGGCGTCGGTGGTCGGAGAGGGGTCGACCACGAAGCTGGCCCTGATTCCGCCCGGTGAGACGTCCGCGCTGCCCGAGCCTTCGAAGCTGGTGCCGAAGAACGCCTACGGTCCCGGTGGTCCGCTGGCCGTCGCGATCGCGGTGGGGGCGCTCATCCTGTTCGCGTGCCTCTTCTTCCTTGCCGGCATCCGCGGCTCGTGGGTGCGCACGCGCATCGCGCCGCACACCGGGGAAGCCAAGGGCAACGCGAAGCAGAAGCGCAAGGAGCGGCGCAGCGAAATGTTCGCGTCGATCTTCCAATTCACGGAGCGGACGTTAGGCCACCTGAAGCAGTGGCGGATGATCAGCAAGATGCTCGAGCGGGCCGATGTCCAGCTCAAGACGGTGGAGTTCTTCTGGATCGCGGTCGGCTCGGCACTCGTCGTCGCAATGTTCGCGTTCCTCTTCGGCTCCTCGCCGGTGATCGTGATCATGCTCGCCGTCGTTGCCGGGATGATTCCGTTCTCCTGGGTCTGGCTGAAGATGCGCAAGCGCCTACGGGCGTTCGAGAACCAGCTGCCGGACCTGCTGATCACGATCGCCGCCTCGCTCAAGGCCGGCCATTCGTTCAAGCAAGGTCTACAGGCCGTCGTCGACGAGGGCCATCCGCCTGCGAACGAGGAGTTCAAGCGCGTGCTGACCGAGGCGTCCCTCGGTCGGCCGATGGATGACGCGCTCGCCGAGATGGCCGAACGGATGGCGTCGAAGAACTTCGAGTTCGCGATCACTGCCGTGACGATTCAGCGGCAGGTCGGTGGTTCGCTCGCGACCCTGTTCGACATGGTCGCGGACACGGTCCGCCAACGGCAGCAGTTCGCGCGCAAGATCCGCGCTCTTACCGCCATGGGTCGAATGTCCGCTTACACGCTGATCGGCATCCCGTTCTTTCTGCTGGGCACGATCACGCTCGCGAACGGGACCTACATGCACCCCCTTTACCACACACACGCCGGCCATCTCCTGATGATCATCGGGCTGACGATGATGGCGATCGGTTCGGCGATCCTGAAAAAAATCGTCTCCTTCCGAGGTTGATGCCATGTCCATGCTTTTGATCTTCGCAATCGCAGCCATCGGCGCAGCTGTGTTCTTCATCGCCGAGGTGGCAACGTCGCCGATGCGGATCCGCCGCGAGCTCGTGCACCGGGCTGCCAACTACGGCCGCGTGCGCGCCGCCACAGGGAAAGAGATGCCCCGCTTCCGCGAGCGCGCCCTCGATCCGTTCGTCGGCAAGGTCGCGAGCCTCGTGCTTCGCGTCAATCCGCGGCTTTCTGTCGAGGCGGTCTCGGCCAAGCTGATGGCGGCCGGCATGCGCAAGACCTCTCCGCTGACGATCATCGGTGCAAAGGGCATCCTTGGCATCGGCGGACTGGTCTTCGGGCTCGTCCTCGGTACGACGGCGACCCCGAAGTACGCGCTGTTCACAGCGCTTGGGCTCGGCGGGATGGGCGCCCTGCTTCCCGGCATGTACCTGAACAGCCGTGTGCGGCGCCGCCAGACGGACGTCTCTGCGGAGCTGCCGGATGCGCTCGACCTGCTCTCGGTCAGCGTCGAGGCCGGACTCGGCTTCGACGGTGCCGTCCAGAAGCTCACGGAGCACATGGACGGACCGCTCATCGAGGAGTTCGAGCTCGCGCTCGGCGAGATCCGGATCGGCGAGAGCCGTCCGGAAGCCTTGAAGAAGATGTCGGAACGGAGTGCGTCGCAGGAGATGGCGAGCTTCGTCCGCGCGATCATCCAGGCCGACCAGCTGGGTATCTCGCTGGGCCGGATCCTCAAGGTTCAGGCGGGGGACACCCGGCTGAAGCGCCAGTTGCTCGCCGAGGAGAAGGCCATGAAGGCGCCGATCAAGATGCTCTTCCCGACGGTCGCGTTCATCTTCCCGGCCATGTTCCTGGTCGTCCTCGGACCTGCGTTCCTCAACCTCTCGAAGTTCTTCCAGTTCTAGGAAGCAGGGGTGGCGGTGGCCGAGCATGGGACCATGGAAGGCGGCTTCGGCTCCGGCCTGAGGGCCAAGCTCCAGGGAGGCGAAGTAACAGAGCCCCGGTCTCCGGGCGAGGCTATCGCTGCCGCTCCCGTCGTCGACGGCGTCGAAGCCGACGCGCTACGGGCCGAGCTGAATGCGTCGCTCGCGCGCGAGCAGGATCTGCGTGCGTCGCTGAGCGATCAGTTCGACTCCTCCGGTCGCGAGGTGGAGATGGCGCAGCAGCTCGCCGAGCAAACGGGGGCACTCGATCGCCGCGCAGCTGCGCTGGCCGAGACCGAAGCCAAGCTCGACGAGCGCGAACGGCTGATGGCCGAACGCCTGGCGGAGCTGGACGGTCTCCTCGAAGCAAAGGAAGAGGTCACGAAGGCCGAAGCGCGCATCGCGGAGCGCGAACAGCTGATCGACCTCAAGGTGCGCGAGCTGAAGACGGGCGACGACGAGCGGGCCGCGGCGGCCGCAGAGCTCAAAGACAAGCTCGAGGAGATCACCAAGCGGGAGAAGGAGCTCGAACGCGCGGAGTCTCGGATCTCGTCGACGGCGGAGGAAGCGGAGGGACGGCGAGAGAAGCTGATGCGCTCGCTCGCCGAGCGCGAGGAGAAGGCGAAGGCGAAGGACGAGGAAGCCCGCAAGCTGGAGAAGACCGTCGCAGAACGCGAGGCGAAGCTCGCCGCGACCGAACGAGAATTGATCCAGGCCCGGGTCGCGCTGGACGCACGGGAGAAGGTGCTCGGCAAGCGCGAGACGGAAAGTACGGCGGAGACCTCGAAAGACGAGAAGCGCCTACTGGCGCGCGCGCATGAGCTCGACGCGCGAGAGCTGGAGCTCTCGAAGAGAGACAGCGCGCTCAGCGCCCGGATCGAGCAGCTGGAGCAGGAGGCGTCGGCGCAGGCCGGTGCTCTCGGCGAGGCTCGCCAGAAGATCGAAGCGATGCGCGCTCTCGAGCAGGTGCTCGGCGACCGCGAGGCCATGGTCGCGACAAGCGAGACGGAGCTCACCCACGCCCGCGCTCAGCTCGAAGCGCGCGAGAAGGTGGTTGGACAGCGGGAAGCCGACGTCGTCACGGGAAACGGTCGCAGCAACGACGACCTGGCCGCTCGTGCCAGCGCGCTCGATCAGCGCGAGCTCGAGCTCTCCACGCGCACGAGCGAGCTCGACGCGAAGGTCGAGCAACTGGAACGCGAGGCAGCCGAACGGGTCGCCGAGACTGCGAAGGCCAATGCGCGCGACGAGGAAGCCCGGTCGGTGCACGAAGCGCTCGCGGAGCGGGAGCGGCAACTCGCAGCCCAGGGTCGTGAGCTGGCGCAGGGTCGCGCGGAGCTCGAGGCCCGCGAGAAGCAGATCGCAAAGCTCGAAGCCGAGCTCGGCGAAACCGGCGGGCGCGACGAACGGCTGGTCGCGCGCGCAAGAGAGTTGGACCAGCGGGAGCTCGAGCTGTCGGCGCGGGCGAGCGACCTCGGTTCGCGCATGCAGGAGCTCGAGCGCCAGGCAAGCGAGCGCGACACCGTGGCCAAGGATGCGCTGGCCAAGCTCGACAGCATCGAGCAACGTGAGACCGAGCTGATCGCCCGCGAAGCCGAGCTCCATCGCCTCGAGGCGGCGGCCCGGCGCGCGGCGGAAGAGGCTCGCAAGCCGGAGGTCGACGAGCTGGCGGAACGGCGCGTGAAGCAGCGAGACGACGAGCTGTCGGCACGTGAGGGCGCGCTCAACAAGGCCGAGCAGGCCATCCTTGCGTCCCGCAGCCGCTACGAGGGCAAGGAGAAGGGTCTCGACGAGCGGGAGAAGGTGCTTGCCGGCAGGGCCAAGGAGCTCGAGGAGCGGGATGCCGCCCTCAACTTGCGCGAGGCTCAGCTTGAGGCCGAGTTCGAGGTCCGCGAGCAGCGACTCGAGCAGCGCGAGAAGGCGGGCGCCGAGCTCGAGGCCCAGCTGTCGACGCGTGAGAGTGACCTCTCCATGTACGTCGCGCAGCTCCAGGAGAACTTCGACCGTCGCGAGACGGAGTGGTGGTCGAAGCAGCTCGGCAAGGACGCCGGGCAGCCGCCCGCGGCCTAGGCGAGCACTAACCCTCCGCGTTACCAGTCACAATCCTGACGATGGCGTCGACGCTCAGCGATGGCGAGCTTGTCGCGAGATGCAGGTCCGGCGACCAACAGGCCTGGGCGGATCTCGTCGAGCGCTTCTCGCGCTATGTCTACGCGATCTCGGTCCAGGCCTTTCGCCTGTCGGAGGCGGACGCCGAGGACGTCTTCCAGGAGGTCTTTGCGCGTGCCTACGAACACCTCGATGGGCTCCGTGACGACGCGGCCGTCCGGCCCTGGCTCGGGCAACTCACCCGCCGCCTGTGCATCGATCGGCTCCGCTCGGCGGCGCGCGAGCGGCCGGCAGGCGAGGAGGAGCTCGAGCGGGCCGGGAGCGACGAGACGATGACGATGCTCGAGGAGGCGCTCACGGTTCACGAGGCCCTCGCCGAGACCCCGGAGCATTGCCGCGAGATCCTCGACCGGTTCTTTGCCCGGGACGAGAGCTACCGGACGATCGGCGACGCCCTCGAGCTGCCTGCCGGCACGATCGCGAGCCGGATCTCCAGGTGCCTGGCGAGGCTGCGTGAGCTGCTCGAGGGAAGAACCGAGACCGGTCGGCCGTCTAGTTCACGATGACCGCTTTGGACGAAGAGCGCCTTGCGCGCCTGATTCGGGCTCTGCCGCCGGCTCCGGAGGCGTGGGTGCGGGCGGCCCAGGCGCTGCCCCTCGCAAGGGTCGAGCTCGACCAGATCGTGGCTCGGGCCGAAGCAGACGCCGAGTTCCGGGCCCGCCTCGTGGCGGATCTCGAAGCGGCGCTGGCGGCAGATGGCTACGAGCCGACTCCCGCGCTCGTCCACACCCTGCGGGTTCGCTTCAAGTCGAAGTAGCGCTTCGACGACAATTCCCGCGTGAGCCTGCTGGATCTGCCTCTGCGGGAGTTCCTCGACGAGGTCGCGGCGGGTGGGCGCACGCCGGGCGGGGGCTCGGTGGCCGCCGTCGTCACGGCGGCGGCGGCGGGGCTGCTCGCCAAGGTCGCGCGGTCGTCGAGGAACGAATGGGCCGAGGCGCCGGGTATCGCGGCTCAGGCCGAAGCGTTGCGCGACCGCACGGCACTCCTGGCTCAGGCGGATGCCGACGAGTACGAGGCCGCCTTGCGCGCGCAGGGCGATGAAAGTGCGCAACCGGGGGAGCGGCGAGACTTCGCCCTCGGCCGTGCTTTTGCCCGTGCAGCCGAGCCGCCGCTCGAGATCGCCGCAATCGCCGCCGACGTCGCTCGGCTCTCGGTGACGGTGGTCGAGCGGGGAGAGCCTGCCCTCCGCGCCGATGCGGTCGCCGCCGCCCTGCTGGCGGCCGCGGCCGCAGCGTCGGCGTCGGAGCTCGTTGCCGTGAACCTGACGGCGTCCGAACGAGACGAGCGGGTCAGGCGCGCGAGGCGGCTCGCGGTGGAGGCCGCGGAGGCGGCCGAAGAGGCCCGGGGCGCGTTGCACTAGAACACCGCTGCCGTGACTCATACGCTTCAGACATGACCGAGGAAGAGCTTCCCGCCTGGAGCCTGCCGGCCGAGGCCGTAGAGCGGATCGCCCTGCCGGAGGAATGGCCCGGCGAAGTGAGCCGAGACTGGGCGTGGGGGGGTGCGGCGGGGGCCGGCGCACGGGTCTGCGTCCTCGACAGCGGGATCGAAGCCGGCCATCCGCTGGTCGGGGACGTGCAGGAGTCGGTCGCCATCTCCGTCGAAGGGGACGAGGTGATCGTCGAGGAGCGGGACACCGAGGGCGATCTCTGCGGACACGGCACTGCCTGCGCAGGGTTGATCCGGTCACTCGCGCCGGAATGCGAGTTGGCGAGCGTCCGCGTCCTCGGCGCGGGTTACTCGGGCAGCGGGGCGGTCCTGCTGGAAGGGCTGCGCTGGGCGATCGAGCAGGGCTACGACGTGATCAACATGAGCCTGTCGACGACGAAGCAGAAGTTCGCCGGTCTCCTGCACGAGCTCGCCGACAGCGCATACTTCCGCCGCACGATGCTCGTCGCCTCTGCGCACAACATGCCCGTCGAGAGCTACCCGTGGCGCTTCTCGAGCGTCATCTCCGTCGGCAGCCACGAGGGTGCGGATCCCTTCGAGTACTTCTACAACCCCGCTCCGCCCGTCGAGTTCTTCGCCCGGGGAGTCGACGTCGAGGTGGCCTGGAACGGCGGCGGGCGGCTCGTCTGCACCGGCAATAGCTTCGCGACGCCGCACATCGCGGGCATCGCCGCACTCGTTCTTTCGAAGCATCCGGAGCTCACGCCGTTCCAACTGAAGAGCGTGCTGTACCTGACCGCGACGAACGTGGGAGGTGGCGCTTGAGCGTCCCTCGCCTTCGGCTCGCTCCCGTGAGGGAAACCACGTTTCCCTCACGAGCTCCCTTCTTCAGGGAGCGCCTCGGCTCACGCACCGCTGAGATCGCCGCGAGTGCCGAGGAGAGAGAAGGGGGAAACCGCCCGGTTTCCCCCGGTGCCCTTTCCCCCACTCATCGGCCGGAGTTCGGCCGATGAGCGACGACCTGCACGCGGCCGTTGCTGCCGGAGTCCTGGGCTCCGAGGAGCAATTCCGATCGCTGTTGCAATCGATCGTCGACGTTGCGCGGGCGATCTTCCGGGCGAAGGCTTCGTCGATCCTGCTGCTCGACGAAGAGGCGGACGAGCTGGTCTTCGAGGCGGCGGCCGACGAGTCGTCGGAGGCACTGATCGGAAAGCGCTTCCCATCCAGTACGGGCATCGCCGGTTTCGTCCTCGTCAGCCGGCAGCCGCTGGTGATCGATGACGTCCTGGCCGACCCGCGCTTCTCCAAGGAAACCGCGGAGAGCACGGGCTTCATCCCCAAAGGGCTGATGGCCGTGCCGCTCCTGCACGAGGAACGAGCGCTCGGTGTGCTGGAAGTGCTCGACCGTCCGCAGGATGCGAAGTTCACGCTGGCCGAGATGGAGCTGCTCGGGCTGTTCGCGAATCAGGCTGCGATCGCCCTCGATCTCCTGCAACGGGCGCGTCTGGCGCAGTCGGCGCTGGAAGGAGAAGGCGACCTCGGTGTCGTCGCCCGCGTGGCCGCATCTCTCGAGCGCTTGCGGGAGGACGAGGACGGATCCCGGGAGGCCGCGCTGCGGCTGCTCGCCGAGCTGGAGAAACTGCTCTAGAAACGACGAAGCCCGGGCGGTGCCCGGGCTTCGATCATCAGCTGGCGCGCGGGCTAGGCCCGCTTGCGGTGCAGCTCGAAGTCATCGGAATCGTCGCCCGACTCCTTCAGCTCGTCCGTCAGGCTCTTCTTGCGGTGGGCCTCGACGTCGTCTGAGTCGTCGGTCTCGGGCTCGTCGGTGGCGGGGATGTTGCGCGGGTAATGCCCGTGCGCCTCGACGTCCTCGTCCTTGGGCTCTTCCTGCTCGAAGCGATCCTCGGACATGAAACTCCTCCTTCCGGAAGGGGTCACGGCAGATTGCCGGATTTCTCGTACTAGACGGGCTGGACTACCGGAATCTTCCCCTCTCCTCTTCAAATACTCAAGCCGTCCTGCGATCCTCGGCCGGCGTGAGGCGACTCCTGGGCCAATTGGCAGAATCAGGCAAGGCGTTCCGGGAGGTCTTCCGGAACCCGGGCCTGCGCCGGATCGAGCTCGCGTGGGCGGGCTCGATCCTCGGCACGTGGGCCTACGGGATCGCGGTCGTGGTCTACGCGTACGAGCAGGGCGGGGCGACCGCGGTGGGCGTCGTCGGGCTGGCGCGCTGGATCGCGGCGGCGATCGCGTCGCCCTTCGCTGCACTGCTCGGCGATCGCTACGACCGCCGGTTGGTCATGGTCAGCTCGGATCTCGCCCGGGCGGCTCTCATCGGCGCCGCAGCTCTGTCTGTCTTCGCCGACGCTCCGGCCGTTGTCGTCTACGCCATCGCCGGCCTGGTCGGCGTCGCCGCGACTGCCTTTCGTCCGGCGGAGGCTGCCCTCATCCCGTCGCTGGCGCGGACGCCCGAGGAGCTGACGGCTGCGAACGTCGCTGCGAGCACGATCGAGAGCGTCGGCATCTTCGGCGGACCCGCGCTCGGAGGGCTGTTGCTCGCCGCGAGCGGGCCGGGACTGGTGTTTCTCGTCACGGCCGGCACCCTCCTCTGGTCGGCGTTCCTCGTGGCCGGGATCAGACCCGCTGCGGAGGCGGAGAAGGAGGAAGAGCGGGAGGCCGTCTCGGTCGTGGACGAGCTGCTCGCCGGGTTCCGGACGATTGCCCGCGAGCGGCGGCTGCGTCTGCTCGTGGCGCTCTTCTCGGCCCAGACGTTCGTGGACGGAATGCTCAACGTGCTCATCGTGGTCATCGCGCTCAAGCTGCTCGACACGGGCAAGTCGGGTGTGGGCTTTCTCAACTCGGCGGTCGGTGTCGGGGGTCTGCTCGGAGCCCTCGCCGCGGCGGCGCTCGTGGGGCGAGGGCGGCAGGCGGCCGACTTCGGGTTGGGGATCTTCATCTGGGGCGTTCCGATCGCCCTGGTTGCAGTCTGGCCGAATCAGGCCTTCGTGCTCGTCCTGCTGGCCGTCGTCGGCATCGGCAACACGATCGTGGATGTGTCGGGCATGACCCTGCTGCAGCGTGCGGCCCCGGATGACGTGCTGGCCAGGGTCTTCGGCGTCCTGGAGAGTCTCCTGCTGCTCACCGTCGGGCTCGGCGCGCTCGTCGCACCGCTTCTGCTCAACTGGCTCGGAACTCGCGGCGCGCTGATCGTGGCCGGTTCGCTCCTTCCGCTCGTCGTGATTCCGGCGTGGCCGCGGCTGAACGCGATCGACAAGGCTGCGGAGGTTCCCGTCGAGCGGCTCGAGTTGTTGCGCGGCAACGCGATCTTCGCGCCGCTCCCGGCGCCGACGCTCGAACAGCTGGCCGATGCACTCGAGGAGGTGCGCCCAACAGCGGGCGAGGAGATCGTCCGGCAGGGCGCGCCGGGCGACCGCTTCTACCTGGTCAAGGAGGGAACGCTCGAGGTCCACGTGGACGGGCGCCGGGTCCAGGTTCTGGGGCCGGGCGAGTCGTTCGGCGAGATCGCGCTGCTACGCGACGTCCCGCGGACGGCGACGGTGAAGGCCCGCGGTGACGTGAAGCTCTATGGACTGGACCGCCGGCACTTCCTCGCAGCGGTTACCGGGTTCGCGCCGAGCCTCTCTGCCGCAGAAGCGGTGATCGGGATGCGACTGGGGCCGGGCCGCGCGGGGATCGTGCGAGCCTAGGGCCCCAGGCCGTACCGGTGCCAGGCACCGATACGAAACTGTGACGGTGCGCCGAGATGTCCTGCTCAGCCCCGATTCTCACCGGTGCCAGGCACGGGTACGAGATCGTTACGACTTGGCGACTCAGTCGAGCTTCGCCATGACGTGCTTGATCTGGGTGTAGTCCTCGAGGGAGTACAACGACAGGTCCTTGCCGTAGCCGGACTGCTTGAAGCCGCCGTGCGGCATCTCGCTCACCAGCGGGATGTGGTCGTTGATCCAGACCGTGCCGAACTGCAGCTTGCGCGCGGCATTGAGCGCCCGCCCGATGTCACGTGTCCAGACCGACGCCGCCAGCCCGTAGTTGACGTCGTTCGCCCATGCGATCGCCTGGTCGTCGTCGGCGAACCGCTGCACGGTCACGACGGGTCCGAAGACTTCCCGCTGGACGATCTCGTCCTCCTGTCCGACGTCGACGACCACGGTCGGCTTGACGAAGAAGCCGCGGTCGCCGTTCGTCTCGCCGCCGGTCAAAACCGTTGCTCCCTTCGCGCGGTCGAGGAACCCGAGCACCCGCTCCTGCTGTGACCTGGAGATCACGGGTCCCATCTCGATCTCCTCCCCATCGGCGGGATCGCCGACATGCAAGGACTCCACCGCCGGAACCAACTGCTCCAGCAGCTTGTCGTAGATCTTTGGACCCGCGACGACGCGCGAGGCGGCGGTGCAGTCCTGGCCGGAGTTCCAGTAGCCGCCGATCTTGATCCCTGCGGCGACGGCTGCCGGGTCGGCGTCGTCGAAGACGAGCACCGGCGCCTTTCCCCCGAGCTCCAGGTGCACCCGCTTCAGGTTGTCGGCGGCTGTGCGCGCGATGATCTTGCCGGTCTCGACGTCGCCGGTCAGTGACACGAGCCGCACGTCCGGATGCTTGACGATCGCTTCGCCGGCGGGTACGCCGTCACCGGTCACGACGTTCAGGACGCCGGCCGGGAGGATGTCGGCGGCGAGCTGCGCGAACCGCAGTGTGCTCAGCGGCGTCTGCTCCGACGGCTTGAGCACCTGCACGTTGCCGGCGGCCAGCGCCGGCGCGAGCTTCCAGACCGCCATCATCAACGGATAGTTCCAGGGTGCGATCCCGCCGACGATCCCGATCGGCTCGCGGCGCAGCCAGGAGCTGTACCCGCGCATGTACTCGCCGGCCGACTTGCCCTCGAGCACGCGCGCCGCCCCGGCGAAGAAGCGGATGTTGTCCGCTGAGACAGGCATCTCGTCCTTCGCGGCGGAGAGGGGCTTGCCGACGTTCTGGGACTCGAGCTCGGCCAGCTCGTCAGCATGCTGGACGAGCGCGTCGGCGAGCTTCAAGAGCAGCTCGGAACGCTCGCCTGGAGTCGTCTCGAGCCACTGGGGCAATGCCTTCTTCGCCGCCTGCACCGCACGGTCGACATCCTCGGCGGACGAGTTGGGCACCTCGGCGATGGTCTCGCCGGTGGCGGGGTTCAGGACCTCCATCGTCTCGCCGCTCGAAGCGTCCAGCCATTCGCCGCCGACGAGGTTCTTGTGTTGGGACACTGTGACGCTCATCTCTTCCTCCAGTTCGAGTGGTATGAGCCTATACCGTGGTGATCTCCACGCTCTCCGCAGCGGTGACGGTCGCCGCACCGCGCCGGAGCACGCCCGTGTCGCGGGTCAGACGTACGGAGATCGCGACCGGGACGATCGTCAGCAGGATCACCGCGAAGGCGACGACGTTCACGATCGGGAGTTGCTGGCCCTGCTTCAGGTTGTCGAGGATGAAGATCGGCAGCGTCGTCTGCGCACCTGCGGTGAAGGTCGTGACGATCACCTCGTCGAACGACAACGCGAACGCCAGGAGGCCGCCCGCAACGAGAGCGGTCGAAAGAACCGGCCAGACGACGAAGCGGAACGTTTGCCACCCGTCCGCTCCGAGATCCATCGATGCCTCGACGAGCGAGGTCTGCGTTCGCCTCAATCGGGCGAGCACGTTGTTGTAGACGACGACGATGCAAAACGTCGCGTGGCCAATCACGATCGTCCAGATCGAGAAGCTGATGCCGGTGAACACGTAGAACGAGTTCAGCGCCATCCCGGTGATGATCCCTGGGAGGGCGATCGGGAGCAGCAGCAGGAACGAGATCGATTCCCGCCCGAAAAAGCGGAACCGGTGGATGGCGAAGGCCGCCATGGTTCCGAGCAGGAGCGAGATCCCCGTAGCCCGCAGTCCGACGTTCACCGAGAGCCATAGAGACGAGCGAACGTCCGGATCGCGCCACGCCACGCGGAACCAGTGCAGCGTCCAGCCGGGGATGGGCCAGACCTGGATGTTGGAGCTGTTGAACGCGTACACCGCGATGATCGCGAGGGGCGTCCAGAGAAACAGGACGACGAGGACGGTCCAGCCGAGCAGCGCCGCCCGTGTCGTCTTGCGTTCCATCAGAGTGCCTCGAACGCGCCGAGCTTGCGCGCGATCAGAAGGTAGGCCGCCATGACGATCACGGGGACGGTGGCGAACGCCGCCGAGAATGGGATGTTGCCGTTGATCCCGATGAAGTCCTCTACGACGTTGCCGATGAAGCTCGAGCTGTTGCCGCCGACGAGCAGTGGCGTGATGAAGTCGCCGAGCGTCAGCGAGAACGTGAAGATGGAGCCGGCCACGACGCCGGGCAGCGCGAGGGGGAGCACGACGCTGCGGAACGTCCTCCTGCCGCGTGCGCCGAGATCGCCCGACGCCTCGATGAAGCTGTCCGGGATTCGCTCGACCGCCGCGAAGACGGGGATGATCATGAACGGCAGCCAGACGTACGAGAACACGATCCACATTGCCCAGTTGGTGTATGCGAGGTTCGCGTCGGGGAGGCCGATCTTGTTGAGACTCCAGTTCAGGGCGCCGTTGTGCGAGAGAATCGTCTGCCAGGCGTAGATCCGGACGAGATAGCTCGACCAGAGGGGCAGAAGGACGAGAACGAAGAGCAGGGCGCGGACACGCCGCCCGGCGAGTCGCGCCATGAAGTACGCGAGCGGGAAGGCAAGCACCGCGTCGGTGATCGTCACGGCGGCGGCGATGCCGATTGTCCGGCCTGCGATGCGCAGGTAGGTGCCGTTCGAGTGGAGAAGGTCGTGGAAGTTCTGGAGCGTCCATTGATGAATGAGCTTGCCGGTGAACGCGTCCACGCTCCAGAAGGACGACACGAAGAGCGAGACGAGTGCCGCGAGGTAGACGAGGACGAACGCCGCCAGCGGCGGCGTCAGCAACAGCGCGGCTTTGAGCCAGGGCCGGCGCCAGAACGCGGAGGAGAGGCGGTGGCGGGCTCCCACCAGAGGGGAGCCCGCCCTTCGAGCGTCGACCGCCACGCTAGGTCGCTAGCCGGTTATCTGCGCCCACGCCTTCTGCCAGGCGTTGTAGTCCATGCAGTCCTTCTTGCCATTCCCGCAGTCGGGGACGGGGGTCTTCCAGAAGTGGATCCGGTTGTAGTACGACAGCGGCTGGTTCAAGTGGTACTTGGCGCACGAACCGGCCTGGATCTTGTTCATGAACGGGCAGGCCTTCGGGTTGACCGGGGTCTCGCCGAAGACGATCGCCTGCTTCGCCTCCACCTGAGGCGTGGTGACGTACTTCATCCACAGGTAGGCGCAGTTCGGATGCGGCGCCTTCTTGGCGAGCATCCACGTGTCGGCCCACCCCGTCGCGCCCTCGCGGGGGATGATCTCCTTCACCGGGACGTGCTTCGCCTGGAGGGCCAGGGTCTGGTACGGCCACGTTGCCCCGATCGTGACGTCACCGTTCGCAATCGAGGTGATCTCGTCGGCCGCGTAGTTCCAGTAGCGCTTGAGCAACTTCTTCTGCTGCTTGAGCAGCGACACTGCTGCGTCGAACTGGGACTTGTTCAGCTCGTACGGATCCGTGATACCGAGGCTCGGCTTCGACTTCATCAAGTAGAGGGCGGCGTCGGCGATCTGAATCGGGTTGTTGGGGACGGTGATTTTGCCCTTGTACTTCGACGAGTAGAGCGCGGCCCAGCTCGTCGGGGCCGGCTTCACCCTCTTCGTGTTGTAGATGAGCGTGTTCGGGCCCCACTGGACGGAGACGCCGTAGTGCACGCCCTTCACGGTGTTGTGCGCAGGCGACTTGAAGACCGAGACGAACTTCTTCCAGCTCGGGATCAGATTGATGTTCACCGGCTGGACGTCGCCGCCCAGAATCAAGCGCAGGCTTGCGTCGCCGGACGCCGAGACGAGGTCGTACTGGCCGCCGCCGCCGCCCCCGCCTGTCCGCATCAACGCGACCATCTGGTTCGACGAGCCGGCGTCTTTGCGATGGATCTTGCAGCCAGTCTGCTGGACGAACTTGTTGGCGAAGCTCTTGTCGGCGTAGGCGGGCCACTCGATCAGGTTGAGCGAGCCCTCGCCTTTACCGATCTTGGTCGGTAGCGAACCGGTCGCGGTGCCCGAGCCGACTCCCGCCGCCGGCACGCACAAGGCTGCCGTGAACAACGCGATCAGCACGTGCCCCCTGCGAATCCTCCTCATGCTCCTCCTCCTCGCTCGATCACGAACGTGTGCTCGGGCCGCCACTCCAGGCGGACCCGTTTGCCCCTGGACTCGAGCGCCTCCTGGGAGGAGGTCTCGAGGTTCTGCCTGACAACGGTGAGCTCGCCCCCGGAGTCGAGCTCGACGATGTACCTGGTGAACATCCCGACGTAGACGACGTCTTCGATCCGTCCGAGCTCGCCGCCGCCCGTTTCGTCGAAATGCATCTGGATCTTCTCCGGTCGGACCGTGAACGTTCTGCCGCCCCGCTCGAGAACGTTGGACACACCGACGAAGCCTGCGACGAATTGAGTGCTGGGACGCTCGTAGACCTCGGCCGGTGTGCCGATCTGCTCGATCCTGCCTTCGTTGAAGACTGCGAGGCGGTCGCTCATCGTGAGCGCCTCTTCCTGGTCGTGCGTGACGTAGACGAAGGTGATGCCCACCTCCGAGACCTCACGCTGAATGCGCTTGAGCTCGATCTGCATCTCCTGGCGAAGCTTCAGGTCGAGGGCCCCGAGCGGCTCGTCCAGGAGCAAGACCTTGGGCGCATTGACGAGCGAGCGCGCGAGGGCGATTCGCTGACGTTGTCCACCGGAGAGCTGGACCGGCTTCCGGCGCCCGACGTCGGGAAGTCGAACGACTCTCAGGATTTCCTGTACACGGCGTTTGCGCTCAGCCTTCGGCACGCCCTTGACCCGGAGACCGTAGGCCACATTGTCCGCAACGGTCATGTGCGGGAAGAGCGCGTAGTCCTGGAAGACCGTGTTGACGTCGCGCTCGTACGGCGCACGGTTCGTGACATCCCTGCCGCCGAGCGCGATCCGCCCCCGGTCGGGACGCTCGAAACCCGCGATCAGGCGCAGGGTGGTGGTCTTTCCCGACCCCGAGGGGCCGAGCAGGGTGAAGAACTCGCCCGTCTTGATGTCGAGATCGAGTTCGTCGACCGCGACCACGTCGCCGTAGGTCTTGCGGATTCCGGACAGCCGAACGTCGATCTCGGCCGCAGGCATTGGATGTCTGGCCCGATCCGTCTCAGCCAGCGCGGGCGTCGCCAAGCGATTCCTCCAGCAGGTCGAGCCCGCGCTCGAGGAGCGCGTCGTCAATCGTGAGCGGTACGAGGATGCGGATCACATTGCCGTAGATCCCGCACGAGAGGAGGACGAGACCCCGTTCGCGTGCGGCAGTCGTGATCGCCTTCGCGAGGTCCGGGGTCGGCTCGGTCAGCTCCAGGGCGAGCATCGGGCCGAGCCCACGCGCTTCCCCGACCAAGTGGCTCTGAGCCACAAAGTCTTCGAGACGTGTCCGGATCCGTTTTCCGATCTCCTCCGCGCGGGCGCGGAAGCCGTCGGTTCGCACCTCCTCGAGCACGGCGGCCGCCGCAGCGCAGGCGACGGGATTGCCGCCGAACGTGCCACCCAGGCCACCGGTGGGCACTGAATCCAGCACCTCGGCCGGCCCCGTGACGGCCGCGAGCGGTAGCCCGCCGCCGAGCGATTTCCCGGAAACCAAGAGGTCTGGCTCGACGCCGTAGTGCTCGATCGCCCAGACGGGACCGGTCCGCCCGACACCTGCCTGCACCTCGTCGTCGACGTACAGGATGCCGTGCTGCTCGCAAACCTCCTTGAGCCGGCGCGGGAAGTCCTCGGGCATCGGGATGAAGCCGCCTTCGCCCTGCACGGGCTCGAGTACGACGCAGGCAACGGAGGCCGGATCGACGTCCTGCTTGAACAAGTGGCTCAGAGCCACAAGCGCGTCGTCGGAGGACACGCCGCGGTACGGGTACGGCGCAGCCGCGCGGTAGACCTCGCCGGGAAACGGCCCGAAGCCCTGCTTGTACGGGACGACCTTCGCGGTCATTGCCATCGTCAGGCTCGTCCGCCCGTGAAAGGCGTGGTCGAAGACGACCACGCCGGTTCGGCCTGTCGCGGTACGCGCGATCTTGACCGCGTTCTCGATCGCTTCGGCGCCGGAGTTGAGGAGAAGCGACTTCGTCTCGGTATCGCCGGGCCAGGTCTCGTCGAGCAGCCGGCAGACCTCGACGTACGGCTCGTAGATCCCGACCATGAAGCACTGGTGCAGGTACCTGTCGACCTGCTCGTGGATCGCCGCCGCAGCGAAGCCGTGACCCGTGTTCTGGCAGCCGAGACCGCCGGCGAAGTCGATGTACTCGCGGCCGTCGACGTCCCAGAGCCGGGCGCCTTCGGCCCGCGCGACCACGAGCGGGGTCGTCGCCACGCCGCGGGCGACGTAGCGCTCGCGGGCCGCCACGACCTGTTCCGATGCGATGTGCTCGCTGACCGCCATCACGCGTGCTTCAAGTCAGCCAGGATATCCCCCGCCACGACACGTGAGGCCGGCCAGACCGGCTCCGACGACCGCGATCCGGACATCTCCCGCGGCATAGGCGGCCTTGGCGAAGCGGCCCATCGTGCTCGCTCCTGCGAGCGCGACCCCCACCGCCGTCGTTCGCTTCAACCACTCTCGTCGCGTCGTCCGGCCCTCGACGACGGTGGCGTACGCCTCCTCGACGCGCTGCGCCAGCGGTGTTCGCGCCATCTCCGCTCCTCCCCGGAAGGTTTGCGTGGGGAGCATCCACCATTCGCATTGCGAGTTCAAGTAGGCCCTCACATTGACCGAATGCGCACCACATGGTACGAATCGCCTCGCTTTGCGTAGAACGATCACGCAGCACGCGGCAGCTCTCGCGGAACCACGCCGGGGCGCGGTCAGCGCCCCGCCGAAGATCGACCACCTCGACCAGGGGATCATCGAAGCGCTCCAGGCGAACGGCCGCGAGTCGTTCCGGGCGATCGCCGGACGGCTCGGGGTCTCGGAGGCAACCATCCGTGCGCGCTACGCACGGCTCTGCGGCGAGGACATCCTGCAGGTGGTCGGCGTCACCAATCCGCTCGGGCTCGGCTTCGAACAGGCGCTGATCGGCGTGAAGACCGCGGGCGCGCCCGAGCCCGTCGCGGACGAGATCGCGAGCTGGCTGGAGGCCGACTACGTCGTCGTCACCGCCGGCCAGTACGACCTCGTCGTCGAGGTGGTCGCGAGCGGGCGCCGCGAGCTCCTCGAGCTGACCAACAGGATGCGGGCCCTCGAGGGCGTCGTCTCCACCGAGACCTTCCTGTACCTGCAGATGGTGAAGCAGCTGTACGACTGGGGCACGAGAGTGGGTGAGCAAGGCTGACGACGACGGCGCCTGCGTCCCTCGATCTCCAGCGCGCGGCGCGCGAACACCTCTGGCTGCACTTCACGCGCATGGCCGGCTACGAGACCACAGACGTGCCGATCATCGTGCGCGGGGACGGCTGCTATCTCGAGGATGCGAACGGCAAGCGCTACCTCGACGCGCTCGCCGGGCTCTTCTCGGTCAACATCGGCTACGGCTACGGCGACGAGGTCGGGGAGGCCGCGGCCGCTCAGATGCGCGAGCTCCCCTTCTACACCAACTGGGGCTACGCGCATCCGCGCGCAATCGAGCTCGCGTCCGAGGTCGCCTCGCTCACGCCCGGGGAGCTGAACCGGCTCTTCTTCGTCTCCGGCGGCTCCGAAGCGGTCGAATCCGCGTGGAAGCTCGCCCGCCAGTACTACACCGCACGTGGGGAGGGTCGCCGCTGGAAAGCCGTTTCGCGTCACATCGCGTACCACGGGACGACGATGGGGGCGCTCTCGATCAACGGCATCCCCGAGCTGCGCGCACCGTTCGAGCCGCTCGTGCCCGAAGTGCTTCACGTACGGAACACCAATCGCTACCACCGGCCGCAGGAGGAGACGGACGAGCAGTTCACGGCCTTCCTGCTGGACGATCTCGACCAGACGATCCAGGCAGCCGGGCCGGACACCGTCTGCATGGTGATCATGGAGCCGGTTCAGAACGCGGGCGGCGCGTTCACGCCCCCGGAGGGCTACTGGCGCGGCGTCCGCGAGATCTGCGACCGCTACGGCATCCTGCTATGCGCCGACGAGGTGATCACCGGATTCGGCCGGCTCGGGGCGTGGTTCGGCTCCGAGCGCTACGACATCCGGCCGGACCTGATGACAATCGCAAAGGGACTTTCGTCGTCATATGCAGCGATCGGCGCTGTGGTGGCGACCGATCGGCTGACGAAGCCCTTCATGGAGGACACTAAGATGTATGCGCACGGAATCACGTTCGGCGGCCATCCCGTGCAGTCTGCGGTGGCGCTGAAGAACATCGAGATCATGAAGCGCGATCGCATCGTGGAGCACGTCGCCGAAACGCAGGACACGTTCCGGCAGACGTTGTCGCAGCTGCTCGACCTGCCGATCGTGGGCGACGTCCGGGGGACGGGCTTCTTCTATGCGGTCGAGCTCGTCAAGGACAAGGACACGCGGGAGTCCTTCGACCACGACGAGTGCGAATCCCTGCTGCGCGGCTTCCTTTCGCCTCGGCTCTTCGAGCGGGGCCTCATCTGCCGTTCGGACGACCGTGGCGACCCGGTGGTCCAGATCTCGCCGCCGCTCGTCGCCGGCCAGCAGCAGTTCGACGAGATCGTCTCGATCCTCGGCGACGTCCTCACGGAAGCGTGGACTCGGGTGCATCGGTGACGGTCGCCTCCGAGCGCGCCACTTCGGCCCCGGCCGCGCAGAAGGTCGACGTCCGGCTGGAGGACGTGACCAAGCAATTCGACGACGTCGTGGCCGTCGACCGGCTGAGCGTCGGGGTGGAGAGCGGCAGCTTCTTCGCGCTCCTTGGCCCCTCCGGTTGCGGCAAAACGACCACCCTGCGGATGATCGGCGGCTTCGAGCAACCGACCGAGGGACGGATCTATCTGGGCGATCGCGAGGTGAGCCGCTTGCCGGCCTACAAGCGCGATGTCAACACCGTCTTCCAGTCCTATGCCCTGTTCCCTCACCTGTCGGTCTTCGAGAACGTCGCCTTCGGCCTCCGCCGGCGGGCGGTGCGCGGCGAGACGCTCCGCGGTCGAGTCGAGGAGATGCTGCGCATCGTCGGCCTCGGCGGAATGGGCAAACGCAAGCCGCGGCAGCTTTCCGGCGGCCAGCAGCAGCGCGTGGCGCTGGCTCGCGCGCTCGTGAACAAGCCGCAGGTGCTCCTGCTGGACGAGCCGCTCGGGGCGCTCGACCTGAAGCTCCGCAAGCAGATGCAGCTCGAGCTCAAGGCGATCCAGCACGACGTCGGCATCACCTTCATCCACGTCACGCACGACCAGGAAGAGGCCATGACGATGGCCGACCAGATCGCGGTCATGAACCAGGGCCGCATAGAGCAGCTGGGAACGCCGACGGAGCTCTATGAAACGCCGGCGACTGCATACGTCGCCAGCTTCCTCGGTGCCTCGAACCTCATCGCCGGCACGGTCAGCGGTGCCAACACGGTCCGACTCCACCACGGTCCCGAGGTCAAGGTGCGTCCGGCCGCGATCGCAGGGCGCACGGGCGAGGTCGCCGTCGGCATCCGGCCGGAGAAGATCGACCTTGGTGGTGGGCAGGAGAACACGCTGGAGGGAACCATCTTCGAGCAGGCATACATCGGGGTCGCAACGCAGTATCTCGTCGACACCGATTGCGGACGGTTGACCGTCTATCGACAAAATGCGTCGCCGGGTCTGAACGGCGCCGCACCCGGGCAGCGACTCACGCTCAGCTGGAGCCCAGAATCCACCTTCGTCGTCGACTCCATGGAGGGATCCGAATGACCGACGTCCTCACCCGCCGCCAACTCTTTGAACGTGCTGCAGCCGGCGGTGCCGTCCTGACAGTCCCCGGCCTGCTCGCTGCCTGTGGGGGAAGCTCGAAGAAGGCGGCATCGAGCACCTCGTCCCACCAGCTTGCGAAGACGCTGCGCTTCTCCAACTGGACGCTCTATATGGACAGGAACAACAAGAACCACACGTATCCGTCGCTCATCGAGTTCGAGAAGAAGTACGGAGTTCACGTCCGCTACACCACGGACATCAACGACAACGCCTCGTTCTTCGGAAAGATCCAGGGCCCGCTCTCTCGCGGCCAGTCGGTCGACCGGGACATCGTCGTCCTCACCGACAACGACCGGTACCTGGCTCTGATGATCAAGAAGGGCTGGGCGGAGAAGCTCGACAAGTCGGCGATCCCGAACATCAAGAACCTGATTCCGGTTCAGCAGCACCCGAGCTTCGACCCGAACCGCGAGTACAGCCTGCCCTGGCAGTCGGGCATGACCGGCATCGCCTACAACGACAAGCTCACCGATCCGATTCTGTCGATCGACGACCTCCTGACCAACCCGAAGCTGAAGGGCAAGATCACCTGTCTCAACTCGATGGGCGACGCGCTGACGATCGTGATGCTCGCCAACGGCGACGACCCGACGAAGGTGACGGACAAGTCGTTCAACGCCGCCTTCAACAAGATCAAGCAGGCGGTCGACTCGAAGCAGATCCGGCAGTTCACCGGAAACGACTACGCACCGCTGCTCGCCAAGGGCGACCTCGTCGCGGCAATGTCGTGGTCGGGTGACATCGCGCAGCTTGGCAACAAGCACCTCCACTGGAACGTGCCGAAGGATGGCGGCGCCATCTGGACGGACAACATGCTGATTCCGAAGGGCGGCAACGTCTACACCGCGTGCGTGTACATGAACTACGTCTACGATCCCAAGGTGCAGGGCCTGATGGAGGCCGGGGATCCGAAGCGGAACATCACCGGCATCTACTACATCCCGCCGGTCGCGGGCGCCGGCGAGTGGGCGAAGAAGTACGACCCCTCCGTCGCGAATAACCCGCTCATTTTTCCGCCCAAGGAGACGCTCTCGAAGGTCAAGATCTTCGACTCCAACGCACTCAACAACCAGAAGTACCTCACCGCCTGGCAAAATCTGATTTCCGCGTAACGCACCGGTGGGCCTCCTCCACCGCCACCGGCAACTGACGCCGTACCTGCTGCTCGCACCGGGCCTGCTGTGGCTGGGCGTGTTCTTCGTCGTGCCGCTGGGCTTCCTGGCCTACCAGTCGCTGCAGTCCGGGAACTTCGACATCGGCTACTCGTTCTCGTGGGCCTGGGGGAACTACTGGAACGCGGTCCGGGACTATCGCCCGCAGTTCGTCCGCTCGCTCGAGTACGCGGGGATCGCGACGGTGCTGGCGCTCGTCGTCAGCTACCCGGTCGCGTACTGGATCGCCTTTAGGGGCGGCCGCTGGAAGAACCTGCTCCTGCTCTTCATCGTCGCGCCCTTCTTCGTGACCTACCTCATCCGGACGCTTGCCTGGGAGACGATCCTGTCCGACAACGGCTTCGTCGTCCACACGCTCCAACATCTCCACGTGCTCGGGCCCGGGGGGCGCCTGCTTGCGACCTCCACAGCGGTCGTGACCGGCATCACCTACAACTTCCTGCCCTTCATGGCGCTCCCGCTCTACGTGTCGCTGGAGCAGATCGACCATCGCTTGCTAGAGGCGGCCCAGGACCTCTATGCGAGCAAGTGGAAGGCGTTCGTCCGTGTGACGCTGCCCCTGTCCCTGCCGGGTGTCGTGGCGGGAACCCTGCTGACGTTCATTCCCGCGGCTGGCGACTTCATCAACGCGCAGCTTCTGGGGTCGCCGGAGAACCACATGATCGGCAATGTCATCCAGTCCAAGTTCCTCGAGTTGACCGACTATCCGGCGGCCGCGTCGATGTCGTTCATCCTGATGGCGGCGATCCTGGTTGCCGTGGCGGTGTACGCACGCGCGGTGGGGACCGAGCAGTTGACGGGGACGGCGGTATGAGCGCCGTCGCGGCGACGACGCAGCCCCGAGGCGAGATTCTGTCGTCGATCCTCGCGTTCGTCCGCCATCACGTCCTGACGCTCTACTCGCTGCTCTTCTTCGCGTACCTCCTGCTGCCGATCGCGATCGTGGTGGCGTTCTCGTTCAACCACCCGACCGGCAACTTCAACTACGTCTGGCAGGGATTCACCTGGGACAACTGGCGGTACTGGGACGGCGTGCCGGGGATTCGAAGCGCGGTGTTTCTCTCGCTCGAGATCGCGTTGTTGGCGAGTCTCGTCGCGACCGCGCTCGGCACGATGATCGCCCTGGCGCTCGTTCGCTACGGATTTCGCGGGCGTGCGGCGACGAACATCATGATCTTCCTGCCCCTGTCGACGCCCGAGATCGTGCTGGGTGCGTCGTTGCTGACGCTCTTCCTCAACCTCAACGTCGTCTTCGGATTTTGGACGATCCTGATCGCCCACATCATGTTCTGCATCAGCTTCGCCGTCGTGACGGTGAAGGCGCGCCTCGTCGGCTTCGACCGGCACCTGGAGGAGGCGGCCATGGATCTCGGCGCGAACGAGTGGGTGACGTTCCGGAAGGTGACGCTGCCGCTGATCGCGCCGGCCATCCTCGCTGCGCTTCTCCTGTGCTTTGCGATCTCGATCGACGACTTCGTCGTGACCTACTTCAACGCCGGGTCCGAGACGACATTCCCGCTCTTCGTCTGGGGGGCTGCACGTGTCGGCGCGCCGCCGCAGGTGAACGTGATCGGCACCGCCATCTTCGTCATCGCGGTGAGCGGCATGCTCGTGAACGTGCTCATTCAGATGCGTCGCACGAGGGCAGCGACTAGCTGAGCGCGACTCCGAGCATCGCGCCGAGGCTCCCGCCCTGGTGGTGGGACGAAGCCGGCGGCGACGAGGCGACAGTGGCTCTCGAGGGCGCGCTCGAGGCCGACGTCTGCGTCGTCGGCGGCGGCTACACGGGGCTGTGGACTGCGCTCGCCTTGAAAGAGCGGGAGCCGTCGCTGCACGTCGCCCTCCTCGAGGCCGAGACGTGCGGGGCCGGACCGAGCGGACGCAACGGCGGCTTCCTGCACGGGTACTGGGCGTCGCTCGGCTCCGTCTTGCCGTACCTGGGACGTGAGCGTGCGCTGGAACTGGCCCGTGCCGGCGAGCAGATCGTGCCGGCAGTCCGAGCCCTTGCGGATTCGCGTGGCGAGGACGTGTGGCTGCGAGAGGCGGGAATGGTGATGGTGTCGGCGTCGCCCGGGCAGGACGCAGCCGTCGACCAGGCCGTCGCTGCTGCGGAGGAGATCGGAGCGGCCGAGCAGGCCGTCCCCCTCGATGCGGCGGGCGTCGCCGAGCACGTCCGGTCGCCGGTGTTTCGCCGTGGGGTGTACTTCCCGGACGGCGCGACGGTGCAGCCAGCGAGGCTCGTGGCGGCCCTGCGCCGAGCGGTCGTGGCGGCCGGCGCCGAGCTCTTCGAGCACACGCCCGCGGTTCGGATCCGCGACGGACGGGTGACGACGCCGAGGGGCGAGGTGCGCGCTCCCGAGATCGTGGTCGCGATCAACGCGGCGGCGGCGGCCTGGCGTGCAGTCGCACGGCACGTGACGAACTTCGGCTCGTACGTCGTCCTAACGGAACCGGTCCCCGAGCTGCTCGAGGAGATCGGCTGGACCGGCGGCGAGGCGGTTCTCGACGCCCGCATGTTCCTCCACTACTTCCGCACGACCGCCGACGGCCGAGTCCTGATGGGGAGCGGGTCGGGCCCCATCGGGTTCCGCGGCCGCATCGACGGGCGGTTCAGCCGCGATCTCCCGACGGGGGCACGCGCCGAGCACGGGCTCCGTCGCCTGCTGCCCGGTCTAGCGGGCGCGCGAATCGAGCGATCGTGGGGCGGCCCAATCGACGTCTCGTCCGACCACCTGCCGTTCTTCGGGACGGTGCCGGGCCAACGCGTCCACTACGGCCTCGGCTACTCCGGGCACGGAGTCGGCCCGACCTGGCTTGGCGGCCAGATCCTCGCCTCGCTCGTGCTCCGCCTCGACGACGAGTGGACTGCGCTCCCGCTCGCCACACGCCGGGTTCCGTCGCTGCCCCCCGAGCCCCTCAAGCGGCTGGGTGGCGGACTGGTGCGCACGGCGATCATGGCCTGCGAGGAAGCCGACGAAGAAGGCCGCCGCCCCTCACTCCCCGCACGAGCAGGCGCCGCGCTCCCGCGGCTCTTCCGGATGGAAATCGGAACGCGCTAGCGAGTTAGTGGCTCAGAGCCACTAACTCGAACGGAATCACGTTTCTCCTACCGGTACGCAGCTCGTCACCGTGCTTGTGGCTCAGAGCCACTAACTCGATTCAGTGCCGCTTGCTACCAAGTTCGTGGTGCGCCTGGAAGAAGTTCTCCGACCCGGCGGTGGCCATTGCCGCGCTGGCCGAGATCTCGAGCGCGAGCGTGGCGGCAGCGACGATCTGAGCGAAGCGATAGACCTTGCCGGCTCCGGCGCAGTCCATCAGCTCGAGCCACGCGCGCGCGTAGGGGTAGATCGTTCCACCGCCGACCGTGCCGACCTCGAGCCCTGGCAAGCGCAGCGCGCAGTGGATCCCGCCGTCGACGCGCCTGCCGGTGCCGTGGGCCATCGAGCTCGTTCCGACCATGCCGAGGTCCTGCCCGGTCGCCGCGAAGATCGCTGCAATCGCCGAAGCCGGCGTGAAGGCGACCGACTGCATCCCGGAGGCGACCGCGCCGTGCGTTCCGGCGAACGACAGCTCGAGCAGGTCGTCGACGGTCGTCCGCAGCACGCGCCGCACCGTTTTGTCGGTCAGGGTCGCCTCGACGAGCACGGTCTTGCCGTGGCCGCCGCGCTCGAAGTAGCGGTGCGACGGCTTCTTGTCGCCGCCCATGTTCGCCTCGAGGAGCGCGCGCTCGGGCTTCACCGGCGCGTGTTCCATCACGTAGCCCATGTTCAGCGCGTAGGCGTTCCGCGTCATCATGTTCGGACCGCACGCGTCTCCCGTCGTGAACGCCCACATGACATGGCACATCGGGCCGATGACATGCGTCTCGACCTCGCGCAGCTTCGCGAACGACGAGATCCAGTCGTCCTCGCGCTCGGCCAGCCAGCGACGCATCTCGGCGACGTGGGCGTCGAGGAAGCGCGACAGCGAGACGGCCTCTTCTGTGGAGCTGCAGACGAAGCAGGAGGCTCGCGTGATCCGGTCGGCGAGCACGTAGGTGCGGAAGCCTCCCGACTCGGCCGCCGCCCGCGCGCCACGATAGAGCGAGGCGGAGAGGCCGCCCTCCGTGTGGCCGAGTGGCACGAAGACCTGTTCCTGCGAGCGGCCCGTCTCGCTGACCCGGCCGAACGGCTCCTCGAGCTCGTACATGCCGAGTTCCACCTCGAGCGGGCCGACCACAGAAACGGGAAGAACGGCGGCGCCCGTCAGCATCTCCTGCGCATTCACGTACGGGGACAGGTCGATTCCCGTCACACCGCCGTTGAGCCCAAGCGCCTTCTGGCGTGCCTCGATGGATGCAGCGTCATTCTTGCGGGGCCACCGCTTTATCTCCATGGCGACCAGCTTACGTCCCGAGGCCGGATAATCTCCCGCCATGGCTACGGGCCAGCTGATCGAGATGAAGGGAGAAGACCGCGACGCGTTCGCGGGGGTTCTCCGGTTCTACGAGCTCGCAAAGCGTCAGGAGTGGCAGGTGCGGGACCTCCCCTGGGGCGAGCTCCCACCCATCCCGGAAGGGAAGGGATCGCCCGAGCGGCAGGCGCGACGAAACGACATGTGGCGCTCGGTGCTGACCCAGCAGCTGCAGGCGGACATGCTCGCCTGCGACATGGCCTCGCAGCTGCTGAACATCGCGCCCGATCACGAGGCGAAGCTCTACTACTCGACGATGGTGCAGGACGAGTCGCGTCACACGGAAGCGTGGTTGAAGCTCGTCGCGGAAGCCGGTGGAACGGCTGAGCGCGACCCGCATCTCGACAACCTCGCGCACATGACCCTGGAGGCCGACACCCTCGAGGAGAAGGTCTTCCTGATGCAGGTCTTCTACGAGCGGCTGATCATCTCGCGCTTCCGGCTGATCGCGAGATCGGCGCGCGGGACGGTGCTAGAGGATCTCTGCAACCGGCTCGCCACGGACGACGGCATCCACCACGGCGCAGGCATGGCCTACGAAAAGATCCTGCTGCAGAACCTCTCCAAGAAGCTGAACGCGAAGCTGGTCGACGCGGCCAACCGGCTCCTCCCGGAATTCGCCGCGCATGCGCTATGGCGTCCGCGCGAACGCGCCTGGATCGGCCGGGCGATGGAGTCGCGGGACGCCGGCCGGTTGCGCGAGGACCTCGAGCTCGGCGTCCGCCTGGCCGAGTCGCTCGGGCTCGACGTCAGCGGCGTAGAGCTCTCCGCTCTTCCCTGAGACGTGTCCGCGACGTTGATGGACGGGGCCGCGCTGGCGGCCCGGCTGCGCGAGGAGATCAAGGACGAGGTGGAGGAGGTGGGCCACGTCGGCCTGGCGACGGTGCTCGTCGGCGACGACCCCGCTTCCGAGGTGTATATCCGGCTCAAGCACAAGGCGGCGGACGCCGCCGCCGATTGCCCGTGACGATCGCCGAGGACGAGCTGGTGGAGCTGGTCGATGAGCTGAACGAAGACGATTCCGTCGACGGGATCCTCGTCCAGACGCCGCTACCCGACCAGATCGACGAGGCCAGGGTCATGCGGGCGATCGACCCGATGAAGGACGTCGACGGGCTGCACCCCTTCAGCGCCGGACAGCTCTACCTCGGCCGCCAGACGCTGGTGCCGGCGACACCGCTCGGCGTCATGCAGCTCCTGACCGAATATCGGATCTCGATCGCCGCAGCGCGAGCCGTGGTCGTCGGTCGCAGCCCCCTCGTCGGCAAGCCGATGGCGATGCTGCTGCTTCAGGCGAATGCAACCGTCACGATCTGCCACTCGAGGACCGAGGACCTCGCCCGGCACACCCTGGACGCCGACCTGCTCGTCGCGGCCGTCGGCCTTCCCGGGGTCATCACGTCAGACATGGTCAAACAGGGAGCGGCGGTGGTGGACATCGGTATCACGCGTACCGAGTCCGGGCTCGTGGGAGACGTCGACCCGAACGTGGCCGAAGTCGCTGCGTTTCTCACGCCTGTGCCGGGTGGCGTCGGGCCGATGACGATCGCGGCCCTACTCGCGAACGCTGTAAGGGCTGCCCGTTATCGGAGCGGGCAGCTTGCGTTCCCGCTCATCTGAGCTAGACTCCGGCCGCTGTATCGGTAGTGGCGGCTCGGTGCCCGGGCCGTCGCGTGTTTTGAAGGAGGAAGTACTTTTGGCTCAGGGCACCGTGAAGTGGTTTTCGAACGAGAAGGGCTACGGATTCATCGAGCGTGAGGGTGGGGAGGACGTCTTCGTCCACTTCTCCGCGATCACGCAGGAGGGGTACAAGTCGCTGACCGAGGGTCAGCGGGTTGAGTTCGAGGTCGTGCAGGGGCCCAAGGGCGCCCAGGCCGCGAACGTCCAGCCTGTCTAGCTTTCCTTTCGGAACCTAATGTGAGAGGCCCCCGAAATGGGGGCCTCTTTTGTTTGGATGGAGGACCCGGATGGCCATTACGAGAGAAGACGTACTCCATGTCGCGGCACTCGCGCAGCTGGAGCTGAGCGAGCAAGAGATCGCCCGCCTGACAGAGCAGCTGGGCGACATCCTCGAGGCCGTGGGCAAGGTGTCGGAGCTCGATCTCTCGGACGTGCCGCCGACCTCACATCCTCTCTCCGTGGTGAACGTCTTCCGGCCGGACGAGCCGCGTCCGTGCCTGCCGCTCGAGGACGTCTTCGCGAACGCGCCCGAGCGCGACGGCGACCACTTCCGCGTGCCGCCCACCGGCGTAGCCGAGGAGTCCTCCGCGTGACGCTCGACACCCTCCGGCTCACCGCAGAAGAGGCCAAAGGCCTACTCGAGCGCCGCGAGGTTTCCGGCGCCGAATTGCGTGCCGCCTATCGCGAGGCGATCGACACGCGCAACGAGGAGCTGAACTGCTTCCTCACGCTGGTCGACGCCGACGAGAACGACGGCGTGCCGATCGCGCTGAAGGACGTCATCTCGACCAAGGGGGTTCGTACGACCGCGGGCTCGAAGATCCTGGACGAGTACGTCCCGGTCTTCGACTCGACGGTCGCGGACCGGTGCAAGGCCGCAGGCTTGCAACTGCTCGGCAAGACGAACACCGACGAGTTCGCGATGGGCTCGTCGACGGAAAACTCGGCCTATGGGCCGACGCGCAATCCCTGGGATCCCGAACGCGTGCCCGGCGGTTCGGGCGGAGGTTCGGCGGCGGCGGTGTCCGCGGGGCTAGCGGCCTGGGCGCTCGGGTCGGACACCGGCGGTTCGATCAAGCAGCCCTCCGCGCTCTGCGGCAACGTCGGACTGCGGCCCACGTACGGGACGGTTTCGCGTTACGGCATCGTCGCCTTTGCCTCCAGCCTCGACCAGGTCGGCCCCGTGACGAAGACGGTGCGCGACAACGCACTGCTCTACGGGATCATCAGCGGCCGCGACGACCGTGATTCGACGACGGTCGAGGTGCCGGCGGTCGAGTTGCCCGAGGCGGAAGACCTCAAGGGTCTGCGGGTCGGCGTGCCGAGGGAGCTGAACCAGGCCGAGGGGATCGAGCCTGGCGTCGCGGAGTCGGTGCGCCGTGCGATCGACCTCTGTGCCGAGCTCGGCGCACAGGTCGGGGAGTGCGAGCTCCCGCGCTCCGTCGAATACGGCCTGGCCTGCTACTACCTGATCGCGCCGGCTGAAGCTTCGTCGAACCTCGCGCGCTACGACGGCGTGCGCTATGGCCTTCGTGTCCCCGCAGACAGCTACCACGAGCTGGTCGCGCGGACGCGCGACGCCGGTTTCGGCGACGAGCCGAAGCGGCGCATCATGCTCGGCACGTACGCGCTCTCGGCCGGGTACTACGAGGCGTACTACGGCCAGGCCCAGAAGGTTCGGACGGTGATCGCGCGCGAGTTCGAGTCGGCGTTCGAAAGCTTCGACGTACTGATGAGCCCGACTTCCCCGACCGTGGCCTTCAAGATCGGTGAGAAGTCCGGCAATCCACTCGCGATGTACCTGACGGACGTGCTCACGATCCCGCCCAACATGGCCGGACTACCGGGCCTCTCGATCCCGTGCGGACTGTCCGAAGGTCTCCCGGTCGGCCTGCAGCTGATCGGGCCGCAATTCTCGGAGAACACGCTCTTCCGCGCCGGGCACGCCCTCGAGCGCGCAATCGGCTTCGACACCGTTCCGGAGCGGCTGCGCTGAAGACGATCGTCGACAGAGCAGCCGACTTCGTGCTCGCGGTCGAACGGGTCTTCGGCGAGCGTCCACGCGTACTGGACGGCTCGCGTGCCGTGCAGATCGACGACGTGCGCCTCTCGCTCGAAGCCGGCGAACGCGAGCTGTGCCTGATCCGCATGCACGGCGCGCTGGAGGAGTACCTGGCGATCTTCGAGGTGCGTGGAGACATCGAGGTGCCGTTGCTCGAGGCGAAGGAGTTCTTGCGTGGCTGAGTGGGAGTCCGTCATCGGCCTCGAGATCCACGTCCAGCTGAAGACCCGCACGAAGATGTTCTGCGGCTGCGAGGCCGGCTTCGGCGGCGAGCCGAACACGCGCACGTGCCCGGTCTGCCTGGCCTTCCCCGGGGCGTTGCCCGTGCCGAACGCGACGGCGGTCGAGTGGACGATCAAGCTGGGTCACGCACTCAACTGCCGTATCGCCGAGCATGCTGTCTTCCACCGCAAGAACTACTTCTATCCGGACAATCCCAAGGGCTACCAGATCTCCCAGTACGACGAGCCGCTCTGTCTCGATGGGTCCTTCGTCGTTCCCGCGGAGGACGGGGACAGTGTCGTCGGCATCGTCCGCGCCCACCTCGAGGAGGATGCGGCGAAGACGGTCCACGTGGGTGGAGCGACCGGTCGCATCGTCGGCGCCGCTCACTCGAACGTCGACTTCAACCGCGGCGGCACGCCGCTCGTCGAGATCGTGACGCGCCCGGACATCCGGTCGGCCGAACAGGCGAAACGCTTTCTCCAGTTGCTCCGGCAGACGATCGTCGAGCTCGGTATCTCCGATGCGGAGATGGAGAAGGGAACCCTGCGCGCGGACGCCAACGTGTCGGTGCGTCAGGTGGGAGAGACGGGTTACCGCACGCGCAGTGAGCTCAAGAACATGAACTCGTTCAACCACATCGCCCGCGGCATCGACGCGGAGCTGCGGCGGCAGATCGAGACCTGGGAGTCAGGGCGCGAGGTCGTCCAGGAGACGCTCGACTACGAGGTGAAGTCGGACACGGTCACGCCGCGGCGTCGGAAGGAGGAAGCCGACGACTACCGCTACTTCCCGGAGCCGGACCTCGTGCCGCTGGCACCCCAGCGGGATCTGGTCGAACGACTACACGGGGAGCTCCCCGAGCTGCCCGGCGCACGCATCCGGCGCTTCGAGGAGCAGTACGGTCTGTCGTACTACGACGCGGAGGTGCTGAACGGCTCGGCGGCACTCGCGGCGCTGTACGAGCAGGTGGCGCTGGACGGTGTCGATGCCAAGGCGGTGTCGAACGTCCTCATGAACGAGTTTTCCGCGACGGGAGTCGATCCCGCCACGGTGAACGGGGCGGAGCTGGGGAAGGTGATCGCGGCGCGTGCGACGATCCCACGCGAGGCGTTCATGCGCGCGCTCGCGGAGAGCGGCGACCCGGAGTTCAGGTCGGAGACCTACCTCGGGGAGACGCTGGTCGGCGATCGCTCGGAGCTGGAGCCACTCGTCGACCGCATCCTCGCCGGCAATCCCGGGCAGGTCGAGGCCTACCGCGGCGGCAAGGAGGGCCTGCTCGGCTTCTTCGTCGGCCAGGTGATGAAGGAGACAGGAGGAAAAGCGGATCCGAGGATCGTCAACGAGCTTCTCCGGGACAAGCTCAGCGCCTAGTGCTGCGCCCAGGGGCCGACGCCGCCGATGCGCTCGACGGCGATGTGCGTGACATAGCCCGGCGGAGGGTCGGGCATCGGCGGGAACTTCACGTCCTGGCCGAGATACACGTGCGCAAGACGCTGGAGCAGCTCAGGCGCTCCGCCCTCCGTGATCCGGGCCCGGCCGTGGACGACGAGGTACTCCTTCAGGCCCGGCGGGTGGATGCGCGTACCTTCGAAAGACACCGCCACGCGCGGATCGCGCTCGATGTTGCGAACCTTCTGGTGTCGTGGTAGATGGCCGGCGACGAGCTCGTCCCCGTCGAGTCCGATCCACACGCACGAGAGCTGCGGGCTGCCGTCCGCATTGAGCGTCACGAGATGGGCGAGCGCGCCGGACTCGATCAGCGCCCCCGCGCTGTCGGGAAGCGCGGCCATGCCCGAAGGCTAGAGCAAAGCGAGTTTCGTAGGCCTTTCCCGGGGTAGCCCCGAAGCTCACACCTTCGGCTTCTAGCAACCGGAAGGAGAGGGGCAAAATGGCAACCTGGGTCTGGATCGTGATCGGCGTGGCGGCCGCATTCCTCGTACTCGGAGTGGTGTGGGCCGCGACGCGCACGCGCCGTACGCGTTCCCTGCAGGATCGCTTCGGGCGTGAATACGACCGCACCGTCGAGAAGGCGGGCGGCCGCCGTGAGGCGGAACGGGAGCTGGCCGAGCGCGAGAAGCGTCACGACGAGCTGGATCTGCGACCGCTGCCGCCCGATGCTCGCGACCGCTATCTCGCGCAGTGGCAGGAGACGCAGGGTCTCTTCGTCGACGACCCGAAGGGTGCAGTCTCGGAAGCGGACGAGCTCGTGCAGCGCGCCATGAGGGCTC
>VAWR01000087.1 GCA_005885245.1 Actinomycetota bacterium | reverse complement strand
ATCGCAACGTGGCGTTCTGCGCGAACTGCGGCCGGTCAGCTCCCGCTGCGGCCCTCTTCTGCCCCAGCTGTGGCAGCCCGATCTCCGAAGCGTCCGAGCAGCCCGAGGAGCGGAAGCTCGCAACGGTCCTCTTCGCAGACCTCGTCGGCTCGACAGCGCTCGCGGATTCCCAGGACGCCGAGAGGACGCGCGCCCTGCTCAATCGGTTCTACGACGCGATGTCGACCGAGATCGCCGACACCGGCGGAACGGTCGAGAAGTTCGCCGGCGATGCAGTCATGGCCGCCTTCGGTGCGCCGGCGGCGCAGGAGGATCATGCGGAGCGCGCGCTGCACGCAGCGCTCTCGATGCAAAGGCGTCTCAAGGAACTCTTCGGGGACGCGCTGTCGCTGCGCATCGGCGTGAATACCGGAAATGTCGTCGCCGGTCAGGCGCGCGTCGGCAGCTCGTTCGTCACTGGCGACGCGGTCAACGTCGCGGCACGGCTCGAGCAGGCTGCCGAGCCCGGCCAGATCCTCGTCGGCGAGCGGACCGTGGCCGCGGTGCACGGTGCCTTCGAGTTCGACGAGGCGACGACGGTCACAGCCAAGGGAAAGGCCGGCGGAGTGGACTGCCGCCGACTCCTCCGCGCGCTGTCGCTGATGAGGCCGCGTGGCGTGGGCGGCCTGCGCCATGCATTCGTCGGACGAGAACGGGAGCTCGAGGCGCTGCAACAGGCCTACGGCCGCGCCGTCGAAGAGCGACAACCCCGCCTCATGACGATTATGGGCGACGCCGGAATCGGGAAGACGACGTTGATCCGCGAGCTTTGGGAGTGGCTCGGTTCACAGTCGCCCGAACCGCTCCGGCGAACGGGGCGCTGCATGTCGTACGGGGAAGGAATTACGTACATGCCGCTGGGCGAGATCGTTCGCGAGCAGCTCGGCCTGGTCGAGGGCGATCCGCCGGAGAGCGTGCGGCGTCGGCTCGGCCACCGGGCGATCCTCGGCATGACGTTCGGCCTCGAGGCGCCGCCGGACCTCCACCCGCTCGCCGCACGCGAGCGGTTGCGTCAGGCATGGGTCGCCTTCCTCGATGAGCTCGTGGCCGAGCGGCCGACCGTCGTGCTGGTCGAGGATCTGCATTGGGCCGAGGACGCACTGCTCGACCTCCTCGAGGCAGGGCTGCGCGACGTTCGCGGGCCGTTGCTGCTGCTGGGCACTGCAAGGCCGGAGCTCGTTCACAGCCGGCCGACCTGGGGCGGCGACACGCTGCGGCTGGATGCGCTCTCGCCGTCGGACGCCGTGCGCATGGTCGACACGCTGGTTCCGGCCGTGTTGCCGGCGCCGGTTCGGCGGGTCGTCGTCGACCGGGCGGAAGGCAATCCGCTCTTTGTCGAGGAGATCGTCCGTACGCTGATCGACCGGGGGGTGCTCGAGCGGCAGAACAGCGGCTGGATCGCGCGCGATCTTCCCGACGACCTCGTCGTTCCCGACACGGTGCACGCGGTACTCGCCGCGCGTATCGATCTGCTCGAGCCGCCGGAGAAGGCGGCGCTGCAGGCAGCCGCAGTGATCGGGCGTACGTTCTGGGCCGACCCGGTCCATGAGCTGCTGGAGGGCGTCGAGGCGGATCTGCGCGTGCTCGAGGAGCGCGACTTCATCCGCCACCGGGCGCTGTCTTCGATCGTCGGCGAGCGCGAGTTCGCGATCAAGCACGCATTGACTCGCGAGGTGGCCTATCGAAGCCTTACAACCGCGAAGCGCGCCCGCCTGCACGCGCGTTTCGCGGCGTGGCTCGAGCGTGCCGGAGAAGGTCGAGACGAACATGCGGCTCTGTTGGCTCACCACTACGCGGAAGCCGTTCGCCCTGAAGACGTCGATCTCGCGTGGCCCGCGGACGACGCCGAGCTCGGAGACCTGCGCGGGCGCGCTGTGTCGTGGCTCCGTCGCGCGGCCGAGCTCGCCGTCGGACGCTACGAGATCGAGGACGCAGCCTCGCTGCTCCAGCGGGCGGTCGAGCTCGAACCGAGCCCGTCAGTGCAGATCGAGATCTGGCGCGAGATCGGACACGCGAACGCGATCTATTTCAACGGCAAGGCTTTCTCGTCGGCGATGCAGCAGGCGATCGAGCTGGCTGACGACGATCTGACTACGGCGGATCTCTACGCGGAGCTTGCCTTCCAGACGATGGTCCGCGCAGGAATGTGGGGCGTCCCGCCGCCGGCGGACCTCGTCGAAGACTGGATCGGGCGGACGCTCGAGCTGGCGCCACCCGACACCGTGGCCCGCGCGAAGGCGCTGATCGCACGCTGCTACTCCGCCTACGACAAGTCTCCCGAGCTCGCGAGCGAGGCGAGCGCAATCACCGAACGATTGGGCGACCCGGTCACCCGCTCCTACGGCTACGACGTCCTGTGCATGACGGCGTTCGCGGCGGGTGACTGGGACGACGCGGCTGAGTGGGCGCGCCGGCGCGTCTCGCTCGTCGACGAGATCGACGATCCGGATCACCAGCAGGACATCTACAGCAGCGCTTTTGCTCCGGCCGTCGCGCGCGGGCAATTCGACGAAGGCCGGAGGTACTCCAGATCCGGGGAAGAGATCAACCGCCGGCTGTCTCCTCATCATCGGTTGCACGGCGTCGGCCAGAGCCTGCTGCTCGAGGAGCTCCTCGGTGACTGGGAGGCAGCGAGCCGGCTGCAGCCTCGCGTGGAAGACGCCGTGGCGGCGAACATCGCGACGCCGTGTGTTCTGAACGAGCGCGCCCTGTTGGTCTGCGCGCTCGCGCGCGCCTATCTCGGTGATGAGGAGGAGGCGCGCCGCCTCGAGCAGGAGGCCGGAGCACACAGAATGACCGGCTACGGGCCCATGCAGGACGCGCCGCGCGTACAGCTCGCCCTCCACCGCAACGATCTTGTGGCCGTCGAGTCGTTTCTTGGCGAGCCCGGCGTGCGTCGGTCGACCACGTACTATCTCAGCTCGATGGCCACGCACCTCGACGGGCTCGCGGCTCTCGGCGAGCGGGAGCGCGTCGAGACCGAGGCGGACCGGCTACTGCAGCCCAATACCTATCTCGAACCATTCGCGCTGCGCGCCCTCGGCGTCGTGCGCGAGGACGCGAGCCTGATCGAGCGCGCGGCCGGCCGATTCGAGACACTCGGCCTCGGCTGGCACGCCGCTCGGACGCGGGCGCTTCTCTAGTCGGTCCAGTAGTCCGGGATAAACTCGACGTCGTCGGGGCCTGCCTGAGGCGCCCCGATCGTCACGAACACCGCATCCTCGTCCCCGGCCGCGCGGAACGACCTGGCGGTCTGTGGCGCGACTCGCACCGCCGTCCAGGGCTCGATGTCGACGACCTCGCCGTCGAAGTTGCCCTGCGCCCGACCCGATACGAGGAAGTAGACCTCTTCCTGGATCGTGTGCCGATGTCCGCGCCGGTGCGGGTGTCCCTGTGGAGGCTGCCACCCGCCGCCGAAGCGTTCGAAGGTGACGGAGAAGTTCCGGAGGCCAAGGCCTTCGCGGAGGAAGCGAATCTCGAAGTGCTCGGGATCCATTCCGACCTCCGCCGCCTGGTCCGGGACGTCCGCGACAGGAACGATGGTGTACTCCGCCATGGATCTCCTCTCTCCTTGCGTCGTCGTGCGTGATTGCCGCGATCATCTCAGAGGATCCCGATTGCCTCAGCCTCGATGGATGGTTGGTTTGCGCACTGACAAGTTCCGCCCAATAGGAAACCCGCTGCTACAGGCGGTTTCTTCGTTGCCGCTTCGATCCCCCAGGGGAACGCGCCGAATTGGAAACGGTTATGGAAACGGCCTGCCTGCCACTGCCCTCGGCGAACTAGTAGGCGAACTCGGACCGGATTGCCTCGGGCCCGCTGTCGTCGGGGAGATCCCGGAGCCTCTCGAGGATCTCAGCCGCCGATCCGTACCAGTTGAAGTGGCGTCCTTTCGTCGCCGTTCCCCCGCACCCGGTTCCGTCCGGACACCCGATTAGACGGAGGAGGTCACGATGTCGGGAGTTCGGGAGGTTCGGATGGAAGGTCTGGACTTGCGTTCCAGCGCGGCAAGCGGGGAGGTGGAGGCGAGCCGGGAGGTGCGCTGGAGCGCGCGGCGCAAGGAGCCCGTGGTGGCTCAGGTTGTTGCGGGGCGAGTCGCTCGACTTGCTTGCGCGCGAGACGGCGCAGCCGGCAGGCAGGATTGCTGGCTGGCGGGAGGAGTTCCTAACGGCAGGCCGTGAGGGCCTGAAGTCGCGGCCGCGGCCGGTCGAGGAACGCGAGCTAGCTGATGCGCAACGCAAGGTTGGTCAGCTCCAACTCGAGGTCGACATCCTGCGGGCGCTACTGGAGAAGAAGGGCCACCCCCCTCAGTCGCCGAGGCGCTCGCGGTAAGCAGGGAGCTGCCCGCGCCGCTGAAGACCGTGTGCCGGGTGGCGGGGGTGTCGCGGTCGGCGGCGTGCGAGCAGCGCCGACGCCGGAGCGTCTCGGCGATTACTCGACGAAGGCCGGGCCCGGTCGGAGCGATGAACGACGGCGAGCTGCTGGCCGAGATCCGAGTTGCACTCGCTGACTCGCCGTTCGTCGGCGAGGGACACCGCAAAGTTTGGGCGCGGCTCAGGCGCAAAGGTGTGCGCACGAGCCGCAAGCGCGTGCTCAGGTTGACCCGTGAGGCGGGGCTGCTCGCGCCGACCGGGCGGGTGCGCAAGCGTACGCAGCGGCTGCACCAGGGTACGATCAGCGTCGCGGTGCCCGACACGCTCTGGGCGACCGACGCGACCGAGGCATGGTCTGGCGAGGGCCCCGCCGCGGTCTTCTGCGTCGTCGACCACGCCAGCGGCGAAGCGTGGGCGAACGCGGCGCTGCGGATGGACCGCTTCGCTGCCGCCGATCTGCTGCGCGAGGTCTGCGCCGAACGGTTCGGCTCGGTCGAGCGGGCGGGTCGCCTCCGGGCTGGCGCTGCGCTATGACGGAGGCTCCTGCTTCCGCAGCCATCACTACCAGGTCGAGATCGACCACCTCGGCATCGTCCGCTCCCCGGCCTTCCACTACGAGCCGGAGACGAACGGCTGCGTCGAGCGCTTCATCCAGACGCTCAAGGAACAGGTGCTCTGGATCGAGCGCTTCGAGACCTTCGAGCAGCTCCGCCACGCGGTACGCAGCTTCGCCCGTCGCTACAACCGCGAGTGGCTTCTCGAGCGCCACGGCTATCGCACGCCAGCCGAGGCGCGCGAACACCTGCTCGGCCCTGCCGTGCCATGATCATCTCAGATCGCATCAGCGAGGCGAGACCAGAAACGGCCTCCCGGGTCGCCCGGGAGGCCGCGAAGAAGTGGGGCTACGCCTGATCGTTCAGCAGCCGTAGCATTGGTCGGGCGAGTTGCCCGCGATGACGCTGTGGGTCAGCGTCAGCGGCTGGTTCTGGATGTACAGGCCGCCGCCCTGCAGCGTGATGCCCGCGCTTCCCGTCAAGACGTTGCCGGTCACGCTGCTGTTCATCAGAACCAGCGGACTCCCCGCGATGTCGAAGAATGGACCGTCGTAGATGCCGCCGCCGCGGGCGAAGCCACTTGGGCCGCTGGCATCTCCGGTGTTCCCGCTCACCGTCGTGTTCCGCAGCGTCAAGGTGTGCTCGGCCACGATCACGCCGGCGCCAATGACGGATACTGAGCCCGTCGGGCTCGAGGCATGAAGGTGGTTGTTGCTCACGACGCTGTTGGTCAGCGATCCGAACTGAAGCAACCCGCCGATCGCGGCGAAAGCATCGCCGGCCGCCGAACTGACCGTGACGGTGTTGCCGCTGATCCGGGTGTTCGTGACCGTACCGAGCAACGCACCGCCGCCCGTATCGCCTTCGGCGTTCCCCTGTGACCCAGTCAGGGTCGCTGAGTTGACGCGGTTGTCGGCGATCACGGAGTTGCTCATCCGGAACTCGACCTCCGAACCGACGTTGACGCCGCCCGAGAAGGCGGTGGCGTCGCCCGCCGTGTTCGTCATCGCGGCTGAGTTGCCGGAAATCGTCGTGGCCGTGATCGTGGCGCGGTTTTCCGCGATGAAGATGCCTCCCGACTGGGCGAGTAGCTCCACGGTGTTCGGAAGTGAGGCCTCGAGTAGGGCGCTGTTACCAGTCACGGCGCTGTCGCTAATCGTCAGCGTTCCACCCGGGGCGAAGATTCCACCCCCCTCGGCGAAGCGGCCGTTCGGGGCAGTCGCGCTCGCAGCGTTGTCAGATATGACGCTGTTCTTGATCGTCAGCGCATCGAGCCGACTTATAATCGCGCCGCCTTGCGCGTCGCTGGCGAGCGTGGACAGCCCGGAGGCCGAGCCGACATGGTTATTGCTAATGGTCGTGTTTGCCAGCGTCAGCGTCCCCCAGCTGTCGATCCCGCCGCCGCCGGCGAACGCGAACGGGCAGGGACCGCTGGGACAAGGTGGGCCGAGGGGCACCGTGTCTGTGGGCGCGACGCGGTTGCCGGTGATCACACTGTTCGTGATCGTCACCGTCGCGCCGCCGCTGAAGTCGGCGTTGGGCGGAATCTCGACGCCGCCGCCGGCCGCGAACACGCCCTCCTGCCCAACGAACGGCGTCGACTCCGGGCTCGACCGCGTGACGCCGCCGGTGATCG
>VAWR01000102.1 GCA_005885245.1 Actinomycetota bacterium | reverse complement strand
AGACCGGCGTCGCCTACGTCGGGATCACCCTGACGATCATCATCGTCTCCGCCGTCGCGCAGGCGCTTGTCACCCGCATCGGCGTGCGCCCGCTGCTGCCGATCGGGATGGCCCTTGCCGCGGTCGCACTCGTGCTGTACGCGCGTCTGCCGGTGCACGGGCACTACTTCACGGATCTGTTCCCGGCATTCTTGATCGGCGGCGTCGGCATGGCGCTCGTATTCGTGCCTATGTCGATCGGTGCACTCACCGGTGTCCGCGCCGATGAGGCCGGCATCGCCTCCGGGCTCATCAACACCAGCCAGCAGATCGGCGGAGCCATCGGTGTCGCCGTCGCCAGCACAATCGCGGCGACCTACACGAACCACTACGTCCACGCGCATCCCGGCAGCACCGCTGTTTCCGGGGTCGCGCTGACACACGGCTTTGCGATCGCCTTCTGGGTCCTCGCGGGCATCGCGGTGGCCGGAGGCGCCCTCGGGACGCTGCTCGTCGAGTCGCGCAGTCACGCTCAGACGACCGAGGAGGTACCCGTTCCCGCATTCGAAGAGGCGGCGTGACCCACACCGCTGAAGTCAGCGCCACTCCATGGCCGGTAGGGAGAAAGGAGATGTCGATGTTCAAGAGCATCCTTGTTGCCTGGGATGGGTCCGAGCACGCTACGCGCGCGCTCGGCGAAGCGATCGACCTTGCACGAACGCAGGCAGCGAGGCTGACATTGCAGACGGTCGCTGCGCCGCTCCGCGTCTGGCCGGGCTACGTCCCGCCGGTCACCGAGGCCGATCTGATCAGCGCTGCGGAGAAGACACTCGCCGAGGGAGAGGCGATCGTTCCCGAGGGCATCCCCGTATCGGGGCGTACGGCCGCCGGAGACCCGGGCATCGAGCTCGTGCAGCGCGCGGCAGCCGCGAACCACGATCTGATCGTGATGGGCTCCCGCGGGCGCGGCGCGGTCCGGTCGGCCGTCCTCGGCTCCGTTTCGCATTTCGTGCTCAACCACACGACGGTTCCAGTCCTCATCGTTCACGACGGCGACAGGGAGCCCGAGGTCTCCGGCGTTGAGCGCGACGGCTAGTGCTCGAGCCACGCGGGCTGCCGCGAGGGTGTTAGGGCCGGCCGGCGGTCTGCCGCGCTGGGTTGTGCCGCTCTTTGGACTGGCGGCGTTGCTGCTCGTGCCGTGGGTTGTCCTACTGGTTGTCGCGTTGCCGTCTACCCACCAGGCGGCGCATTGGGACATCGCGTGGGCGGGCTTCGACGTCGCGCTGGCGCTGCTTCTGCTCACGGTCGCGGTCGCGGCCTGGCGGCGCTCGCCCTGGCTCGAAGGCGCCGCGACCGCGACCGCAACGCTCTTGTTCGTCGATGCCTGGTTCGATGTCCTCACCGCTTCGACTCGGGCTGAGCTCTTCGTCTCGATCGCCGAAGCGGCGTTCGTCGAGTTACCGCTCGCAGTGCTCTGCCTGCTACTCGCCCGCGATGCCGAGCGCATGCTGCGTGTCATGTCCCTCAAGCGTTCGTCATCGGCTCGGCCACGTCTGCGGCTCATCCCCGTGCAGCGGCCGGCCGAACCCGCCGGCGGCGGTGACCGGCTCAGCGCCTGATGCTGGCCGCGCTCCTCAACGTGCCGGCGAACGTTGGTTAGCCGCTGCTCTTTGGCCTTGTCGCTGCCGAGTCGCGGGGGCGCTCGTGCCCGGCGAGACGAGCCTGATCGTCGCAGCAGCTCTTGCCGCGGAGGGCCGGTCGCCTCTTGGCTTGCCGGCGTCAACCGGATGCGTGGCGGCGGTTTCTGCTTTGGAACGCGCTCGGTGGGATCAGCTGGGCGAGTACGGTCGCCGCGCCTGCCTACCTGCTCGGCCGAAGTGCCTCCCGCTCGCTGGGTGCCATCGGCTTCGCCGGCGTCGTCAAGCGCACCAGCAGGGTTCGTCCTCTTGACTCGTATCGACACTCGTCGATATATTGAGCGTCGATGCGAGAGAAGCTGATGAGGTCTCTGGAGCTGATCGATTGCTGCCGGCCGCTCGGAGCGGCTGCGCTGTCCGACGAGGAGGCCGACGCGACGGCGGCGCTGTTTCGGACGCTGGCTGATCCGGCGCGGGTGAAGATCGTCAATCTGCTCGCGACGGCGGCCGTGCCGGTGTGCGCGTGCGAGTTCGAGCCGGCGCTTCACCTTTCGCAACCGACCGTGAGCCACCACTTGAAGAAGCTGACCGAAGCGGGTCTGCTCGAGCGTGAGCAGCGCGGCAAGTGGGCCTATTTCTCGCTCAACCCGGAGGCGAGCTCGCAGCTCGAGCGCCTCGTACGAATATCGGAGGTTGTTTGATGAGCACCGAGACTGCTGAATCGCTGCGCGAGCAGGTGCGGCAGCGCTACGCCGAGGCCGCGCGCGCCGCAGACGGCGGCGACGGTTGCGGATGTGGCGGCGGCTCCTGCTGCGAGGGCGAGGTCGCCGGCGATTTCGGCGAGGCGCTGTACAGCGTCGAGCAGCGCGGGGAGCTGCCGGATGCGGCGGTGCTCGCCTCGCTTGGGTGTGGCAATCCGACCGCCGTCGCCGAGCTGCACGAGGGTGAGAAAGTGCTCGATCTCGGATCCGGCGGCGGTATCGACGTGATCCTCTCGGCGAAGCGGGTCGGTCCAACGGGTGTTGCGTACGGGCTCGACATGACCGACGAGATGCTCGCACTCGCCCGCAAGAACGCAGCCGAGGCGGGCGTCGCGAACGTGCACTTCCTCAAGGGTGTGATCGAACAGGTGCCGCTGCCCGCGGAATCGGTGGACGTGGTGATCTCGAACTGTGTGATCAATCTCTCGGTCGACAAGCCTGCGGTGCTGATGGAGATTGCGCGGGTCTTGAAGCCGGGCGGCCGGGTCGGCGTCAGCGACGTCGTCGCCGAGGACCACCTCGGCGCACACGAGCGGGCCGAGCGCGGCAGTTACGTCGGTTGCATCGCCGGCGCACTCTCGAGGTCGGAGTACATGGCGGGCCTCGAGGCGGTGGGTTTCGAAGACGTGTCGGTCGAGTTCACGCACGAGGTTGCAGACGGGATGCACGGGGCGATCGTGAAGGCCGTCAAAACGAGCGAGCCGGCGAGCAAAGGACTGCCGCTCGTTCAGCTTGCGGCCGGCGCCGGCTGCTGCTGATGGCAGCAAAGCCGCTCGCGCGAGCCCTGGTCGCCGAGGCGATTGGCACCTTCGCCCTGGTGATTGCCGGTGCAGGGGCCGCGTGATGGTCGCGATGCGCTCGCTCGGCCCGGCGCTCGTCTCTGGCGACCTGCACGCGCTCTGGCTCTACATCATCGCCCCACTTGTGGGCGCCTCGCTCGGCGGGCTCGCGTACCAGTTCGTGCGTGGCGAGCAGCCTTTCCCGACCGAACTCGTCGGTCACACAGTGGCGTCCAGGGAGGAGGCCGCGTGAGCAAGGTGCTGTTTGTCTGCGTCGGGAATCAAGGCCGCTCGGTAATCGCCGAGCGGCTGTTCCGCCGTGCGGCGGCCGGACGGCACGAAGCCCGGTCAGCCGGCTCCAACCCCGGCGCCGCCGTCCACGCGCAGGTGTTGGCGGCGCTCGCCGAGATCGGCATCGACGTGAGCGACGACCACGTGCCGCGCAAGCTCGATGACGAGGTCGTCGAGTGGGCGGACGTCATCGTTGCAACCTGTGACGACAGCTGTCCTGTGATTCCGGACAAGCGCTACGTCAGCTGGCAGTTGCCGGACCCAAAACAGGAGCCGCTCGAGCGGGTCCGCGAGATCCGCGACGAGGTCGCGCAGCTCGTCGACCAACTCGTTGCCGAGCTCGACCAGTCGGGTGTCGCCGCCTAAAGAGGAGGACACGATGAGGTACGTGCTCTTTGTCTGCACGCGTCTGCCCGAAGGACGTTGCGCGGGCATGGTCTGACCCGATGACCGTGAAGAAGGTTCTTGACCCGGCCATGGTTGCGTGCTCTCTCCAGCAACGGCAGCTGGTTGAGCGCCGGCAACGCTGGCAGGCGCTTGCCGCGCGCGCGGCGCTCGACATCGCCGCGAACGAGCGGGGGCTGCGCCTGATTTTCCGCGCCGAGCGCGGCGTCGAGGAGGAACTGAGCGAACTCGCGGCACTCGAGCGCGAGTGTTGCTCGTTCGCCGACTGGTCGGTGCGCCCGACAGACGGAGAGATCGTGCTCGAGATCAGCGGAGCGAGCGGGGAATCCATCGCGGCCGTGCACGGCATGTTCGCCGATTTCGCACGACCCAAGCGGAGCCCGTGAGCGGCTGAGCGACTGCGCTGCTATCGGTTATCGGAGAGCGCGTCGGTCGCGCCTCTGCCGGCGTTCGCGGTGCGCTGGAGAAAGTCGGCGATCACCTCGAGTTCGCTCTCCTCGTATCCCGCGTAAATCTCGTTCATCGACCGGTTCATTCCCGCATAGAGCCGCATGAGGTCCGGGTAGCGGTCGCGTTGGGCGCGGACGAGCACCGCGCGGCGGTCGGATTGGTCGCGCTCGCGCACTACCCAGCCGCCGCTTTCGAGCCTGTCGAGGATGCCGGTGATGGTGGCGGGATGTAGCCCGGCCTGACGTGCGAGCCCGCTGGGACTGAGCGGGCCGAGGCGGTCGATGAGGTCGAGGCAATCGATGTCGACGTCCTGCAACTCGAGTCTCGCGCCGATCTGATGGTTGAGCAGCGACAGCTGGATGGCCAGCTCGCGTAGTGACTTCCCGATCGCAGCCGCCAATCGCCGCCGCCTCCGCGCCGCCTCCACACCCGCGTCGGTTCCGGTCTCCGCGGGCGATCGACGGCCAGGTGTGCCCTCGGGGTCAGATGATCGGGAATACATATTGTACGGGTATCGTATTATATGGCATCCTGAGAAATCATACCTCGAACCAAGGAAGGAAGCCACTATGAGCGCAGAGCCCTACCCGACGACTGGTTCCCACGATCAGGCGGGGGCGGCGTCGTCGTTGGCGTCACGGCGCGGCGTCGCGATCCTCCTCCTGCTCAGCCTCGTCCAGTTCATGGACGTCCTCGACGCCTCGATCCTGAACATCGCCCTGCCGTCGATCAGGCGCGACCTCCACTTCAGCCAGCAGAGCCTGCAATGGGTCGTCAACGGCTACATCCTCACCTACGGCGGCTTCCTGCTGCTCGGCGGGCGAGTGGCCGACCTCCTTGGTCGCCGCCGCGTTCTCGTCACCGGCCTGATCGTGTTCGCCGGCTCGTCGCTGGTTGGCGGTCTGGCGCACAGCGGCTCACTGCTGGTCGGTGCCCGCTTCGCCCAGGGACTCGGCGCCGCCATGCTCTCGCCCGCCGCACTGTCGACCCTGACCACGATTTTCCGCTCCGACCGTGACCGTCACACGGCGCTCGGCGTCTGGGCGGCCGTCTCCGGTCTCGGCGGCGCTGCCGGCGTCCTGTTCGGCGGCCTGCTCACGGAGGGCCCCGGTTGGCGTTGGGTGCTTTTCGTCAACCTGCCCTTCAGCGCGATTGCCTTCGCCGGCGCGTTCGTCCTGCTGAAGCGGGAGCGCAAGTCCGCACGCCTGGTGAACTTCGATGCGCTCGGGGCTTTTCTGGTGACCGGCGGAATGTTGCTCCTGGTTTACGCCCTCGTGAAGGCCCCGGACGTCGGTTGGGGAGCGACGCGCACGATCGTCGAGCTCACCGTCGCGGCAGTGACCCTGGCAGCCTTCGTCGTCAACGAGTTGCGTGTGGCCAACCCGCTCGTGCCACTGTCGATTCTGCGGGTCAAGGGAGTCGCTGCTGCCGATGCGACACAGATGGTGGCCCTGGCCGGCTTCTTCCCGATGTTCTTCTTCCTGACCCTCTACATGCAGAACGTGCTCGACTATTCGCCGATTCAGACGGGCATCGCGTATCTGCCGTTGACCGGCGGGGTGATCATCGCCGCCGGCATCTCTTCGCAGCTGTTCGCGCGCATCGGCACCAAGCCGGTGATCGTCGTCGGCACCCTGATTGCAGCCGGCGGGCTCTACTGGTTGTCACGGATCCCGGTCCACGGCTCCTACGTCTCGGACATCCTGCCTGGACTCCTGGTCGCCGCCTTCGGCCTCGGTGCGGTTTTCGTCGGCGCCACCACCGCGGCCAACGCCGGTGTCGGCGAGGACAAGGCCGGTCTCGCAGCCGGACTCCTGAACACGGGCCAGCAGCTTGGCGCTGCCCTCGGCTTGGCGATCCTCTCGGCGCTCGCCACCGCACGCACCAACTCGCTGCTCCACTCCGGCCGCGACGGCGTCGCCCAGGCGGCGACGAACGGGTACCAGCGTGCGCTCCTGGTCGGCGCCCTGTTCGTGCTCGCGGCCGGCGCCGTCGCGCTACTTGCGCGTAACTCTCGCCAGCCAGCGTCCGTCGTCGAGGAAGAGCCGGCGCTCGACCTCGCAGCCTAGGCAGTGTGGGGGGAGCCGTGCGCGGCTCCCCCCACAAGCCCAGGATGTGGCGGCACCGCCTCAGCTGGCTAAGCCTGCTTGGCTCCGATGCTGGGCAGCCACGCACGCACCGCCGCGGCCACCGCCTCGACGTCCGCCTTCAGACCGTGATCGCCCGCCACTTTCACCACCTGTCGGGACGGGCCAGGGGGCGGCATCCCGAATGGATCGCGCTCGCCCTGGACGACCAGCGTCGGTACCGTCACCGCCTCGAGCTCGGCCAGACGGCTCTGCTGCGGCTTGCCCGCGCGCCGGGGCGGCTCGAGCGGGAAGGCGAGGCAGAGCACCGCGACGGCGCCGGTCTGCGCTGCGGTCCGGCAGGCCACGCGGGCACCCAACGAGCGACCGCCAACGGCGACCGGCAGCCCGGCCAGCTCATCTGCTCGCAGGCGCTCGATGACCGCGATCCAGGCTGCGTCGAGCTGCGGGGCGCGGGCGGGCGAGCGCCGGCCGGCGACGCGGTAGGGCTGCTCGACCAGTGCGACGGTGATCCCCTGGTCGCGGGCCGCCTCGGTCACCGCAACGAGATCCGGCGCCTCCACGCCTCCGCCTGCTCCGTGGCCGAGGACAAGCGCCGCGCGCGGCGCGTCAGCCGCATGCAGGTGGGCGTGCGCCGGGCCGTGGGGAGTGTCGATCTCGATCGGCGGCACCCGCCGATCTTGCCACCGCTATCGCCGCAGGTAGGCGAGGACGGCGAGCACGCGGCGATTGTCCTCCGGGGCCTCTGTGATCCCCAGCTTCGCGAAGGCGCCTCTGATGTGTGTCTCGACTGTCTTCGGGCTGAGCCAGAGTGTGCGAGAGATACCCCGGTTCGAGCGGCCCTCTGCCATCAACGCGAGGATTTCCCGCTCACGAGACGTCAGCTCGGCGATTGGGTCGGCACGGCGGCGCTGTGCCAATAGTTCGTCGACAACGGCTCTATCGACGACGCACTCACCTCCAGCCACCCGTTGCAAGGCATCGAGGAGCTGTTGCACGCGACCGACGCGTTCCTTCATCAGGTAGCCAACTCGTTCGGGCTTCTCTTCCACGAGTCGCAGCGCATAATCGGGCTCGAGGTGTTGTGAGAGGACGAGGACGGCCGTACCCGGGTAGCGAGACCGAATTTCGCGGGCCGCGCGCAGCCCTTCGTCAGTGTGCGTCGGAGGCATCCGGATGTCGACGAGAGCGACGTCCGGGCTTAGATCGCGGACGCTCGCAAGAAGCGTCTCGGCGTCGCCCGCTTCGTCGACGACTTCGACCCCATTCTCAGTCAGCAGACGAGCAACTCCCTCGCGAATGAGCGGCGCGTCGTCGGCGATTACCACCCGCATGGGATTTCGGTGCAGACGGTCGTACCTCGGCCCGGCTCGCTCTCGATCACCAGCGTCGCGTCGAGCGCCTCGAGTCGGTCACGGAGCCCGGCCAGGCCCGAATCGGCCGTGATGGCTGCGCCGCCGACTCCGTTGTCGGCGACCGTGACGCGAAGGGCCCCGACCTCCTGCACGAGCAGCACCGATGCGTCCGCCGCCGAGGCGTGTTTCACGACGTTCGTGAGCGCCTCCGAGACGACGAAGTAGGCGGCGAGCTCGACCGGATCGGGGAGACGATCGGGAACGGCGCCCTCGACCGTCACGGGCACCGGCGTCCGTCGTGCGAGCGCCTCGACCGCGGCCTGGAGGCCTTCGTCCCGGAGAAGGGTCGGGTGGATTCCCCTGGCGAGCTCGCGTAGCTCCACGATCGCCTGTTCGACCTCGTCCTGTGCGCGCGCGACGACGGCCGTTGCGGCCGCGTCAGCTCGGGCGGCTTCGAGGCCGAGTGCGACGGAGAGGGTCACGAGCCGCTGCTGGGCTCCGTCGTGCAGGTTCCGCTCGATTCGGCGTCGCTCCGCGTCAGCGGCGGCGACGATGCGGCCGCGCGACGCCCGCACCTCCGCCAGCTGTGAACGTACCACTGCCGCCAGACGCTCGTTCTCGAGCACGAGCCCGGCCGTTGCACGAACCGACTCCACGAGCGCCGGTTCGTCGAGCAACGCCGGGTCGTGAATCAGCACCGCGACTTCTGCGCCGCCCGCGGTCACGGCCGTAACGGCACGGCCGGCCCCCCGCGGCAGTTCGGTCGGCCGGCCGGTTGCATCGACGTACCGACCATCGCCGAGTCGGTATGCAACGTCGAGCGTCGGGTCGCCGAGTGCCCGTGCGAGCCGCTCGCGCATACTGGCAGCCGCCTCTGTTCGCAGTTCGACGACCAGCTCGGACGCTTCCGGTCGACGCAGCCGCGACCCCATGATCCCGGCCACGACGCCGAGTGGAAGCGACGCTGCGACGGCTCGACCGATTGTGCCGAGCGTTGAGGTGCTCGCGTCGGTCGCGATCACCCATCCCAGCCACACGAGGCTCGCCGGGACCGTGACCGCAGCCGCGACAAGAAGCGGCCCCTGCACTCGACGTGCCGGACCGCGCAAGACGCGCAACCGTTGCCCGACGAGAAGGAGCACGACCAGAGCAATGGCAATGCCGGAGATCTCCTGGCTTCGGTCGATTACGTGGGCGACGCTCGCGTGGGGCGCGACGGACAGCACGTCGCGCCCGTCCGGAACCACGAATGCGCCGACCAGCTGCCAGCCAAACGTCACTGCGTAGGCGCCGGCGATTGCGACCCCGGCGACGCGCGACCAGGAGCGGCCTTCCGGAAAGGTCAGCACCAGGTGAACCAGGAACGCTGCCCACAACCCCTCGAGTACGAACCCGAGTGTCCACACCGTGTGCGAACTGGCCCACTCGAGATCGGCGCCCAGTAGCGCGAACGCCGTCGCGGCGAGCAGCCACCTCGCTCGACGCCAACGCGGCCGCTCCAGCATGACGACTGACGCCGCTACCAGAGCCCACGAAAGCGCGAGGTCCGTGGCGATTCGCGTCCCTGAGACTCGCTCGTGAACGCCGAGCCCGCCGATCGCAAGGCCGGCAGCGACGACGAGCGGCACGAGCAGCACAGGGTCACGGATCGCGTCTCCGCTCGGCGAGGCTGTGACGGCGGTAGACGCCATCACTCGAGCAGGGCGGCGAACGTCGCCGCCGAGAGCTTCGATTTCGGAATGAATCCGCGCGCTCCGCAGGACGCGACCCGACGTCCGTAGTCATCCGCCTCGCGCGATGAGATGAGCACGACCGCAGGCCCAGCGGCGGCGGCAGCGAGCGCCGTCGCAACCTCGAAGCCGTCTCCGTCCGGAAGTTGCACGTCGAGGAGCACGGCGTCAGGCGCGTCGGCGGCGACCGCGGCGAGCGCCCCTGCCGCATCCGCTGCTTCGCCGGCGACGATGTAGCCCGCGCCTTCCAGCAACTCTCGCGCAACGGCGCGAAATGGCTGGTGATCGTCGACGATCAAGACGCGCTTGCGCACACGCGCAATCGTCGCACACGTCTCTCGCGGCGGTTCAGGGTTTTCCCCGGAATCGCGGGAATTCGGTGGAATCCCCGAGCAGCTCGGTGGATGATGGTCGTGTGCACCACCGATTCCGACTCGCGGTTGTCGTGGCGTCGGTTGGCGTCGCGATAGCCGGGTCCGTTCTGCTGGCCACCCATCACTCGGGCGAGAAGGTGACGACGCGAGGAGTGACGGCGACCTTGCGCGTGCAGAGCCACCCTGGCTGGGTGGCCGCGGGGCGTGATGCGCTCTGGCTCGCGCTCTCCGATGCGCGGACACCGGTTCGCGATCGGCCGCTCCTCCGTCTCGATCTCGCCTCCGGCGCCGTCGAACGCAGGATCCTGGTCGGCGGAGAGGCGACGTACCTGGCGCACGTGGGCCACAGGCTTCTCGCCTCAGTCGAGCACGTCGGCGGCAACGGATCGGGTCCGAGCCTGATCATTGCGCTCGACTGGCGCAGCGGCCGCGTTCTCGTGCGGCGACAGTTTCTTACGCCGGTGGGCCCACTGGTCGTAAGCGGAAAGGATCTGTGGGCGCTACAGGTCAAGCCCGCGGCGCTCCTGCGCCTCGACCCGCTCACGCTCGCACCGACTGCCGCTCCGCTTTCGCTATCGACGGGACCGACCCTCGGGGTCGCCGCAGCCGGCCGATACGTCTGGGCAACGGCGTCGAGTGAAGCCGAGGTTCTTCGCATCGATCCGGCGACTCGTGCGATCCGACCGGTGGATGTCGGCGGTTTTCCCGCAGGGATCGCAATCGCAGGCGGCAGCATCTGGTTCGCCAACCGGGATCGAGGGGAGATCGGGCGTCTCGACCCGAAGACACTCCAGCCGGTCGGTAAGACGATGCACATCGGTGGCCAACCGGTGTGGCTGGCGAGGGCCGGGGGCTATCTCTTTGTCGGGGACGCGAGCGAGGGGACGGTTCAGCGGATCGATGTACGCTCGGGTAAGGAGGCGGGGCCGGCGATCAGGGTCGCGTCGCCGGCGAAAGACTCATCTGCGCTAGTGGTCGTACCCTCGGGTGGCTCCATCTGGGCCAGCAGCTTCGCCTCGAACACGCTCACGCGCGTCAGCGCTACTTCGGCGGGGAACCCGGGCCCGGCCGTCACGGCAACCAGTGCGCAGTCTGCGCCAACCAACACGCGTGTGCTGCCTCCCGGCGCACGGGTCGTTGCCCGGATTCCGCTTGGAAATGGTGCGCCGGCTCCGCTAGGAGGCGGCGCGTTCACGGTCGGCGAGGGCGCGGTCTGGGCGATGAGCGACATCGAGTCGACGCTGATGCGGATCGACCCGACGCAAAACGCAATCGTCGCCCGAATCAAGGTTTCTCCCCCCGAAGCGGCGGCCGCCGGCGACGGCGGCGTCTGGCTCTCCTACCCGTTGGCCGACAAGGTCTCGCGCATCGATCCTGCGACGAACAAGGTAGTCGCAACGATCCATGTCGGGCCGCAGCCGGTCGGCATCGCCGTTTCGCCGGGCGCTGTCTGGGTGGTGAACGGCGGCGCCCCAAGCGTCTCGCGCATCGATCCGGTGACGAACCGCATTGTCGCCACGATCCGCTTGGGCCCCAAGCTCGCCTGCTGCTCCGAGCACTTCAGCCTGATGGCTGCTCATGGCGCGGTCTGGGTCGGCGTCCCGAACGAAAACAGGATCGTGGGCATCGATGCAGGGACGAACAGCGTGATCTCAACCATGAAGCTCCCGTATCCGCCGTGTGCGTTCCTCGCCGCAGATGCGAATGCAGTCTGGTCGGCGGGTGGGGCCTGCGCCGACGTGGTCGCCCGGATCGACCCTCATACGAAGAAGCTCACCGCCAGGCAGGCCGAGCCGCACCCAGTGGGTCTTGCGGTCGCCTTTGGCTCGGTCTGGGTCGCCGTCATCGACTCAGCCAATGTCGACCAGATCGATCCGCATACGGGGCGGCTCATCGCGAGGCTTCATGTCGGCGGGACGCCGGTCAGGGTCGCCGTCGGCTTCGGCTCGGTGTGGGTCAATGACGACAACGGTCGCGTGCTCCGGATCCAACCGCAGCGCTGACGGTCGACCGCGTCCCGCCGGACATTCAGGGTTTTCCCTCGATTTGCCGCTGCCTCAGGGTTAGCCCCGAAGAACGAGACAGCAGTCGATGCTTCGATCGAGCCGTGTCGCCAGACCCGACGACGACGATGGCGAAAGGAGACAAGCTCATGCGCCGCCTCTTCCTTCTCATGCTGGGTACGACCATGTTGCTGCTCGCGATTGCGTCCGCAGCCGCTGCAGAACCGCCTATGACGACGGTCGGGCAGACCTCGCCGGTGAACAGCGGGTACTGCAGCTTCCCCGTCTACCGAAGCGACGTTTTCAAGCTGACCACGATCGCGAAGCCCGACGGGACGCTGATCACCCACATCGACCGCATCCTCACGTTCACCGCCAACGGCAAGACGCTCACCAGCAACGACCACTTCACGCGGTTCGTCGATCCGACTCGGCCCTATCTGATCGACATCTCGGGCCACTTGATCGGCGTCGAGCTCCCGGGTCAGGGTCCGATCCTGCTCGAAGTTGGGCACTTCATCATCGACGTCCGCCATCCGGGCTCGCCCATCGTCGAGGCAGGCCAGCACAACACCCTCGACCACGACACGGCGACCTTCTGTGCTTTCTTCGCGGCCTGAGCCGACTGGCGCACGATGGAGCGGGAGACCATGCCCGTTTGCGCGGGGCTCCATCGGCGCTGTTGATCTGGTCGCGGGATAGTTAGCTTGCAGCGGCCACGAGCGCGCGAACGAGCGTGGCGGCGTCTGACTTGCTGAGTCGCTGTTCTCGGACGAGTGACTTCCAGGTAGAGAAGGCAATCGCGTGCCCGAGGGCTGCTCGTGTGCGTCGGCGAGCGGTGCCTCTAAGGTTGCGTCCCGCCATGAGCGCGTCGAGCGCTGCCTCGAGGTAGCTCCGGAAGGCGGCGAAGCGTTCCTGGACGAGCGGCGTGGTTGTCTCGTCGCGGAAGAGGTTGTCGAGCATGGACTCGGCTCGTCGATAGAAGGCGAAGAGTTCGTCGAGGGCGACGCGCAGGCGTTCGTCGGGGTTAGCGATTGCTGACCAGGCGTCCAGTTCGGGCGGCGGGTTGGCTGCTGCCCAGTGGGCGGTGCAGGCGTCGAACAGCGCCGTCTCGTCGGGGAAGTGGCGGTAGACCGTCGAGCGACGGACGCCGGCGTGCGCCGCGACCGCGCTGATCGTCGTCCGGGATGGGCCGACGCTTCCGTGCAGCGCTACGGCGCTTTCGGTGATGCGGAGCCGGGTCTGTTGCTGCGACTCCGCTCGGCGTTGCATGCGATACGAACGTGTTTTATCGGGCATGGGTGTCCTCTCAATATTGACACACAGAAGAGCACGTTGTAAGTTGCTGCGACACTACTGTCCAACGAAATGAGGGACACGATGCAAACGATCTATGGCCGCGTCCTGGGGCCAAAAGAGGGCAAGGCAGGGTTCCTCGGCAGTATCGGGGTGCGCTTCATGGTGGACGGCGAGACGACCGGGGGAGGCTTCTCGCTCGTCGAGCATCCGATGTCGGCGCGCGCGCTCGCCGCTCCGCTCCACCGCCATCTACGCGAAGACGAATACAGCTACGTGCTCGCAGGCCACATGGGAGCGCTACTCGGCGACGAGGTACTCGAGGCCGGGCCCGGCGATCTCGTCTTCAAGCCCCGCGGCGAGTGGCACACCTTCTGGAACGCGGGCGAGGATGCCTGCCGCATCCTCGAGATCATCGCGCCGGCCGGCTTCGAGCGCTTCTTCTCGGAACTCGTCGACCTCGGCGGCGTTGCACAAGCAGACCCTGCCAGCCTCGGCGACCTCTGCGAGCGCTACGCACTAGAGATGGATCCCGGCAGCATTCCCGACCTCGTAGAGCGATTCGGCGTTCGCTTTCCGGCAGACCCGCTGACGTCATGAGCAGGCAATGTCAGGCGCGCCATCGCGTCGACGCCACGCAGGCGCTTCGCCAGGTCTGTGGCCTTCGCGTTCGCAGGACTTGGCGTTTCTGAGGAGGCCAGGCCGCACGTCCGAAGCGGACGGGCTTCTGCCCGAAGATGTGGCGAAATTGCCACATCACCGACGTTTACGCCACGAGCGGCCCACGGAGTGTTGTCTTCACACACCACCCGCGGGTCGGCATGCGAGGACGTGGTCGGGCGTTACGACACTGCACCACCAACACGGTCCGCACGCTCAACTGCCCGCGCTAGGGCGACTCGTGACGAGACGTCGATCTTGCGGAAGATGTTGCGCAGGTGAGTTTCGACGGTCTTTTGGCTGAGGAACAGCTCCGCGGCGATCTCGGGATTGGTCTTGCGGTCGACGACGAGTCGTGCCACCTGGAGCTCGCGTTCAGTCAACGACTCGATGCCGGTTCCGCCGGTCTTGCCCGGGCGCGTGCGACGGTGGATGCGATGGCCGAGCTTTCGCAGCTCGCGTTCCGCCTCGTCTCGGTAGCGCAGCGCGCCGTGCGCCTCCAACTCGCGGGCAGCGCTCTGCAGCTCTGTGGCGGCACGGTCACGCTCGTCGGCTTGGGCGAGGGCGCGGCCCGCGAGCGTGCGCGACAGCGCTGCCTCGATCGGCGCCCCGGCCTCGTCGGCGGCAGCGGCCGCCGCGAGCGCCCGGTCGGCCGCTCCGGCGGCGTTCCCGGCGTAGAGGGCGACGGCCGCCGCCGCTCGATTGGCCCAGGCCGAAGCCATCGGGAGCTGCAGCGCCGACGCCCAAGCCTCCGCGCTGGTGACTGCACGTTCCGCCTCGGCATCGCGGTCGAGCGCGAGCCAGCAGCGCGTGAGCAGCTCGAGGCAATGGGCCCTCGGACCACCGGCGATGAGCACTAGCTCCTCGCCTCCGGCGGAACCAAGGAGCAACTCGACCGCACGTTGGGGCTCCCCCGTCTCGAGAAGTGCATGAGCCAGATCCACGGCTGCCTCGGCTGAGTGGAAGCCCTCGTCAAGCTGCCGGCTGAGGTCGACGGCCTCCTGAGCGGCCGCGAGCGCAAGCTCCACGTTGCCCGCCTGGAGCGCTGCGGCGGAGCGGCCAAGGAGGGTCCACACCAGCGCGTGCGTGTTGCCCAGCAAGCGCGCCGCCTCGATCCCTCCGTCGAGCAGTTCGCCGGCCTCGGCCAGCTTGCCCCGCAGGCGCCAGACCCCGCCCAGGGTCGCCACCAGGACGAGGAAGAGTTCTCCCTGGCCGGTGGCCCTCGCCACGGCAAGTGCGCGAGTTGCGTGCATTTCGCCGTCGGCGTACCGGCCGAGATAGAGCTCCACACCGGCGAGCCGCGTCGCCGACTCGAGGTGACGGGCGAGGTCGTCGTCCGGGAGCGAGTCGACAAGGGCGGTCGCCTCTCGACGATTGGCTTCGGCTCGTTCGGCCGCTCCCATCATCGAGTCCGCGAGCGTGAGCATGGCCAGGGCCGCCGCGGTCAACGGCGCGTCTCCGAGCCGTCGCGCCGCGTTCACCGCCCGCTCGGCCCACTCCTGCATCGCCTCGTACTTCGCTCGCCAGACCAGGTTCACGGCGAGCTCCGTCATGAGCGCCACCCCCTCGGGAGAGCCCTGGTCCGGTAGCTCTTCGATCGCGCTCGCGAGGCGGCCGCCGGCTTGCTCGTGTTGTCCGAGGAGGCTCTCTACCCCGGCACAGGCGCGGGCGAGGTTGGCGTGCACAGCGTGGGATTCGTCAGGCACCATCGCGAGGGCCTCCAGGAGGGCGCTGTGACTGTCGGCGAAACGGCCGACTGCCGTCAGCGCGGCCGAGCGAGAGAGGAGAAGCTCGACGCGCTCCTCCGCAGGGGCGTTCTGCGGAAGGAGACGAAGTGCCTCTGCGAACCAGCGCGCGGCGCTTGCCGGCGCCAGCCGGGCGGCTTCCTCGCCCGCTTCGCGCAGGACGGCCACGGCGGCGAGGTCGCCCCCGCGGGCCGAGCGCTCGACGTGGTGGGCCCGCGCCGCCGCCGTGGCTCCCCGCGCCGCAAGCGCCTTGGCGCACCGCTCGTGCGCACCCAGCCGCCAGCCGCCGGGGGTCGCGTCGTAGACGGCGCGTCGCACGAGCGGGTGGCGGAAGCGGAACCGTCGAGGCACGTCCGTGTTGCGAACGAGATCGAGCTGCAGGAGCTCGTCGACTGCGTTCATCGCCGCAACCTCAGACGTCGCAGCGGCGGCCGCCGCCAGCTCGGGCTCGAATGGGTCGCCTGCAACAGCTGCTCCTTCGAATACAAGACGTCCGCTCTCCGACAGCAGGCCCAGCTCTTCGCTCAGCGAGGCGGCGACGGCGGCGGGGACGCCGATCCCCCCCAGCGAAAGCTCGGGAGCGGCAGTGGCCGCACCCTCGCGGCCGAGCGACCGCGCCAGCTGCTCGAGATAGAACGGGTTTCCGCCGCTCTCGTCATAGAGGACGGTCGCATCGGCAACCGCGACCTGCTCACCGAGAAGCTCTCGAGCCTCGAAAGGCGTCAGAGCGGCGAGTTCAATTCGCTTCAGCGCTGCCGCGCGATGCGCCCGTTCAAGAGCGGCGAAAAGACGCTCCGCCATTTGTTGCGGTCGGACCGCCACTGCCGTGAGGACGGCGGCAGCCGGTGGCCGCCGCAGCAACGCACCCAGCAACTCCACGGAGGCCGAGTCGGCCCAGTGGAAGTCGTCCAGCACCAGGACGACTGGCCTTGTCTTTGCAAGGTCCTCGAGCAGCGCGCGCACCGCACGGTGACTGCGATAGCGCTCATGCTGGAGCGCCACCTCGCGCGCAGTCGCGAGCGCTGAAAGCGAAGGGAAGACGTGCGCGAGCTCCGTGCGCACGTCCTCGTCCAGGCGGGCCAGGCGACTCGGATCGAGCGCGCGCAGATACTCGTCGAGCGCATCCACGAAGACCGAGAACGGCAGGTCTCGCTCGAGCTCAGACGCGGAGCCGACGAGGACGAGCCGCCCGCGCGTGTCGGCGCCACGGGCGAACTCGGCGAGCAGACGGGTCTTGCCGATCCCCGGCTCCCCTATGAGCTCGATCGCGGCGGCGCGTCCCTCATCGACCTCGGCGAGGACCTCATCCAACGAACCGAGCTCCTCGGCGCGGCCCACGAAGTGGTCGGTTAGCAGGCTCATTTCTTCGTCTCTCCAGCGTAAATCAGGGTGCCCGAATCCTGAAATCAGGGTGCGAGATCAGGGTGGCGCCCCGATGTCAGGGCGGCCGGGCGGCACCAATCTCGTGGCATGGCCCGTTACTTGCTCCACCACCACCACAAGCCGCACGAGTGCGGCGTCGTCTTCGCCTCTTTCAAGGGGCACGAAAGCCCGCTTCGCCACCGACCGACGCTCGCGTCGTGCCGCTCCGGCGGGCACGCGATCTGGTGGACGGTCGAAACCGCAACTGAGGAGGACGCACTCGGCCTGCTGCCGCCCTACGTCGCGAAGCGCACGAGCGCCACGACCGTTACCGAGGTCGAGATCCCATGACAGGAGGAGCCATGAGCCCCGCTACATCACAAACCCGCGAGCTCGCTGACCGCGACTGCGACGGCATCCACGTCGCCTTGCTCTGGCACCCAGACGAGAACGCACTCACGGTCTCGGTCGAGGACACCCGCGTCGGAGATCGCTTCCACCTCGCGGTCGCGCCTGACTGCGCCCTCGATGCCTTCTACCACCCATTCGCCTATGCCGCCTAACGACGGCCGAAATGGCCCCGCTGAAAGGAGAACCGTCATGTTTCGCAGCAAGGACACCAGTCGCGGCAACCTGGCAGCCCGGATGGGCCGCTGGAGCGCGGCTCACTGGAAGACAGCGACGTTCGGTTGGCTCGCACTCGTAGCCGTCGCTTTCGCAGTTGGCAGCCAGGTCGGCACGAAGAACATCGATCCGAACACGTCCGGGCCCGGCCAGTCGGGCCGCATGGACAGAATCCTGGATGCCGGCTTCAAGCTGCCCGCGGACGAGAGCGTCCTGGTCCAGAGCCGCTCCGCTCGCGCGGGCACGCCCGCCTTCGACTCCGCGGTCGCGGACGTCGTCAGGCGCGTGTCGAAGCTAGCGGCCGTCCAGAACGTCCGGTCGCCGCTCGACTCGGCCAACGCAGGCCAGATCGCGAAGAACGGACACGCCGCACTCGTCGAGTTCGAGATCCGAGGCAAAAAGGAGAACGCCGGCGACAAGCTCGGCCCCGTACTCAAGAGCGTCAACGATGCGCAAGACGCCCATACCGGTTTCTTCATCGGTGAGTTCGGCTATGCGAGCGCGGCGAAGGCGACCGATACGGCGTTCGCGAACGACCTCAAGAGCGCGGGTGTGTTCTCCATCCCGCTGACGCTGATCATCCTCGTGGTGGCGTTCGGCGCGCTCGTGGCCGCGGGCATCCCGTTGCTGCTTGCGCTCACGGCCGTCTTCGCGACGTTCGGGCTGGTCGCGCTGCCAAGCCACTTGCTCCCGCTCGCGCAGGAAGCGCCCGCGGTCGTGCTGCTGGTCGGGCTCGCGGTCGGCGTGGACTACTCGATGTTCTATCTCCGGCGCGAGCGTGAGGAGCGTGCCGCGGGGCGGAGCGAGCGGGCGGCGCTCGAGGCCGCCGCTGCCACGTCGGGACGGTCGGTTCTCATCTCCGGTCTGACGGTGATGGTGGCGATGGCCGGGATGTTCCTGACAGGCGATCGCACGTTTTCGTCGTTCGCATACGCGACGATGATCGTCGTGGCGGTCGCGATGCTCGGCTCGCTCACCGTCCTGCCCGCGCTGCTCTCGAGGCTCGGAGACCGGGTCGATCGGCTGCACGTCCCGCTCGTCGGCCGGCTCCGCCGCGACAACGGCGAGGGCCGCGCCTGGGGAGCGATCGTCGACAGCGTGCTGCGCCGGCCACTCCTGTCCGCGGTGCTCGCGGGCGGGTTGTTGCTGGCGCTTGCCGCCCCGGCGCTTCAGCTGCGAATCGCGACTCCGGGGCCGAACACCTTCCCAGGGTCGCTGGCGGTGGTGAAGACCTACAACCGCATGCAGCAGGCGTTTCCCGGCAAGGCGCTACCGGCGAACGTCGTCGTGAAGGCGCCGAACGTCGACGCACCGTCCGTGCGCAACGCGATCGCAGCGCTGGAGCGGAGGGCGATTGCGAGCGGGCGAGTCCACAAGCCCATCACGATCGACACGAATCGCGAGAGCACGATCGCGAACATCACCGTCCCGATCGCGGGGACGGGAACCGACGCCGCGTCGAATGCCTCCCTCGCCGTGTTGCGCGACGTGATCGTCCCCGAGACGGTCGGGGCGCTTCCCAACACGGAGGCCGGTGTCACCGGGCTCACGGCCGAATGGAAGGACCAGCAGGACCAGATGAAGTCCAAGCTCCCGCTCGTGGTTGGCTTCGTCCTCCTGTTCGCGTTCGGCCTCATGCTGGTCGCGTTCCGCTCGATCGTGGTTGCGGTCAAGGCGATCGTGCTCAATCTCCTCTCGGTCGCCGCCGCCTACGGCGTGCTGGTGCTCGTCTTCCAGCACGGCGTCGGCAAGGGCGTGCTCGGCTTCAGTTCGACCGCGGGCATCGCGCCGGTCGTGCCGTTGCTGCTGTTCGTGATCCTCTTCGGGCTTTCGATGGACTACCACGTCTTCATCGTCGGCCGGATCCGGGAGACGTTCGATCGCGGCGCGAGCATGGATGACGCGATCGCGCAGGGGATCAGGTCCACCGCCGGAGTCGTTACGAGCGCAGCGATCGTCATGGTCGCCGTCTTCTCGATCTTCGCGACGCTCTCGCTGCTGTTCTTCAAGCAGTTCGGCGTCGGTCTCGCAGCGGCGATCCTGATCGACGCCACGATCGTCCGGGGCGTGCTGCTGCCGGCGACGATGAAACTGCTCGGCGACTGGAACTGGTACCTGCCCAGGTGGCTCGAGTGGCTTCCTAGGCTCGAGCGCCGCGAGTCGGAGTCGGCGCCGGACGTCAAGCCGACGCCCGTCTCCACATAGACCACATGCTCGGACCCCCGGCCCTGCACGCGGGCCGGGGGTCACGACGAAGGGAGTACGAATGCAAGCCGAAGCACATCCGAAGAAGCGCACCGGTCTCACGATTGGAGCGTGGGTCGCAGTCGTGTTCGGCGCGGTCGTGGTCGCGGCGGGCGGAACAGGAATCTGGGCGGACACCTGGAAGCGGGACGACAACGGCTACTTCTCCGCGAACTCGCACCGTTACCAGACCCAGACGCGGGCGATTGCGACCGAGAGCATCAAGGTCGGTAGCTACGTTCCTACGTGGCTCGCAGGCAACATCCGGCTCGACGTATCCGGCGACAAGCCGTTGTTCGTCGGCATCGCCCCGAAGGCGACGGTGGACGCCTACCTCGCCCGGGTCGAGCACACGGAAGCGACGGATCTCGGCTTCGATCCATTCAAGGTCACCTACGTCGACCAGAGGGGGACGGTCGACCCCGGTCGGCCTGCAAGCGAACCTTTCTGGGCAGCAGCGGTCTCCGGTACCAGCAGCCCGCTGAAGTGGAGGCTCCGCTCGGGCACCTGGTCGATCGTCGTGATGAATGCCGACGGTTCTCGGGACGTCGCCGCGACGGTCGGCGTCGGCGTCAAGGTCCCGGCGCTGCTGTGGGTCGGAATCGGGCTGACACTGTTCGGAGGCGCGCTGCTCGCCGCCGGCGGGCTGATGTTCGCTGCCCGCTCGCGGAGCTACCGTCGCGCGGGGGCGACAGCAGCCTTCGCCAGCTGAGACGCCGGCTCGCCGGCGGCTTCGAATCGACAGGTTGCCTCGTCAAGTCCTGCGGATCTTCGGGTTCGCAGGACTTGACGTCTTAGGAGACGAGTCTCGTTCCGCCGCGATGGGGCATCGGCGGTCGCGCCGCTCTGTTCGCCGGACGGAGTCTCGAGGCGGCCTCGTAGCGCGTCGCGGAGACGTCAACCCGGGGCGTCGACCGCTTCCGACTCCTCCACCGCTAGATCGCCGACGTACTCGAGCGCCTGCGCGTCGGGGAGCCGGCTCCGGATCGCGAAGGCGTAGACGGCGAGGCCAAGCAGCGCAACGGCGAGAATGTCCCAGCCAAATGTGAGCTCGTTGCGGGGGCCATGGAGGCCGAGCAGCGGGATCGAGCTCGGCGTTCTCGTGTCGAAGGAACTGAGGTACGAGATTGCACCCATGCCGAGCAGGTACGGCCAAAGCCACACGGCGCTTCGCCAGTCGAGCGACGCCCTCCGCCTGCTCGTATCGGTGGCAGTCGACAGGCCGAGCAGCGCGAAGCCGATCAGGATCGCGGCGATCAACTTCCAGACCACGGCCCACCCGCCGAAGAGCAGGATCTCACTCGCGACGACGAACGCTCCCGGCGCCAGGAGTGATGCGGCCGGGAGCCTGAAGGGGCGTGGCCGCGCAGGGTCCTGACGCCTGAGAGCTCCGAGCGCGAGCGGCACCATCGCGTACGTGAGCACGGCCGCCGCCGAGATGAAGCCGACGAGTTGCTGCCAGCCGGGGAAGGGGAGAAAGATGACGAGGCCGCAGAGGAAGGAGAACGCGATGGCGAAGAGGGGCGTTCCGCGCGGCGTCAGGCGAGCGAACGCCGCCGGGATGTGGCCGTTTCGAGCGAGCGCGAAGGTGAGGCGGGCGCTCGCGCCGGTATAGAGAAGGCCGGTGCCCCCAGGCGAGACGATTGCGTCGCTGTAGAGCAAAATTGCCAGCCATCCCAAGCCGAGCGCCGTCGCGAGTCCGGCGAACGGCCCGAACAGCTGGGCCTTCCCGGAGAACGACACCGCGCCCCAACCCTTCGAGATGCTCGAAGGGTCGAGCGCCAGGATGAACGCGACCTGCAGCCCGACGTAAAGGACGATCGCCCCCACCATCGCGCCGATGATCGCGAGCGGGATGTTCCGCCTGGGGTTGCGAGTCTCGCCACCGAGCTGGACCGCCTGCTCGAAGCCCAGACACGCGAAGATGACGCCACCGGACGACAACGCAAGGAACACGCCTTTCCAGCCGAAGGGCATGAACCCGCCATCCCCGCTGAAGTTCTCGCCGTGCGCCGAGGTCGCAATGAGCGCGACGACCGTCACAGCCGGGACCAGGAGCTTCCAACAGACGGCGAGCTTGTTGGTCTCGACGAGCCAGCGCACCCCCATGACGTTGATCGTGCAGAAGAGCAGCAGCAGCGCTCCCGCGACGACATAGCCCTGGGCCGTCAGCACCGGCCGGCCGCTCGAGACGGTCATGAGCGAGGAGACGTAGTTCGACGCGTACAGGAGGGTGGCCTCGACCATGATCGGCCCGACGGTTACGGCGCCGAGGAATGCGACCCAGCCGCTCGTGAAGCCGAGCAAGCCACCGAAAGCGAACCGCGGGAAGCGGGCGCTGCCCCCCGCCACCGGGTACATGCCACCGAGCTCGGCGTGAGTAAATGCGAGGAGCATCACCGCGCCGCCGCCAAGCAACCAGGAGATGACCGCGGCCGGCCCGGCGAGCGAGGACGCATACAGGGCGCCAAACAGCCAGCCGGCGCCGATGATCGACCCCAACGAGGCGAACAAGAGTCCGAGGAAACCGACATCGCGTCGAAGCTTGCGCACCGCGCGCTCGGGCGCAGCAACCAACGGTTTAGCCAGCTCCGCCGTCTCCCCACCCCTCTTACCGAGAATGGCCGCCCGAGGCCTAGTCGGGCGCGGCCCGATCATCCCCGATCTCCGCCCGGGCCACAATTGCAGGAGACGGCCCTCACGCCTTGCGGGTCGACGGGAGTTTGGTTTCAGGCGCTACGCCAGGTTTGGGGCGGCGACGCTGGTCGCGTGGGAGTCGACAACAAAAAACCGCCGGTCTGCGCGCACTCTAACCGGGGGCGACGGGCTTCGGTCCCGGCGACCCCAAATCGAGATTCGAGGAACTAAGGACGTACGCCGTGGTGAGGGCCGGATCGGCTGGGCCGGCCTTCGGGAATGGCGCCTGAGCCGCGAGGCGGCGCGCCGATCGGAACAGCCCAGAGACAATCTGAGAGCGGCTTCGTGTCTTCCGGTGCGCAGAACAACGCCCGCGATGAAGTCATCGCTCGGGAGCGGCACGCCGTCGCCGGGCCGATACAAGTCCTCTCATCATCGCGCTCGAAAGTCGCCCCCCAGCCCGCCTAGTCTTGCGTCGCGACGATGCTCGGCCAGACCCGGGCGAGCGTGCTGCGCAGGGTGCAGCGCGCGATGGGCTGGCCGCCCTCATTGCTGTCGTCCGCCGCAGAGATGCGCGCGACTACGCGATAGCCGCTGCAGAAGCCGGCGGCGCGGCGGGAGTAGCCGACCAGGAGCGCCCGCCGTCCGGCCACCTGCGGGCGCCAGTAGCGCATGGTCACGTCCGCCGACGCGACCGGCGGGAGGCCGCGGCCGAACAGCTCGAGCGCACCCGCCTCGCCGTAATTGTCCGCCACGATCACGTCCGCACCCGCAGCGTGCCGCTCGACCAGGCGCACGTATGCGGGCCAGCCGACCTCGGACTGATAGTCGCCGCGCGCCTTGACGATTCCGAGCCGGACGGCCGTGTGCAGCGGCAGCACCGGCAGCGCGAGCGGCAGGACCAGCAGGCCGGTCGCCACGAACAAGGCGCTGGCCACCCGGAGACGACGACGTGTCGCCCAGCGATCGAGCGGGATCGCACCGGCGGCGAGCGCGAACAGCACCACCGGCAGCGCGTAGTACGACTTTCCCCCGAGCACGAAGTACACGACGACAGTGCCGACGACCGTCCAGCCAAGGGGGCGCAGCCCGCGAATGCGGACGAGCGACACGACTCCGGCGACGGCGACCGGAAACGCCACCGCCGTGAGCAGGATCAGGTTGACGAGGAACTGCGGCCGCGTCTCGTCGCTCCCGCTCGGTGGAGGGTTCAGGAACCAGTGCACGCTCGTCCAGCCGTGGCCCGCCTCCCAGACGAGGTTCGGGACGAGCAGCACGGCCGCGATGGCCACGGCCAGCGGCAAGCCCCACGAGCGCAGGACGTCGCGGCGCCAGACAAGGAAGGTCGCGATCAGCAGGACGAGGACGACGGCGATCGTGTACTTCGTCTCGAGCCCGATGCCGGCGGCGACTGCGAGCAGCGGCCACGACCCGCGCCCGAGCGCGAGCCGCAGCGCCAGCCAGAGGACGACCATCGTCGTCAGCTGGTCGAGCGCGACCGGCTGGAAGAGCAGGTTCGTTGCCAACACCCCTGGCGAGAATCCGATCATCACCGCGGCGAGCGTCTGCACACGGCGCGTCGCTCCGAGCTCGCGGGCGGCGAGGGCACCGACCAGAACCGTCCCCGCGGCTGCGAGGATCGTGAACGCGCGCAAGCCGACGAGCGACCAACCGAACAGCTCTCGCGCCAGCGCCGCGAGCAGCGCCGTCGCCGGCGGGAACTCGACGTAGCCGCCCTGGAGATGCAGGCCGGCGACGGCGTAGTACAGCTCGTCACGGTGCCAGCCGTAGCGTCCGGCGACGGCAACTTCGAGCGCGCACTTCAGCGCGACGACGACGAGCACAGGACCTGCCGCGAATGCGGCCGCCGCCTTCTCTGCGGACCTGTGCGTCACGGCCCACCAGCCTAGAACCTCATCGGCGCGCTCTTGGCGGTACAACGAACACGCGCTTACGGCCGCCGGCCCGGTCGTTCGTCGAGCGACGCAACCGGCTCAACCGACAAGGCCATCGAGCTCGGCCTCGCGCGGACGGGCAAGCTCGTCACCAGCGGCGCACTGATCCTCATGTTCGCCTTCCTGGTGCCCTCCACGAGCCCAGCTACGAGGTCAAGCCCCTCGTCATCGGCCTCGCCGCCGGGATCGTCTCGACGCCACCGTGATTCGCGCCCTGCTCGTGCCGGCACTGATGCGACTGCTCGGAGACGCCAACTGGTGGATGCCAACGCGGACGCGCGCGCTTCGCATTCGCCACCGGCTGCCTGACCCGGCAGCCGAGGCTGCCTACTAGTTGTCCCGCCTACACACGTTGTGAACGGCTGGGACGCCCGATCAGCAAGTAGCGGTTGACGAGCTTCGGAGTCGGTTGAGAGCGCAGTCGCAGTCCCTGCGGGCTCTCGAGCTCGTGGGGACTCGGGCTGATAGACCACGCGCGTCGAGACCTGCGCGCAGCGAGAGGTTAGGAGGCTGGTGCCGTGTCGTACTCCTCGTCGGTGACGTGCTCGCCCCAGGTGGCGCTGTTGCCTTCGTGGTCGACCTCGAGCATTGCGAGGTGGGTCATGAAGCGGTTGGGCGCGGCGCCGTGCCAGTGCTCTTCGCCGGGCTCGAAGAAGACGCGGTCGCCGGGGCGGATGACCTCGATCGGGCCGCCGCGGCGCTGGGCGCGGCCGATGCCTTCGAGGACGTAGATGGTCTGCCCGTTGGGGTGGGTGTGCCATGCGGTGCGTGCGCCCGGCGTGAAGTGGACGCTGCTCGCGCTCAGTTGCGACCCGTGCGATGGCGCCGCAACCGCGTCGACGTAGACCGCGCCGGTGAACCAGTCGCTCGGCCCGGCCGCGGTCTCGACGGAGTTTTTCGTGGTCTGCATGGTTGTCCTCCTGTTCAGCGGGGCACGAGCTTGAGCGTCGCGGCGCGCGCTTGCGGGCTGACGATGCTGCCGACGATGCTTTCGGCGTATCGGTGGTACTTAGCGCGGTACGCCGCGTCGAGCTCGTCGTTGACGTCGTCCGTCTCGACGAGGAGCACGTCCTTGTCGACACCGCCGGCTTCGATGTGGGCTTCGTGGCGCGCCTGTGCGCCGCGGAACCAGGAGGACGTGCGTCCATTGACGGAGCGGACGTAGAGGTCGTCATCGCGGCGGACGACCCACATCGTCACCGGCTTGCGCAGCGTGCTGTTACGTCTCACGGACGCGAGATCCAGCTCTTCGGCGGCTCCGATCCTGCTGAGCTCGTCACTCGTCCACGTGCTCATAGTGCTTCTCCTTCCGTGATCCGCGTGTGCTCAGCGGCCGGTCAGCTGTTCCAGCCGTTCTGGATACCGGTCACCGTGCACCGGGACGTTTGAGAGGGCGCTCTCGAGCTCACGCACATCGTCGGGACTCAGTTCGATAGCAGCTGCTCCGATGTTCTCTTCGAGGCGGTGCAGCTTCGTTGTGCCCGGGATCGGCACGATCCACGGCTTTTGAGCGAGCAACCAGGCGATCGCGATCTGGGCGGGGGTCGCCTGCGTCCGGGCCGCGATTTCGCGGAGCAGATCGACTAGGGCCTGGTTTGCCTTTCGAGCCTCCGGATTGAAGCGGGGGACGATGTTGCGGAAGTCGCTGCTGTCGAACGTCGTGTTCTCGGTGATCGCACCCGTGAGAAAGCCCTTGCCCAGCGGGCTGAACGGCACGAAGCCGATACCGAGTTCCTCGAGAGTCGGCAGTACCTCCTCTTCGGGGCGTCGCCACCAGAGCGAGTATTCGCTTTGGACAGCGGTGACGGGCTGCACGGCGTGAGCGCGCCGGATCGTCTGCACGCCCGGCTCCGAGAGCCCGAAGTGCTTGACCTTGCCTGCTTCGATCAGGTCCCTCACGGTGCCGGCGACGTCTTCGATCGGCACGTCGGGGTCGACGCGGTGCTGGTAGAGCAGGTCGATCGTGTCGACCTGGAGCCGCTTGAGCGAGCCCTCGACGACCTCCTTGATGTGCCCGGGGCGGCTGTTGAGCCCCCGCTGCTGCCCGTCGGGGTCGAATTCGAAGCCGAACTTGGTTGCGATCGCGACCTGCTCGCGCATCGGCGCAAGAGCTTCGCCCACGAGTTGTTCGTTCGTGTACGGCCCGTAGGCCTCGGCCGTGTCGAAGAAAATGACGCCACGCTCGAACGCCGCGCGGATGAGGGTGATCATCTCCTGCCTGTCGGCAGCTGGGCCGTACCCAAAGCTCATGCCCATGCACCCGAGTCCGACTGCCGAGACTTCCAGGTTGCTATTTCCAAGCGTTCTCTTCTGCATCACGTCTCCGTTCAAAACTCGATCATGACCTTGAGTGCCTCGCGTTCGTTCATCGCGCGGTACCCCTCGGGCACCTCGTCGATGCGCACGACCCGGTCGAACACGCGACCGGGCTCGATCCGGCCTTCGAGGACGTCCGGCAGGAGCTCCTCGATGTACGCGCGGACCGGGGCGGGGCCGCCGCTCACGCTGATGTTGTTGTAGAAGGCCGGCTGCGACGCGGGGATCGTCTCGTCCTGCGGCACGCCTACGCGGCCGACCGCGCCACCGGGCCGGGCGATCTCGATTGCGGTGAGCTCCGACTGCTCGAGGCCGACGCACTCGAGGACGGAGTGGACGCCGAAGCCGTCGGTGAGCTCGCGCACGCGCTCGGCCGCCTCTTCGCCGCGTTCGCTCACGACGGCTGTTGCGCCGAACTCACGCGCGAGCTCGATCCGGTCGGGGTGACGGCCCATGATGATGATCTGCTCGGCGCCGAGGCGCTTCGCCGCGATCACGCCGCACAAGCCGACGGCGCCGTCCCCGACGACGGCCACGGTCTTGCCGGGGCCGACCCTGGCGGCGACGGCCGCGTGATGGCCCGTCCCCATCACATCTGAGAGCGTGAGGAGCGACGGCATCAGCGCGTCGTCTTTGCCGACCGGCAGGGCGACGAGTGTTCCGTCCGCCTGGGGGACACGAACTGCTTCGGCCTGTGCTCCGTCGACGTCGCTCGTGCCGAAGAACCCTCCGTGGACGCACGACGTGTGAAGTCCTTCGTGACAGAAGACGCAGGTGCCGTCGGAGTACGCGAACGGCATGATGAGGACATCGCCGATGTTCATCGTGCGAACGTCGGCGCCGACGGCCTCGACGACGCCGATCGCTTCGTGTCCCATTCGGCGGCCGGTCTCGCTGTGCTCCATCGTCTTGTATGGCCAGAGATCGCTGCCGCAGATGGAGGCATGGCTGACGGTGAGGACGGCGTCGGTTGGCTCGATCAGTCGGGCATCGGGCACGGTCTCGACACGAACGTCGCCGGCCTCGTACATGACAGTTGAACGCATTGGCATCACTGAAGCACGCGACTGCGTCGCGTGACGGTCCCTCTTGATCCGGGTACCGGCAGGGCCTCCCAGCGTGAGCCGGGTCGGCGTAGCCTTGTCGCTGTGGACACCAGGAACGAAATCCGTGAGTTCCTGACCTCCAGGCGGGCCAAGATCACGCCGGAGCAGGCGGGTCTGCGCACTTTCGGCGGTAATCGGCGTGTTCCGGGGCTCCGCCGGGAGGAAGTGGCGCTCCTCGCGGGGGTCAGCGTCGACTACTACACCCGGCTCGAGCGCGGCAATGCGAGCGGCGTCTCGGAAACCGTTCTGGCAGCGCTCGCGCGTGCCCTTCAGCTCGACGAGGCCGAGCGGGACCATCTCTTCGACCTCGCGCGTGCGGCGCACCCGGCGCCTCGTGCTCGTCGGCGCCCCGGGAAGCAGCGGGTCCGGCCCAGTGTGCAGCGCATCCTCCATGCGATCACCGAGGCGCCGGCGTTCGTGCGGAACGGGCGAATGGACATCCTTGCCGCAAACCGTCTCGGCCGAGCTTTCTACTCCCAGCATTTCGACGGCCCGCACGGGCCTGCGAACTCGGCGCGCTTCATCTTCCTCGACCCGCGCGCGACCGACTTCTACGTCGACTGGGAGCAGGTGGCGACTGACGCCGTCGCGATCCTGCGCTCCGAGGCCGGGCGGGACCCGTACGACCGGGGGCTCTCGGACCTCGTCGGGGAGCTGTCGACACGCAGCGAGATCTTCCGCACCCGCTGGGCCGCGCACAACGTCCGGTTCCACGACACCGGCGTCAAGAGCTTCCATCACCCCGTGGTCGGTGACCTCACTCTGACGTTCGAGACGATGGAGCTCTCAGCCGACCCGGGTCTGATGCTGTTCGTCTACACGGCGGAGGTCGGCTCGAAGTCCGAGGAGGCGCTGAACCTCCTCGCGAGTTGGACGGCGACGCTCGACGAGGTGGAGCAGGCAGGCGTGACGGACGAAGCGTGACCCGCATCGACTAGAGGTCGGCTCGACGGCCGCGGAGTTCGAAACCGAAGTGCCCCTGAGTCTCGTACTAGCTCCGTAACCCCGATCACGGAGGTGGCTGGATGCTGCGCAAGATCTTCTTAGGATGCGCGCTGACGGTTTTCGTCCTCGCTGTCGCTGCAGGCGCCTACGCCTCGTTGACGAGCGGCGGCCCGAGGATGGGCCCGCAAAGCATGATCACACGGCCGGCCTTTCACGGCTACTACGACGGCCACAAAGTCACGTACTTGAACACGGATGTTTCCGTCAAGGCGGACGCGACGATGATGCACGTCAACTACGCGCCCGGTCTCAAGGCGGTGCCGTTGAACTCGGCGCCTGAGATCTACCTCGTCCAAGGGAAGGCAGCCGCCGGACAGCTCGCCGTCTTTGGCTCGGAGCCCGGGGAGAAGGACTACTCGCCTGTGTGGAAGGAGACGATCCTGACCTGGAAGGCGAATGCGAAGCCCGTCCTGATCAAGAGCGACACGCAGGTCAATCAACTCGAAAAGAAGGGCGGGCTGAGTGAGCGTTCGACGTCAGTCAGGCTCAACTGCCCGATCGTCAAGGTCGGCAAGTGACCTGAGCCGAATTCACTCGGCCGACGGTAGGCCAGGGGCCGGCGAGCACCGGCCCCTGGCCTAGAAACGCACCAGTGACCGCGTCTCCCAATAGACCAAAAGGGACGAGGAGCTCCTTTCGATCTCGCGCTTCTCAGCGACGTGCGCGCGCCCTAAGAGCCGCCGACTTTCAGCGCCGTAAGCAGGACGAGCACGACGGTCGTGACGGCGAGCAATCCATGCAGGGCCACGACCGAGACCGGGAAGTGCTGCTCGGCGGGAACGCCGGGCGCTGCGATCTCGGTGCCGCCGGCCCGTGCCTGCCGGCGTCGAAACCAGATCGCGAACATCGTCCAGCCGAGCGAGGCGACGACGGCGAGGATGGCGAAGGCAACCCAGGCGAGTGCGTCTCTGTCGCTGATCAGGTAGATGATCCAGACGACGAGACCTCCAGCGGCAAGCAGGAAGTGGCTCAGGATCAGCGGCGGCCGGATCCGGTTGCCCGCCTCCTGTTGCTGGCGCATCCCGCCCCGCATTAGCCAGATCGAAAGCAGCACGAAGCCACCGCCTGCTGTGATCACCCAGGCGATCAGCGCAGCCCATTTCATTACGCCTCCTTTGGTTTGCGTCCACGAGCGACGCGCTCGCTCGAGAACGAGCGTCTTTATACCGCGAAGCTGTATTTATCAAGCGTCGCTGACTTGCTAGCCTCGGCGGCGGCGGAGCGTGAGCAGGACGCGGCAGTCCAGATCGTCGCGATCGCAACGGGGTGTATCGCAGACGATCTGATCGACGTTGATGCCTTCGACCGCCCGCGCGACAAGGGCCGCCCACATGCCTCGGTCGAGCGTCGCCAGCTCCGGGTGTGCGCGAACGAGCGGACGGAGCGGGCAGGTCGCGGTCGTGATCACGGCCCGCTCGCCGGCCACCTCCGCGATGGAGGCCTGGTAGCCGAGCCCCCCGAGCGCGGTGCAGATACGGCTCAGGGCAGTCCGGAGGGTCTTCGCGGAACGGAGTCGCGTCTCGCGGGCGAGTTCTCGACCGAACGCGATCCCGATCTCGTGCAAGCGGTCGCGGCGTCTACCCCCGGGCAGGGCATCGACGACGAGGCCGATTAGCTGCTCATAACGACGCTCCGGAAACTCGATCGCAGTCAGCTCCGGAGCGACGCGGTAGGTCTTCGCCGGTCGCCCGGCGCCGGGGCCCGTGCGTCCCGTCCGCCGCTCGAACGAGGCAATCAGGAAACCCGCTTCGGCGAGCCGCTCCAGCCGGCCGCGGGCGACGTTGCGGTGAATCCGCTGGGCGGCCGCGACCTCGTCGGCCGTCACCGGCAGCGGCTGGGCGCGGGCGAACAAGAGCGTCTCGCGAAGCTCGCGATCGCCGATCGCGTCAAGTCGATGCATCATTTCTAGAAACGTGGTAACCGTAGATAGAGATCCGTACTCAGACTCGACGGGTGGCGCACCTAAGCTGCGGGCTCTGCGCGGGCGTCCTCATATTCATCGTGGCGGCGCCACCACTCGTACGGCTTGGTCTGCGGGTACCCGGCAGGTGAGTCCTCCCACTCCTCCTGACGGCCGAGCGGTGTCAGGTCGAGGAAGGTCCACACGCTGCCTAGCGCCTCGACGCCGCGGGCGGTCGTGAAGTAGGTACGAAAGACGCTGTCGCCGTCGCGAAGCATGGCGCTGAGCCCGAACGTCTCGCCGTCTTGATAGACGTCTGGTTGTGGCGTCTCGGGAGAGACACCGAAGTCGATGTTGAAGTCGCTCTCGAACGACGAGTACCAGGGGATCTTCCAGCCCATACGCTTCTTGTATGCGGTGATCTTCGCCAGCGGAGCGCGGGACACGAGCGCAAAGGACGTGTCACGGGCGTGCAGGTGGGCGAGGTGGCCGACCTGGTCGACGAACATCGAGCAGCCGTCGCAGCCCGCGTCCTGGTTCGGTCCGAACATGAAGTGGTAGAGGAGCAGTTGCCTGCGCCCTTCGAACAGGTCGAGCAACGTGGCCTTGCCGTCCGGACCGTCGAAGGTGTAGTCCTTGTCGATCCGGACCATCGGCAGCCTGCGACGCTCGGCGGCGAGCGCGTCGCGTGCACGGCCGGCCTCCTTTTCCTTGGCAAGCAGCGCGTCCCGCGCTACTTGCCACTCCGTCGCGGAGACGATCGGGGGAAGGTTCATGACGCTCCTCTCAGTCATTTGTATTCGTCGTGTCGGCGCGGCCAATCCTCGGGGTCGTCGCCGCGCCCCTTCGGAGCGCGGTCTAGTAGTTGCCAGGTCGCGTTCAGGACATCCGTGCCGCGGTCGTAGCACGAATAGGTGTGGTAGACGACGCCGTCCTCGAGCGCGAAGGCGCTCAGACCGTGAAGCTCGTCACGCCTGAGGTCGATCTCCGCCGCGTGCTTCGGCGTCCCGAAGTTGAAGCCGGTGCCGGTCTCTCGCCCTTCCTCCGTGAACACAGCGAAGTCGAGGTTGAAGTCCCTCCCCGCCGCCGAGACCCACGGAAAGCTCCAGCCCATTCGGCGCCTGTACGCCTGCAGGTTCTCCAGAGGGGCACTGGAGACGGCGACGAACGTCACGCCCCGCGGCGGGAGATGGGCGACCGCGCCGTCGAGGCTGTCCGCGGTGTACGAGCAGCCCGGACAGCCCGCATCCGGCCAGCCCTCGACCGTCGGGCCGAACATGAAGTGGTAGACGAGCAGCTGCGAGCGCCCGTCGAAGAGGTCAGCCAAGGTTTTGGTTCCCTCGTCGGCCTCGAAGCCGTAGTCCTGCTCGACCGGGACCCACGGCAACGCCTGGCGTTTCCGGGCAAGCTCGTCGCTCCGGCGGGTGAGCACCTTCTCCTCTGCCAGGAGCGCTGTCCGGGCGGCCAGCCACTCCTCGCGCGTCCCGACCTTGTGCTCCGTCATCCTGACCTCCTTCCCCTGCTTACTACCTCAAGACCGGCCGCCCGGCGAAAACTCATCGCCGCGAGTGCCGGCGAAGAAGGCAAGTTGCCCTCAGAGGGGAGGTTGAGGTCCTCGATTGCTGTCATTAGATCGTCGTCTCCCTCCGTTCGTAACTGTGTTGGCGATACTCGGCTAGGCGTGACCAAACCCTTCCTGCTCGTCCAGCTCAGCGATCCCCACATCGGGGCGACTTGGGCTGATGGCGACTCTGTGGCGGGCCTGAGGGCAGCGGTCGAGTCGGTGCGCCGTTTACCAGATGTTCTGGATGCGGTGTTGATGTCAGGCGACCTGGCCGACAACGCCGCCGACGGAGAGTATGAGCTGGTGCGCGAGTTGCTCGCGCAACTCGGCGTGCCTGTCTACGTCCTGCCCGGAAACCATGACGACCGTGAAACGCTCCGGCGGCATTTCAACTTGCCCGGAGCAGTGGGCACGCCGGTGCAGTACGCGGTGAATCTCGGGCCGCTGCGGCTCGTGGTGCTGGACAGCACACGACCAGGAGAGGATCGGGGCGAACTGGACACGGGTCGGCTGCGTTGGCTCGATACTGAGCTCGCACGCGCGCCGGATCGACTGACGGTGCTTGCTCTGCACCATCCGCCCGTCTCGACCGGGATCGCAGCCTGGGATGAGCTCGGCCTGCCAGCGGCCGATCGACGCGCGCTGGGTGATGTTCTAGAACGTCACCCGCAGGTGCGGCGAATTGTTGCCGGGCATGTGCACCGCACGATGACAGCGGAGCTGGCCGGGCGGGCAGTACTCGCGGTCCCCAGCACGTACGTGCAGACGCGTCTTAGCTTCAACTCCGACGAGATCGAGACTGCTGCCGAGCCGCCCGGTTTCGCCGTGCACGCGCTGCTGGGCGGAGAGCTCGCCTCGCACGTCCAACCGGTGACTTAGACGGCAATTCGGCTTCTGATTGTACGACTGCAAGCGAAAGAAGCGAACAATGGATCCCTGGGTAACGGCCGCGGCGAACGACTACCACTAACGCGATCTGCAGACAAGTGCGCGTCCGAGCACGCCGACGGCGAGTACACCGATGCCGGCGATGACGGCCGATAATGGCAGCGCTGCGACGAGCACGGCGCAGCCGAGGAGCCCGGCGACGTTCAGCGCGCGCGGCCAGCGGCGCTGGGAGACCGGCTGGGTGTACGCCGACGCGTTGGCGATCGCGTAGTAGAGAAGCACGCCGAACGAGGAGAAGCCGATTGCGTTCCGCAGGTCGGTCGTCAAGACGAGCAGGATCACGGCGACGCCGACGACGAGCTCCGCGTGATCAGGCACCTGGTTTCGGGGGTGGACCGACGCGAGCGATCGCGGCAGGTCACCGTTGCGCGCCATCGCGAGCGTCGTCCGGCCTACGCCCGCAATCAGCGCGAGGAGTGCTCCCAGGCTCGCGACCGCCGCGCCGATCCGCACGACCGGGAGCGCCCAGACGGCGCCTGCCCCGCGGGCCGCGGTTGCAAGCGGACGTGAGCTCGCCGCGAGCGCGGCCGGCCCTGCGCCCGACAGTGCGGCGACGCCGACTGCGAGATAGAGGCCGAGCGTGATCGCCAGGGCAATCGGAACCGCCCGCGGGATCGTCCGTGTCGGATCGCGCACCTCTTCACCGAGCGTCGCGATGCGCGCATAGCCCGCGAACGCGAAGAAGAGCAGCCCCGCCGCTTGCAGCACGCCGTAGGCGCCGAAAGACGAGAAGCTAATTCTCGCCGTGTCGGCATGGGCGCTCGTTGCGATCGCCAGCACGACGACGAGGAGCGCGAGGATCGATACTGCGACGAGCACGCGCGCCAGCTCGGCGGTACGCGAAATGCCGCGGTAGTTGGCGGCTGTGAGCGCGATCACCGCCGCTACGGCGACTAGCCGGTTGGCCCACATCGGTCCGGCGGCTGCGTAGGAGGCGAACGTCAGCGCCATCGCAGCGCAGGACGCAGTCTTGCCGATCACGAAGCCCCAGCCCGCGACGAAGCCCCACCACTCGCCGAGGCGCTCCCGCCCGTAGACGTAAGTGCCGCCGGAGGTCGGGTACTGCGCGGCGAGCTGCGCCGACGCGACGGCGTTGCAGTAGGCGACACCACCGGCGAGCGCCAATCCGATCAGCAGTCCGTTGCCGGCGGCACGCGCGGCGGGGCCGAACGCTGAGAACACGCCGGCGCCGATCATCGAGCTGAGCCCGATGACGACGGCGTCGCCGGTCCCGAGCCGGCGCGCGAGGGACGTCGTTGCCGTCACATCGCGGCTGCGACCCGCTTCGCGGCGTCGGCGAGCTCGTCGTCAGACGCGTTCGGCAGAACGTCCTCCCAGACCGGCAGCATCATCCCCGACGCTTCGAGCATGCCGAGCGGCCGCGGCAGGAACCAGACGTGGAAGTGCGCACCGCCGTCGCCCCAGCGATACAGGTGAACGCGCGCGACATCGCTGAGCGCCAGGATCGCGCGTTCGACGCGTGCGGCGATACGCCCAAAATCGGCCGCCAGTTCCTCCGGCAGATCGGAGAACGAGTCGACGTGGACGCGGCTTGCAAGCCAGACGGCGCCGGGCAGACTGCCGCCGACGGGCGGGTGTAGCGTCCAGTTCTCGTCGGACCACACCGCCGCCGTCACGTCGCCACTGCAGATACGGCACGGCGGTCCGCCTGGCTCCCCGCGGCGGGGCGGCTCGGGGATCTGGCGCGGCCCCGGCTCCCGGACGACGAGCGGCTCGGAATACGGAAGGGTGCTCACGTTCGCTCCTTTCGTGGGTCGCCGGCACCCTCGATGCCGTTGAGCACAAGGGCGACGACGCGATTTCTGGTCTCGTCGGCCGGCCAGCCGTGCCGGCCGCGAAGGTGCACGTACGTCCACGCGACCGCGTTGAAGGCGATGTCCGCCATCCGGATGACGTCCTCACCCACTGCAAGCGACCCGTCCTGCGCCCCCTCGCGCAAGAACTGGATGAACGGGTGGAGGTAGTCCGCCGGCTGGCCCGGCGTCGTCTTCTGGTGGAACGCCTCGTCCGTCGCGAGCATCAAGGGCAGATGCCGCTCGAGGAGCTCGCACAGCGCCTCGAGCCCGCGCACAAGCCGCTCGCGCCCGAGGCCGCCCGACGTCAGCACGGGATACATCGTCGAGCGGAAGTCCTCGGCCAACTCGCCGACGAGCGCAGCAATGAGAACATCACGGGTGAGGCCCTGGCGCCAGAGCGTCGAGCGGGCGCGCCCCGAAACCTCGCCGACGCGCTCGAGCGTCAGTCCCTTCCAGCCGCGCTCGCGAAGCACGTCGATCGTCGCCTGCCGGAGTTCCTCGTCGACCGGCGGGTGCACCGCCGCTGGAGTGTCCATGCAACATAAGTGTTGCAGAAATGCAATAGCTTGTCCAGTGCAGGGTCATTCGGCAAGAAGAGTTCGCAACCGGTGGCAGCCGGTCGGGCCTATTGGGCCACGTCGTCTTCGCGCAGCTGCTCGGCCCATTTCGGGTGGTGGCGAAGCGCCCAGTCTTCGCGTACCCAGCCGCGGGTGATCGCGCTGAGCGAGTGTCGAGTGCTGGGATGGATCAAGGAGAGGTAGAGGTGGCCGAGCAGGAGGAAGAAGGAGATGTACATCAGCCAGTCGTGCACGATCAGCGCGTTTT
>VAWR01000086.1 GCA_005885245.1 Actinomycetota bacterium | reverse complement strand
CGCTCGCCGAGTTCGATCGGACCCCGGGAAGGTTCCAGTTGGCTTTCTTCGAGCACCGGGCTAGACTCGCGCGTCCCCGACTCGACGAGGTGTTACACGGTGAAGGCTCTTCGAACGATTTACCGCTACTGGCTGACGCTTCTCTTTCTTGCCGTCGTCGCTCAGATCGCGGCTGCGGCGTACGGCGGCTTCTACGCAGCCGAGAAGCTGGGCGACCAGAAGGGCTCGGACGAGCACAAGCTGATCAGCGAGAAGGTGTTCGACCACGGTTTCGGCTTCCACACGGGGTTCGGCTACGTGATCTTTCTCGGCGCGGTCGTGCTCCTGCTGCTAGCCCTCGTCGCCCGACTGGGGAAGCGGCGCATCCTCTTCTCGTTGGCCGTCCCGGTCGCGGTCGCCGTTCAGATCGTGCTGGCCTGGATAAGCGGAAGCGTGCACGGAGTCGGCATCCTCCACGGGCTCAATGCGCTGGTCATCTTCGGCCTCACCGGCTACCTGAACGGCCAGGCCTGGCGCAGCGCGCGGGGAGCCGCCCGGGTGGCACCGGCGGCCTGAGCGCACGACGAGGGTGCTGGCGCCCCAGCGACCGTCGCCGGACGCGCCAGCACTCGCGGCGGACGCGCCAGCACTCGCGGCTAGGTTTCTCGAAGGTTGTCCGGCCGTGCCCTCGTGCTCGTCCTGCTGTGCGTTCTGGCCTTGCCCTCGAACGCCTGGGCGCACGCGAGGCTGGTCCGTTCGGTTCCAGGGAACGAGGCCGTGCTCGAGACCGCGCCGACGAGCGTCCGGCTGGTCTTCGACGACGTCGTCCGGGCGAGCTCCGGGATGAAGGCGATTCGCAACGGCGACGGATCGGTGTTGGCGGCGAAGCCGCACGTCGTCGGAGGCCGAACCCTCGTCGTTCCCCTTCAGGGCGGCCTTGGGGACGGGGACTACACGGTGCTCTGGCGAGTCCTCTCCGACGACGGCCACACGATCTCGGGCGTCATAGCTTTCGGCGTTGGGGCCGGACGAGCCCCGCCGCGGGCCGCGCTCTCTGCGGACAACGGCCCGAGCGCGGAGGACGTCATCTCTCGCCTGCTTTTCTTCGCCGGTCTGCTCACCGCGGTGGGAGCTGGATTCTTTCGTGTCGTGGTGGCCCGCGTCCCCGTGCGCCTCTTGCTCGTCGCATTCCTGCTGGCCTTCGTCGGCGTGTCGGGCCAGCTTCACGACGTAGCGGTGTCGACTCGCTTCGGAACCGTGATGGCGGTGGCGGCGGGCCTGGCCGGATTCGGTGCGCTCCTGACTGCGCTCGTGCCGGTCTTCCCGCAGCTCGAGCCGCTGCCGTTCATGGCTGCGTTTGCGTTGTTGCCGATACCGACCGTCGCCGGCCATGCGCTCGATCGTGGCCGCTCCTGGCTCGAGATTCCCGTCGATCTTCTTCACGTCGCCGCCGCATCGGTCTGGCTCGGCGGACTCGTTGGGCTGGTGCTCGTGCTGCGAGGCGCCGGGGAGCGTCAACGCCCTCTCCGGCGGTTCTCGAACCTGGCGCTCGTGTCCGTGGCGGTCCTCGCGACGACGGGCGTCATCCGTGCCTTTTCGGAGCTGCGCGCTTTCGGTCAGCTCTGGTCGACGGGCTACGGCAGAGTGCTACTCGTGAAGACGCTCCTCCTTGCCTTACTCGTCGCGCTCGGCTGGCTCAATCGGTACCGCCTCGTCCCCCGCTTCTCCGTCGGTGGTCTGCGACGGAGCATCGGGCTCGAGTTGCTGTTGTTCGCCGGCCTGGTCGCGGCGGTCGGGCTGCTGACGGACTTGCGGCCCGGGCGTGACCGTGTTGCGGTCGCCGCCGTGGCCGAGGCGAAGGGCCCGCCACCGCCGCCGGCGCAGGGCATGGTCGTGCAGGCGCGTGAAGCGGGTAACTTCGCGGTGGCCCTGGGGATGCGTCCGCCGCGTGCCGAGGTCGTGGTGCTCGGCCAGGACGGCAACGGCGTCAACGGGCTAGCCGTTGCGATCAACGGCAGCACTGCGCAGTCGTGCGGAGCCGGCTGCTACCGGACGGTCTTGCCGGCGACGCGAACGGCGCGCGTCACCGTCGGCGGAGCAAAACTCGTGTTTCACATTCCCAGGCAACGGCGTTCCGCCGACGCGATCCTCGCCGGCGCGACGCGGGCGTTCCGGGCGCTGAAGAGCGTCGACTACGTCGAGCGTCTTGCCTCGAGCCCGCGTGACAAGGTCGTGTCCGACTTCATCCTCGAGCGACCGAACCGGTTGGAGTATCGGATCAAGGGTGGCGCCTCCGGGATCATCATCGGCTCGAGACGCTGGGATCGCGTGCCCGGGGGCAAGTGGGTTCCCTCGGCGCAGGAGCTCACGCCCCAGCCGGAGCCGATCTGGGCCGGGCATGCGACCAACGCCTACGTGCTGGAGGCGACGCCGGCGACCTACGTCGTGTCGTTCTTCAAGCCGGTCGGGCCCGTATGGTTCACGCTGCGGCTCGACCGCCGCACGTTGCTACCGCGCGACCTACGCATGACCGCGGCCGCGCACTTCATGATGCATCGCTATACGAAGTTCAACGCGCCGAGGCGGATCCGCGCCCCTAAACCGTGACCGTACCGGTGCCAGGCACCGGTACGAAAGTGCGACGAAAGTCGGGCGGAAGAACGAGAAATGGGTCGCCACGCTGATCTTCGGGCCACGTCCCGGTGCCAGGCACGGTGACGAGACCGTGACGACAGTGCGCACACTTAGAGACCCAGGTGCTTTGCGATGACCATCCGCTGGACCTCGTTCGTCCCTTCGCCGATCTCGAGGATCTTCTGATCCCGGTACAGCCTCGAGATCGCGTACTCGTCCATGTACCCGTAGCCACCGTGGATCTGTAGCGCCGCGTTGACCGCGCGGTTCGAGAGCTCACCGGTGTAGAGCTTCGCCTGCGCCGCCGCGAGGGCGAAGTCGCGATCCTGGTCCTTCAACCATGCGGCCTTGTACACCAGGTTGCGCCCGGCCTCGATCTCGGTGGCCATGTCCGCCAGCCTGAACTGGACGGCCTGGAACTTCGCGATCGGCTGCCCGAACTGCTTCCGCTCCCTCGCGTAGGCGAACGCGAGGTCGTAGGCGCCCTGCGCGAGTCCGACGCCCATGGCCGCGACGGAGATGCGCCCGCCGTCCAGAATCTGGAGGAACTGGTGGAACCCTTGTCCGCGCGGGCCGAGCAAATTGCCCTCTGGCACCCTCACGTCCTTGAACGACAACTCGCGCGTGTCGGATGCACGCCAGCCGAGTTTCTTCATCGGCTTCGAGATCTCGTAGCCCGGCGTTCCGTTCGGGACGATGATGTTCGAGATCTCGCCTTCGCCCGTGCGCGCGGTGATCGTGACGCACTCGGTGACGTCGGTCCCCGCGTTGGTGATGAAGATCTTCGCGCCGTTGACGACCCACTCGCCGTCGCGCAGCTCCGCTCGCGTGCGAGTTGCGCCGGCATCCGAGCCGGCGTCCGCCTCCGTCAGGCCGAATGCGGCCAGCCTCTTGCCGGAGGCAAGGTCTGGCAGCCATTGCCGCCTCTGTTCCTCCGTGCCGAAGTAGAAAATCGGCAACGTGCCCAGTGAGTGGTGAGCTGCCATCGTGATCGCCACCGACGAATCGACACGCGTGAGCTCCTCGACCGCGATCGCATAGGCGATGGTGTCGGTTCCCGCTCCGCCGTACTCCTCCGGAATCGTCATGCCCATCAACCCGAGCTCTGCCATGCCGGCGACGAGCTCGGCAGGGAACCGGCTCTCGCGGTCGAGCTCCTCGGCCATCGGCGCGATGCGCTCCTGCGCGAACTCGCGCACCGTCGAACGGACGAGCTCGTGCTCGGGGTCGAGATCGAAGTTCAATGCGGCTACGCCAATCGGTTACACAGCTCGACGATCAGACGGACCCCGTAGCCCGTGCCGCCGCGCTGCGTCAGGTAGTCGCCGCGCGATCGCTCGAGGAAGCCTGGGCCGGCCATGTCGATGTGTGCCCACGGCCCCTCCCCCGCGAACTCGCGCAGGAACTCCGCCGCGAGCACGGGCGAACCCTGGCGAAGATCCGAGGAGTTCTTGAGGTCGGCGAACGTCGAGTCGACGTAGCGCCGGTAGCGAGGGTGCAGTGGAAATGGCCAGGTATGGTCGCCGCTCGCCTTCGCCGCGTCGAGGATCTCCTGCAGCCAGTCCTCGTCGTTCGCGAAGAGGCCGGCGTAGAAGTCGCCGAGAGCGAGCTCCATCGCGCCGGTGAGCGTGGCGAGATCGAGCAGGTGCGTCGCGCCCTCCCTGCGCGCATACCAGAGAGCGTCGGCCAGGACGAGCCGGCCCTCCGCATCGGTGTTCGTGATCTCGATCGTCTTGCCGTTCGCGGCCCGGAGGATGTCCCCCGGCCGAAACGAGTCGCCGCTGACGAGATTCTCCGCAGCCGCGACGACGGTGACGATCTGCACGGGCAGCTGCAGTTCGGCCACCGCTGCGGTGGCGGCGATCACGGCCGCGCCGCCGGCCATGTCCCCCTTCATGTCCTGCATCTTCAGCGCCGGCTTCAGCGAGATCCCGCCCGCGTCGAACGTGATCGCCTTGCCGACTAGACCGAGCACCAGATCGGTCCGCGTGGCGTGCGGCGGGTCGTAGCGCAGCACGATCAGCCGCGGCCCGTTCGAGCTCGCACGGCCCACCGCCGCGAGCGCACCCATGCCGAGCTCGTCGATCTGCCCGGGATCGAGCACGTCCACCTTCAGGTTCGCCCCGGCGAGCTCGGTGGCCCGCTCGGCGAGCGTTTCGGGTGTGAGCTCGTTGGGAGGCGAGTTCGCGAGGTCTCGCGCCGTGTTGACCCACCTGCCGACCACGGCCACCTGCCGGGCCTTTTCCTCGAGGCCGCCGGCGTCCGCGGCCCAGAGGACGATCTTCTCCACGGGCTTCTCCGGCTGGCCCTCGGTCTTCCAGCGCCCCGGACTGTAGGAGCCGAGCATCGTTCCCTCGACGATCGCCCGGGCCTGTTCCTCGAGGGAGAGCGGGAGGGACTCGTCGAGCAGCCACGCCAGTGTGCCGCCGACGTCGGCAACCCTGCGCACGACGGCCGACGCGGCCGTGCGCATGGCGTCCGCGTCGAGCTCGGCCCGCTTGCCGACCCCCGCGATCACGACTCGACGGACGCTCGAATCCTCGTCGGCATGAAGGACAACGGTCTTCCCGAGCTCGCCTTTCAGCTCGCCGCCGTCCGCGAGTCTCCGCAACCTGGCCTCGAACCCGCCGTCGAGCTGCCGCGCCCCGTTCGAGGGAAGCCCTGAGTCGTCGGTGGAGAAGGGCAGGGCGAGCGTGTCCGGCTCGATCCCGCCGGGAGGGCTGACCTCGACCGCGACGGCGTCCATCGGTGCGCGATCGTATCCGAGCAGGGATTTACGGTGCTTTTACGAAATTCGCCTAACTGCGCTCAACTTTGAGCGTCGCATGCCGATGATGAACCCCGAGATGAGCGCAACGGTCCTGCGGCCCGCCGTTCCATCGCGTTTCCGGCGTGGGCATACCCGTCCGACGGTCGAGATTCTGCTGGATCAGATCTCGGGGCTCACCCTGGAGCGCCAGAGGCTCCGCGAGCTCGGCGCCGACAGCGCCCGGCTCGAGCGCAACCGTGTCAAGCTCGCACGGAAGCAGTGGGAGCTCTCGCACGCGCTGATCGAGCGCTACCTGCCGCACTCGCACGCCGCGTAGCCGACCAGTCCACCGCCACTAGTCTGACGCTCGTGCGGGCCGAGATCGATCGGCGGGCCATGGCGCTCCTTTCGAGCGGTCACCTCGCCACGGACTTCGCCAACGGCGCGCTGCCCGCCCTGCTTCCCTTCCTGAAGGAGCGCTTCTCCCTCTCGTACACGGCCGTAGGCGGGGTCATCCTGGCCTCACAGGCTTCGTCGTCTCTGATCCAGCCACTCTTCGGGCTCTGGTCGGACCGGCGCGGGGCGATGTGGCTCCTGCCTTCCGGGGTTGCGCTTGCGGGCATCGGGATCGCACTGGCCGCGGATGCGCCGAGCTACTGGCTCGTCCTGCTGCTGGTGCTCGGCTCAGGCGTGGGCGTCGCTGCGTTCCACCCCGAAGGGTCGAAGTTCGCAGGCTTCGTCAGCGGCCGCAAGCGCGCGAGCGGGATGGCCTGGTTCTCGCTCGGGGGCAATCTCGGCTATGCGCTCGGCCCGCTCGCGGCGACGGCCGTGGTCGCGGCGTTGGGACTGCGCGGTGGGTTCCTGCTCGCTCTGCCGTGCCTCGCGGTGGCACTGGCAATCGTCGCGGCGACCCCTTACCTCCGCGGGTTCGCGCCGGAGCCGACGGTTGCGCGCGTGCGGCGCGGCGACGACGACCGTGATGCGATGAAGCTTCTGCTGGGCGTGATCGCGCTGCGCAGCGTGGCGTGGTTCGCGCTGGTCACGTTCGTCCCGCTCTGGGAGGTCTCGCTCGGGCACTCGAAGTCGCACGGCAACCATCTGCTGGCGCTGATGCTCTTCTCCGGAGGAATGGGGACGCTGTTGCTCGGTCCGCTTGCAGATCGGCTTGGCCGCCGGCCGGTGCTGCTCGGCAGTGTGGTCGCGACCGGCCCGCTCGTTCTCCTCTTCGTGCTCGTCGGCGGGATCCCGGGAGCGATCGCTCTCGCGCTGATCGGCGCTTGCGTCGTCGGCACGTTCGGCGTAACCATGGTGATGGGCCAGGAGTACATGCCGAACCACATCGGGACGGCGTCAGGCCTCGTCATCGGGCTCTCCGTCGGGCTGGGCGGCGTCGCCGCGGTGGCGCTCGGCCGGCTCGCGGATGCGACGAGCCTGCACACGGCGCTTCTCGTCGCCGCAGGAGCGCCGCTGCTTGCGATCGCACTCGCAGCAAAGCTCCCGTCGCGGCGCGCGCAGCCGAAGCTCGAGCCCGTGCCTGAGCTAGGCTTGCTGCCGTGACAGTGAAGGACTTCTTCGACAGTCTCGAAGGCCGCGCCGATAGCTCGAAGACCGCTGGAATGACCAACTCGTACCTCTTCGACATCGAGGGCGCGGGCAAGTGGACGGTCCATGTCGACGACGGCAAGGTGAGCGTCGCCGAGGGCGGGGAGGACGCCGACGCGGTCATCTCGGCCTCCCAGGAGACATTCGAGAAGATCGTCAGCGGCGAGCAGAACCCGACGAGCGCCTACATGACCGGCAAGCTCAAGGTCAAAGGGGACATGGGCGCCGCGATGAAGCTC
>VAWR01000095.1 GCA_005885245.1 Actinomycetota bacterium | reverse complement strand
GAGGTCGAGATCCTCGACGAAGACGAGCATCAGGTCGCCCGCGGCGAACGAGGCGAGATCTGCCTCCGCGCCCGCTCGAACCCCCACTTCCCGCTCGGCTACTGGAACAGACCGGGCGAGAGCGACGAGGTGTTCGGCGGCGAGTGGTTCCACACGAAGGATGCCGCTCGCCAGGACGACGACGGGTACGTCTGGTACGAAGGCCGCGCCGACGACGTGATCATCGCGGCCGGTTACCGGATCGGCCCGTTCGAGGTCGAGTCCGCGTGTCTCGAGCACCCGGCGGTGCGGGAAGCGGCGGCGATCGCCTCGCCGGACGAGCTGCGTGGCAACGTCGTCAAGGCATTCATCGTGCTCGCGCCCGACTGCGAGCCCTCGGACGAGCTCGCCGAGGAGATCAAGACGTTCGTTCGCGACCGGCTCTCAGCTTATGCCTACCCGCGGCGCATCGAGTTCGTCGCCGACCTGCCCAAGACGCTCACCGGCAAGATCCGCCGCATCGTGCTTCGTCAGCTCGAGCTCGAACGAGCGCAGGGCGTACGCGGCTAGCACGTCCGTCAACCTCCCGCGACCGAGGCAGACACGATTGCCAAATCGCGGAGCGAGTTCCCGCCCCGAGCGGCAGCCGCCGCACTCAGTCGTTCGCCCTGCTCGTGTCGAAAAGCATGGCTGTCGCGTTTTGGCGGAAACGCGACGTGCTCCTCATCGGCGGATTCCAGCAAAGGCTGGGAGGACAGTCGAATCATCTCGAGGGTCGGTTCGACGGCGCCGCGACAGGCGAAGTCAAGCTGATGTAGTGGTTGTCCCGAGGTTCGCCGCGATCGCCTCGTTGGCTGCACGTTCGTCGGCGCTGACGGTCTCTCCCCTTCCCGATGAGCGTTGGCGATCGCGAAGGTGCCGGGGCTCGGCGGACCCTCGAGCACAATCCGCCACCCGTCCCCCGGATGGCCGACCCGGCAGGCGCGAGCGAGGCTTGGGCATTCTGTGCGGATGGCAGAAAGTCGCTCGAGCGCAGGAGATTCGCGCGCGATCACCCATGCGCAACGACTGAGAAGCCGGGAGGGCTACTTCGCGCCCGAGAGCGTGATCAGGAGACTCGGCAACACGCCACTCGTCCCGTTTTTGGGTGGGGGCCCGGCGGTGCTCATGCAGGTGGCCCACCCACTCGTGGCCGCCGGCGTCTTCGATCACTCGGACGTGCGACGTGATCTCTGGCGGCGCCTCGTCCATACGCTGCGCGCCCTCTACCTGATCGCCTACGGGACGAAGGAGGAAGCCGAGCGGGCGGCCGAAGTGGTGCAGGCCGTGCACGCTCAGGTGCACGGCTCCACACGGACGCAGCTCGGCCGCTTCCCGCCCGGAACGCCGTACTCCGCTTCCGATCCCGAGCTGATGCTTTGGGTTCACGCGACGCTCGTTCACGCGTCGCTGGTGGCCTATGAGCGGTTCGTCGATCCGCTGTCGCGCGAAGATCAGGAGCGCTACTACCAGGAGATGGGGCTGGTCGCGCGTCTGTTCGGGACGCCGGCTTCCGTGATCCCCGCCTCGCTCGCCGATTTTCGCGAGTACTTCGCTGCCGAGATCAACGGCGAGACGATCGCGGTCACCGCGCCAGCGAGGGAGGTGGCAGATGTGATCCTGGCGGCGCGGCTACCCACGCCCTTGCGCGTGTTTGTGCCCGCGCACCGACTGTCGACCGCCGGCCTGCTGCCGCCGCGGCTCCGCGACCACTACGGACTACGCTGGAGCACCTTCCACGAACTCGCACTTCAGCTGGCCGCACGCTCGATGAGGATTACAGCAACACCTGTCCTGGCCGTCGCCTCACGACTGGCACCGACCACCGGACGCCTCGCAGCCTGAGCATCCTCGAAGCGAACACGTCTAACGCTGTACGTGGTTGGCGTCGGATCCTGCACAGACCCTAAAAGGGCAACGGGGAAACCTCCAGCCCAAAGCCCGTCGCTCGCGTGCCCGCCGCGAACTTGACTCACCCTTCAGCTCGTCTAAGACGATGCCTCCTCTCCTTCCCTGTCGGGATCGACCTTGCGCCGACGGTTGTGAAAGGAGAAGATCCGCCTCGATGCTCGCGACGACGTTCCACTATGCGGCCACCCGGCGAATCACAGAAGTCGGCCTGCTGGTCGCGGTAGTTGGCGGCCTGGTGATGGCCTTGGGAAGCAGCAGACGGACCTGGGTCGGTCTCGGAGGCTTGCTGATCGCGGTCGGGCTCGCAACCGCCCTGGTCGCCTTGCACTTCGGCGTCTCCCCCTACCGGCACGGCCGCTAGCAGACCGCCCGCGCGCTCCATCCATCTCGTCCCTCTCGCCGACAACGGCATTCAGCTCGGCCCCGCAGACCTCGAGCCGACCGAGGGGATCAACAACACGTTGCCTGCGCCCCCGTCACCAAGCGCGACCGCGAACGCCATCCGCCCCACGAATAGCGCCGAGCTGATTGGCATGAGTCGACCGCGCGCTGGTCGTGCGTAAGCTCAGTGGGTGACGCTCGGATCTGCGCCCTTGCCCATCTTGCGCCGGAGCGATCTGCGCCCGCCCCGACGCGCGCGACGGCGTGCGTCGTGGGGTTTCTGCGTCGCCGTGACCCTCGTGCTGCTCGGGTTCGCCGGAGTTGTCTGGGAGTGGTCGGGAGCGACGCTGGTCGCCGACACGGCAGCGCTGGCGCGGGTAGAGGTGCAGCCGTTCGGCGGGACGCTCGAACACGCTCAGTTGTTCGGGCCCGACGGACGCGCGATTGCGCTGTCGGTGCGCAGCCACCGGCTGACGCCACAGGTACGGCTGACGCCGGGTGAGCGGGTGTCGGCCGAGGTGGTCATTCGTCGGCCCGGCTGGCTGGCCTGGGCGCTGGGCAGCAAGCACCGCGAGCGGTTAACGCTGCGCGCACCGGTCGCGCACGTCAGCGAGCGTTGGCTGACGGTTCCGCTGGAGTCGGTCGTCCGGGTGCGGTTCGATCGGCCGGTCAGCGCGGTCGCCGAAGGGCCTAACGGCCACCTCGCCTTCCGGGTGTTGGGCAGCGCTCGTCGCTCGATCACATTGCCCCGCCGGGCAGCTGCGGGCTCACTCGCAGTGGCCGCCGCGGCGCGTCCGTGGGAGCGGCTCGGCACCCCGGTCGCCGTCAGCTGGTTCCCGCCCGCGCGCTCGCCGATCCTGCTCAGCAGTCCCGCGCCGGGCGCGCAGCTCACCCCCGCCGCTCCGATCCGGCTCACGTTCTCGAAGCCGCTCGCCGCGGTGCTCGGCTCCGCGCGGCCGAAGCTGTCGCCGCGCACCCGCGGCCGCTGGCAGCAGGCGGACAGCCACACGCTCCTCTTTGTCCCTTCCGGTTTCGGTGCCGGCTTCTCCACCAAGCTGCGCGTCGAGCTGCCGCGAGCGGTGGCGGTAGTTGGGCGCGCAGGTCGGAGCCTGTACACGACCCGCCGGCTCGCTTGGAAGGTGCAACCCGGCTCGCCCTTGCGCTTGCAGCAGTTGCTCGCCCAGGCCGGCTACCTACCGTTGGACTGGCATGCGTCCGGGCCGCCCGTAGCGCGCACGCCACACGCCGAGCTGCAAGCCGCCGTAGACGCGCCGAAGGGCCTCTTCAGCTGGCGCTTCCCGAGCACCCCGCGCGAACTACGGGCGCTCTGGAGCGCGGGCCGGCCGAGCGAGATCACCCGCGGGGCTGTGATGATGTTCGAGGACAGCCACGGGCTCGCGGTCGACGGGTTGGCGGGAGCGGCCGTCTGGCACGCGCTACTCGCCGACGCGATCGCCGGCAAGCGCCGCGTCAGCGGCTACAGCTACGTCTACGTGCACAGCAGCGTTCCGCAGTCGCTGACTCTCTGGCACGACGGCCACACTGTCCTCAGCTCGCCGGGGAACACGGGCGTGCCCGCGGCGCCGACCCAACTCGGCACTTTCCCAGTCTTCGAGCACATCCCGGCCGGCACGATGAGCGGCACCAATCCGGACGGCTCTCATTACGACGACCCGGGCATTCGGTACATCAGCTACTTCAACGGCGGCGACGCGATCCACGCCTTCAACCGCGCCTCCTTCGGCACCCCGCAAAGCCTCGGCTGCGTCGAGCTGCCACTCGCCTCCGCCGCCAAAGTCTGGCCGTACACGCCGATCGGCACCCTCGTCACCATCGAGAACTGAACGACTCACAAGAGGGCTTGATCATCTCCGGGCCAGCGGAGCTTCGCGAGCGCAAGCGCTGGCTCGGAATGAACAATCGAACCGCGCAGGGGACATGCTCGGTGCCGACGGATTCGCCTCAGCCTTCGAGCGGGGAGCGGGCAAAAGTTCGGGCAAAAGTTTGGCCCGGGCCTACCACTAGCCCACCAGCTCCTTGAACGCGGGTTCGTCGCGGATCGGATCGAAGTCGGAGTCGCCGGCAGCAAGCGAGCGGAACCGCTCCGTCCTGTCGATCGCGAGCCGGAGATGCTCGATCGCGTCGGCCGTCCGCCCCGCGAGGCTCTCGCAGCACGCGACATTGTAGAGCGGCGCGCCGTACTCAGGATGGGCTGCGATCAGCTCGCGTCCGCGGTCGGCAGCCTCAGCGTAGTCGCCCGACTCGTAGAGGCGGTGGAGCGGCATCCAGATCTCCCAGCCCGAAGGTTCGTAGGCCTTCCCCGGCGTGCCGCCGAGCGCAACGATCGTCGTCCCCGCCTCTTCGGCGAACGCCGTGCGCTTGACGCCTGGGCGGGCGAAGACGAGCGTGCCGGCGGGCGCGTCCACCCGCTCGCCGTCGAGCTCGAACGTCGCGCGGCCTCGCTGGACGAGGTAGAGCTCCTCCTGCAAGTCCTCATCCTCCGACTCGTCGTGCTCGTTGATGATCCGGTCGCCTGCGTCGCGGCCCGTCCACGCGTTGACGCCGAAGGACGTGATGCCAAAGTGGAGCCGGACAGGCCGCGAGGGACAGCGGCCGTCGCTGATCTCGTCGATCTCGTCAAGATGCGCCACTGCGTAACCGCTCATAGGACCTCCTGCAAGTCGTGGCGTTGTGGGCGGAGCAACCCAGTCCGAGGCTGGCGAAGATCGGCGCGAGGTAGCCCACAGTAGCTCGCGAGACCGCCGCTCGACGATGCATCACCCTCCGGCGAGCCCTTGGCAGCGCGAACGTCGTTTTCGTGCTGACGCGGCAGGTTCCACAAACCTCAGCGATAATCAGGCCGTGCGCCTGATTCATCGGGAGCGACCGCGTGAAGATTCTCTTGAAGAAGGCGAGTGCTATGACCATTCATACCGGGAGCACGTGACCGACCACGTGGAGGTCGTCAGCCTCGAGCCCACCGGGACCAGGGTCGAGATTCCGCTGGAGGTCGAGACAGAACATCACGTCACGACCGAGCGTTTGAAAGGTCAGTTCGAGCAGCGACTCGCCGCACGAACGCGCCGTTCGCGCCGCACTCCCTCGTAGTCTCGAGCGGTTTACTCGGGGCTCCCAGAGAGCATGCGTGCGGCTCCGTCCGAGATCGGACCGCCCCACTTGCAGGCACGAGATCGAAAAGCCCGGCGAACCGCACGCACAGGAGCAGTTGAGTGCCTCGCGAAGCAGCCGGACAAGGGGTTTTCGCTGGTCGCCGTAGACGAAGCGGTGGTGCCTGTTGCCTTTCGGCTCTTCCGCGACAACCGGGTCGTCGATCAGTCAGGCGGCGATCGACGCTCGAGAATGCTCGCTAAACCCGGAGAGGAGCGCAGCGATGCAAGTTAACCTGATGGGGCGTGCGGCGACGGATGTGGTTTCCGCTGCCGGCGATCAGGCGACAGCGTTCGTCATCCTCGGGTCGATCGTAATTCCACTCGCGATCCTGACTACTCTGTGCTGGTTCTTCTGGAAGCATCGTCACGACGACTGACGATCGACTAAGACAGGATGGAGCCGTGGCCCGGTTGGCTGCGGTGTCCGGTTGTCGGCGGAGAGTGGTCGGCGCCTACGCATTTGTCGTGGGTTGCCGGGGTGTGCCCGGTAGAGCCACATACGGAGGTCGCCGACCATGTACGACTCTACGACGGTAACGATCGGGCTGGACGTGCACGCGCGTTCGATCCGGCTGGCGGCCGTTCGCGCCGATCAGTTGTTGGAGGAGCGGACGCTGCCTTATGACGAGGAAGCGGTCGAGCGGGTGCTGCGTCGTTGGCCGGGGGTGCGTTGCTGTTACGAGGCGGGACCGACTGGTTTCGGTCTCTACCGTCATCTTGTAGAGCGCGGCATCGACTGCGCGGTGGTTGCGCCTGGGCTGGTGCCGCGGCGGCCGGGTGATCGCGTCAAGACGGACAGTCGTGATGCGCGCAAGCTCGCGCGGTTGTTCGCGGGTGGGTTGCTCGAGCCGATCCATGTGCCCTCGCCCGAGCAGGAGTCGGCTCGCGATCTGGTGCGGGCGCGTGAGGACGCGCGCCTTGATCGGATGCGCGATCGGCATCGCTTGTCGAAGTTCTGTCTGCGTCACGGGCGGCTGCTGCCGACCAGCTCGTGGACGGTCGTGCGTCGCAGGTGGCTGTCGGAGCAGCGGTTTGCGTTCGTCGCCGAGCAGGTCACGTTCGACGCCTATCTGCATACCGTCGATCTCGTCGACGCGCGGATCGAGGCGCTGGAGCGGGCGATCCGCGAAACGGCCGAGCAGCAGCCGTGGAAGCAGCTCGTTGCTCGGCTGCGCTGTCTGCGCGGCGTTGACACGCTGACCGCGCTCGCGCTCGTCAGTGAGATCGGCGACTTCAGCCGCTTCCGCACCGCCGAGGAGTTCATGGCCTTCGTCGGTCTCGTGCCGAGCGAGCATTCCTCGGGCGAGAAGCGCCGACAGGGCTCGATCACGAAGGTCGGCAACAGCCACGTCCGGCGGCTGCTGGTCGAGTCGGCCTGGCACGCACGCCGGCGGCCGAAGGTCGGCTACGACCTCTCCCGCCGCCAACGCGGCCAGGACGCCGT
>VAWR01000094.1 GCA_005885245.1 Actinomycetota bacterium | reverse complement strand
CTTCGCCTTCAGCTCGAGCTCCTCCGCGTTGTCTCGCTTCTGGTCGTCGCCGGTCGGGACGAACGGCCAGAATGCGCCGCGCTTGTACCCGTAGATCCAGTACACGGGATGCTTGCCGCCGTCGAACTTGAACACGGCGGCGAGGAGCTGGGGGCCGAAGCCCTGCTCCTCCAGGCCCTGCGCGACCGCGTGGATCGTCGTCACCTGATCCTCGAGCTGCGCGTCGCGGACGATGATCCACGTGTAGCCGAAGGAGTCGTCGCGGCGTTCGAGCTTCGAGCCCGACTCCGCCGCAACCGCGTCCAGCACTTGCTGCAGGTCGTTCTCCGCCCGCACGAATTCTCCCGCGGAGAGGGGCTTGAAGACGACCCCTCCCACTCCCGCAGACCGGAGCCCCAGTTCCGTGTCCAGCGTCACCGCGGCGGTCGTCAGCGCGAAGAGCCGCTCCTGCGCGGGGCCGGCCAGCTTCTTCTTGCCGAAGAGAACGTCGCGGAGCCCCATCAGGCCGACTTCCCGAGCTCGCGCGCCGCCGCCATGATCAGTGGCCAGAAGATCACGGCCAGGCATGCGGCACCGAGGATGGCGCTCACGATCAGCATCCGCACGGACAGTCCGAAGTCACGCCCCAGCGCTTTGCGCCTCACGGCGCAACAGACTAGGCGACGGGTCGGCCCATCTCGCGGGCGATCTCCCCCAGCGCGGCCAGGCGCTTCTCGAGCGGCGGATGCGTCTGGAACAGCTGACTGACGGAGCCTTTGACGCTCGCCGGGATGATGAAGAACGCATTCATGCCTTCGACCTGTCGCAGGTCGCGCTGTGGGATGCGGAACATCTCGCTCGAGATCTTCTGGAGCGCGCTCATCAGGTGCTCCGGAGCACCGGTGATCAGCGCCGAGCCTCGGTCGGCGGCGTACTCGCGGTAGCGCGAAATCGCGAGGATGAGGATCTGGCTGAGGAAGTACGTCACGACCGAGACGAGCAGGACGATCAGCCAGACCGGAACGGCGTTGTTGTCACGGCCGCGACCGCCGCCGAACATCCCGCCGTAGATCCCGAAGCGGGTCAGCAGGCCGGCGAGCATCGCGAAGAAGCTGGCAACGGTCATGATCAGGACGTCGCGGTTGGCGACGTGCGAGAGCTCGTGCGCGAGCACGCCCTCGACCTCCTGCGGCTCCAGCCGCTCCCAGAGCCCCCGCGTCACGGCGACGGCAGCATGCTTCGGGCTGCGCCCCGTGGCGAACGCGTTCGGTACGTCCGTGTCGATGATCGCGACGCGCGGCTTGGGTAGATCAGCCATCGCACAGAGGCGCTCGATCATGTCGTGCAGTTGCGGCGCCTGGTCGCGCTCGACGATCTTCGCGCCGGATGCAGCCAGCGCGAGCTTGTCGGAGGTGAAGTACTGGAAGAAGGCGATCCCGACGACGATCACGATCATCGGGACGAGGCCGACGTTCAGGACCTGGAAGAGGACGACCGCAAAGACGACGTACAGCAGCCCAAGCAACGTGCCCGTGAGCACCATTCGTAGCGACAGACCGGCGTCGCGCCCGTAAGACCGGCGTTTCATCGAGAATCGCTCTCCTTGGAAGCGAGGATGTTGCAACGAATCGTAGCCGTGGGGATCGCTGCTGCGGTGCTCCTTGGTGCGGCCTCGACGGCCCGGGCGGGGCCGGTCATCTACGTCTTGCCGCCGGGCCCGATTCCACCGTCCTTTGTCAAAGGTCCGTTCGCGCTCGGCCTGTACGTGCCGGGGGCCGGTGGCCAGATCAGCCGAGACTCCACGATCGCCTCGCTCGTTCGCGGCCAGGTCGAGAACGCGCTCCTCGGCGGGAAGCCGGGAGGCACGCCGATCGCCGAGCTCCATTTCGGGGTCGCGCCGACCGGCGCACGGCGGCCGATCGTGTACGTGCAACTGCCGCCCCCCGGCCGCCACCACAACACGAAGCGCTATCGGGTGGCCTTCGTCGGCGGCGGCTACCACGGCACGCTCACCTCGAAGTCCACCCGCATTCGCGGTCTCGTCAGCATCGCGGACATCGCGCCGACGCTGGTGGACCTGCGGCAGGGCCGCACGCCGACGATCCGCTCGCAGCAGGATCGCGACACGATCGACGACCTCCGCCAGCTGGACACACGTCTGTCGCGCGTGCACGACGACCGCGGCTGGGTCTTCGTGATCGTCGTCCTGATGCTCCCCCTCCTCGCCCTGCTGCGCCCACGCGCTGCCGTGCTGCTCGGCTCGGCGGCAGTGACCGCGTCGCTCCTCCTCTCACTGGCAGGAGCGACGCGGTTCTGGGTCGTGATCCCGCTGATGGCCGGGCTCGCTGCGGTCCTCGCGACTGCGGGCTCCTGGCGGCGAGAATGGCTCCCGCCCCTCGTTGCGACCTTCCTGGTCGTCTTCACGATCCTGCTCGCCGCCGATCCCGAGCTCAACTCGCTCGCCGTCCTCGGCGCTCGGCCCGACGGCGGTGGACGCTTCTACGGCATCGGCAACCAGGTCGAGACCTTTTTGCTGCCGCCCGTCCTGGCTGCCGCGGCGATCGGCGGCATGCGCTGGCTCATCCCGGTGGGGGGCCTCGCACTGGTCGCCCTCGGCTGGAGCAAGGCCGGAGCGGACGGCGGCGGTCTCCTCGTCTTCGCCGCGGCGCTCGCCGTACTCGCGGTCCGCCTGCGCGGGCTCGCGCTCACACCCCGACGGCTCGCGCTCCTCGGCGCCGGCGTCGTCGTGCTCGCGCTGGCACTCGTAGGGCTCGACGCAGCACTCGGCGGCTCGAGCCATGTCACGCACGCGGTCGGGACAGGTCCGGGGTCGATCCTCGGCGACCTGGGCAACCGGCTGCACCTGTCCTGGAGGACGGCGACGAGGTCCGCGTACAACATCGTCCTCTTCGTTGCTTCCGCAGCGGTGCTCGTGTGGATGGCAACGATGAGACCGAGACCACGAACAGTCGAGGCGATGCTCGTCGCGATTGTGGTCTCGCTGCTGGTGAACGACTCGCCGGTCGACGTGATCGGTCTCGGCGCGCTCGGATGCGTGGCTCTCGCCCGTTGGGAGTCAGTAGACTCGCGCCCGATGCGCCGCGGAGCCCTGACCGCCGCCTCCGTCGTGGCCGTGCTCGCGCTCGCGGGCTGCGGCAGTGAAGGCACGATCCAACCAGTCGCCAGAACCGTTATCGGGACGATCAAGGCAGAAGCGCCCGGGAAGGCGGTCTTCGTCAACCAGGGCTGCGGCGCCTGTCACACCTACGCGCCCGCGGGGTCGGACGCGAACGGGACGATCGGGCCGGATCTCGACAAGCTGTCGACCTACGCCAAGCAGGCGAAACAGCCACTGGCAACGTTCGTCCACGACTCGATCGTCGATCCGAACAAGTACGTCCAGCCGGGCTTCCCGAAGAACGTCATGCCGAAGTCGTACAGCTCGCTGCCGGCGAACGACCTGAAGGCGCTCGTCGACTTCCTGACGAAGCCACAGGGCTGAACCTCCCGCCCGACTTCCCGCAACGCGTCGAAGCGGTCGCATGCGACCTCGACCGGACGCTGATCGCCGAGGACGCAGTGCTGCACCCGCGCACGCGTGCCGCGATCGGCGCGGTACGCGACGCCGGAATTCACGTCATCCTCGTCACCGGCCGCATGTTCCAGGCCGTGCGGGGATACGCACGCGAGGCCGGAATCGACGATCCGGTCGTCTGCTACCAGGGCGCGGTCGTCGCGGAGCCGGTCTCCGGGCGGTGGCTTCGACACGAGCCGATTCCGCTCGAGCTGGCACGCGAGACGATCTCCGTCCTGAACGACGAAGGCTTCGGACTCAACTGCTACGTCGACGACGAGCTCTACGTCGCCGAGATCACACCCGAGGCAGAGCAGTACGCCGGTTTCCAGAACATCGAGCTGCATCCGGTCGGCGATCTGCTCGCGTGGCTCGACGAGCCGCCGACGAAGCTCGTCGTGATCGGCGATCCGCAGATCCTGGACGGCCTGAAGCAACGGATGGTCGCGCGCTTCAACGGGCGGCTCTACATCTCGACGTCCCTCCCCTACTTCCTCGAGTTCGCCTCGCCTGAGGTCACGAAGGCGGCCGGACTCGCGTTCGTGGCGGAGCATCTCGGCTTTTCGCGCGAGGGAACAGTGGCGTTCGGCGACGGCGAAAACGACATCGAGCTGGTCGACTGGGCCGGCTACGGCGTCGCGGTCGCGAATGCACACGACCTCGTGAAGGAGCGCGCGGATTTCGTCTGTCCCTCGGTGGACGAGGAGGGCGTCGCCCAGGTGCTGGAGGCGTACCTAGACTCCCGCGCATGATCGACCTCCGCGCCGCCCGTAACGACCCGGAGGCGTTCCGCGCCGCGCTCAGGCGCCGGGGCGCCGACAACGCATTCGACGAGCTGCTCGCTGCGGACGGGCGCTGGCGCGCGCTCGTCCCGCAGGTCGACGAGCTCCGCGCGCGGCAGAAGATCGACGGCAAGCCGACGCCGGAGCAGATCGAGGAGCTGAAGGGGGTCAAGGATCGGCTGCGTGCCCTCGAGGAGGAGCTCGCGGCGGCCGAGGCCGAGCGCGAGGCGGCGCTGGCGAAGGTCCCGAACCCGCCGCACGAATCCGCGGCCGACGGCATGACGGAGGACGAGGCAGTCGAGATCAAACGCTGGGGCGAGCCGCCCCAGCTCGAGCACCCTCGTGAGCACACCGAGCTCGGACGATTCGAGCTCGAACGAGCCGCAAAGATCTCGGGCGCGCGCTTCGGTTTCATCGCGGGCGATACCGCGCTGCTCGCGCTCGCGCTGTACAGACACGCGCTGGATCGGCTCGTCCAGGAAGGCTTCACACCGATGATCCCGCCGGTGCTCGTCCGCGAGGAGGCGATGTACGGGACCGGCTTCTTCCCCTCTGACAAGAGCGACTACTACGCGATCCCCGAAGACGGTCTCTATCTCGTCGGCACCTCGGAGGTCCCGCTGATCGGCATGCACATGGGCGAGATCCTCGAGGAACTGCCGCTGCACTACTGCGCGTTCTCGTCCTGCTTCCGGCGCGAATCGGGCGCGGCTGGGCGCGACACCCGGGGGATGTTTCGTGTGCACCAGTTCCAGAAGGTCGAGATGGTCGTGTACACCAGGCCCGAGGAATCGTGGGCCGTCCACGAGCAGATGCTGGCGCTCGAGGAGTCGCTGGTGCAAAGCGTCGAGCTGCCGTACCGCGTGGTGAACACGGCGGCGGGCGATCTCTCCAGCGCCGCCGCGAAGCGCTACGACATCGAGGCGTGGTTCCCGTCGCAGAGCCGGTATCGCGAGATCACGTCGTGCTCGAACACGACCGACTACCAGGCGCGCCGCAGCGGAATCCGCTATCGCATGGAAGGCGGGAGCCTCGAGACGCCGCACACGCTCAACGGCACTGCAGCGACCGACCGCTGGATGCTGGCGATCCTGGAGAACTTCCAGGGCGACGTGCCGGAGGTGCTACAGCGTTACGGAGCTCCGGCGAAGATCCGGTCCTAGCGCCCGGCTACGCTGTCACGCACGGCGGGGTGCCGGAGCGGTCGAACGGGGCGGTCTTGAAAACCGCTGACCGTCGCAAGGCGGTCCGTGAGTTCAAATCTCACCCCCGCCGCTAGCCATGAAGCCTCACGAACGGACGATGCTCGTCCAGCGTTAGTACGTTCCAGCAGTCGCCCAGGCGGCATCTGTTGTTCGGGGAGAGAGGAGTAACAAATGCACAGGAAACTTGCGGTCCACCGCCCGCGCTCACCGCTCCTCGAACGCTCTGAGAATGTTGCTGTCTGGAGCGAGGTCGCGCGCCAGGGCTGAGAAGGGCCGCCAGCTTTCGTGATCCCATTTCGAGCCGCCGCACATCGGGCAGCGTTCGGGCGCTGCGCTGCGACTGGCGCCGTAGGAACAGGCGCTGCAGCGAAAGCGGAAAAGTGGCCCTCGACGACCTCGAGGACTTCGGGCGTCGAACTGCTCACCGGACATGAGACCCCCTTTGTGTGGCCGCAAGGGTCCCGGCGGCCGACTCGTCGGCGGGCCCGAGAGTATCGAAATCCCGAGCTTCTCGGGTATCGGGAGACAACCCAACATCGGTTTGAAGAGGCTATGGTGGGGTCGGCCGCTTAGGTAGTTGCGCCCGGCGAGGCCCCAGACCACTGCTCCGTCGCTCGCTTCCGCTTATACGCGGAACGGCAGCACGACGGGAGGAGAACCTCATGGACGTGATCAGGGTGCGCGCGCCTAGTACCGCCCATGCACAACGCCTAATCGCTTCGCTCGGGGCCGGCTTTTCGGCGAATCTCGACGGGGGCGATCCGTCGACCGAAGTCGAACTACGGCTGGATAGCGAGACCGCGAAGAAGGTGGTGGAGTTGTTCAACGCTCTCGGGCTCTGGTTGAGCGAGGGCGGACTGGACGCCTGCCAGATCGGGTTCGGTGAGAGGACTTACACCATGCTTGCCTCAAAGGGGCGTGAGGCGAGCGACCCCACGGGGTTCTTGCTCGAACGCACGATCCAGCTCCAGACGGCCCTTGACTCGCGGGTCGTGATCGAGCAAGCGAAGGGAATCCTTGCTGAGCGAGAGTCGATCAGCCCGGACGAGGCATTCAACGAGATGCGGCGCCAGGCTCGAAGCCAGCGGATGAAACTGCACGACCTGGCGGCCGGCGTCGTTGCGACCGTGAGCAAGCACGAAGAAGACAGGTCCCAGGACAAGCTGTTCAGCTAGCAGATCACCGCGGGGCGAGGTAGGCGCAGATCCGGTCGTCATTGGGAAGCGGTGACGGCCCCAGTTTCAGCACCAGGAACGAGCCAACCTGTTCGGGCACGGCAACCGTGGAACCTGCGGATGGCGGCCGGCCCTCCGCCTCGACGAGGCGGTAGCCGGCTGAGGTCGAGATGAAGCGCAAATGCCGGTCGACCGGACTGTCTTCGCGCCGAGGGATCTCGGGGTCCTCGCCTTCGCCAGGTGAGACGTAACGGGCGATCCGCCCTCGCCAGTCCGCGGCGTCCGTGGGATCCGGGGCAGCCACCGGTTCTTCATCGAGGGAGCTGCTCTCTACGTTGAGCAAGATGACGCGTCGTTCTGGGAGAACCGTCGCCACCGTTGCCAGGGACAGGAGTTCCCGCCGCCAGACGAAGACGCCGTCACGACGGACCGCGATCCGCTCGCCGTCCGCGTCGGCGAACTCGATGAAGATGCCCACTCGTTTGCGATCCCGCCCGAGCACCGCGTATCCCTGTGCGGCGGCGAGCAATCCGCGGATCTCGCCTGGGTCGGTCTCGCTCGGCCCAGACCGCTCCCGCTGCTCCGTCAACTCCATCGGGCGGAGCCTACTCGCGGGGCGTGGTCAGAACCTGTCCGAAGGCGCGCCGGCTGGCGGGGCCACGTCTCGGTGTCGGACACCGTGCCGTGGGACTGGCGAGAACGTCACGCAACGGCCGCCAACGTCCCAATCAGGACGGTCTGCCATCGTCC